>LS483371.1:5307500-5607500 GCA_900475325.1 Paucimonas lemoignei
AGATTCGAGAGGCCGTCAACCCCTTATTTCACTAAAGTGTCACATATTCATGAAACGCCCCAAAACAAAGGGGCGAGCCTTGCAGCCCGCCCCTCTTTATAAGTAATTACAAGCTAGGAAACGCGAACTGCGATGCCTCATGGCTTGCACGCTGCGGCCAGCGCTGGGTAATTGCCTTGCGGCGCGTATAGAAACGCACGCCATCCGGGCCATAAGCATGCAGGTCGCCGAACAGCGAACGCTTCCAGCCACCGAAGCTGTGATAAGCCACCGGCACCGGCAGCGGCACGTTGACCCCAACCATTCCCACTTCGATCTCATCGCAGAACAAGCGGGCCGCTTCGCCATCGCGAGTGAAGATACAGGTGCCATTGCCGTACTCATGATCATTGATCAATTGCATGGCGGCTTCGAGACTGTCAACGCGCACGATGCACAGCACCGGACCAAAGATCTCTTCTTTATAGATACGCATCTCTGGGGTGACCTGATCGAACAGGCAACCACCCAGGAAGAAGCCATCCTCATTACCGGCGACACTCAAGCCACGGCCATCGACCACCAGCTTCGCACCCGCCTGGACGCCGTCTTCTATATAGCCACTGACTTTATCGCGATGCTGCCCGGTAACCAGTGGCCCCATGTCCAGCCCGCAGGTGGTGCCCGCGCCGATTTTCAGCGAAGCGATTTGTGGCACCAGCTTGGCGACCAATGCATCGGCAACCTGATCACCCACACACACCGCAACAGAGATGGCCATGCAGCGTTCACCACATGAACCATAAGCTGCGCCCATCAGTGCGCTGACTGCGTTGTCCAGATCGGCATCCGGCATCAGCACCGCATGGTTCTTCGCCCCGCCCAATGCCTGAACGCGCTTGCCACGTGCAGCGCCTTCTTTATAGATGTACTCGGCAATCGGAGTGGAGCCGACAAAGCTCAACGCTTTGACTTCCGGCGCTTCGATCAGCGCGTCCACCGCAGTTTTGTCACCGTGCACCACGTTAAGGACGCCTTTAGGCAGGCCGGCTTCCTGCAACAACTGGGCAATCAGCAAGGTGGAGCTTGGATCGCGCTCCGATGGTTTGAGGATGAAGCAGTTGCCGCACACAATCGCCAGCGGATACATCCACAGCGGCACCATCGCCGGGAAGTTGAACGGGGTAATACCGGCGACCACACCCAGCGGCTGGAAATCAGACCAGGCATCAATGTTCGGCCCCACGTTGCGGCTGTATTCACCTTTGAGGACTTCCGGCGCAGCACAGGCAAACTCGACGTTTTCGATACCGCGCTTCAACTCGCCTGCAGCATCTTCGAGGGTCTTGCCATGCTCTTCGCTAATCAGCTGGGCGATACGAGCCTCGTTCTGCTCCAGCAACTGCTTGAAACGGAACATGACCTGCGCGCGCTTTGCCGCCGGCGTATTGCGCCATGCCGGAAAAGCAGCCTTGGCTGAATCGATCGCCTGCTGCACGATTTCCCGGCTCGCCAATGGGACTTTATGGATAGCCTGGCCGGTCGAGGGATTGAATACGTCGGCGGTGCGGCCTGTATCGGTCACAAATTGGCCGTCGATCAGGTGTTGAATGGTGCTCATGAAATGACTCCGAAGCAGGCGCGAACAGATTCGCGCCTGTCATCTATATAGAAGAGGGTTATCAGTCGATCTGATTCAGCGCTTCGCCTACCGCATCGAATAGACGATCCAGGTCCTGCGGCTTGCTGTTGAACGTTGGCCCGAACTGCAGGGTGTCGCCACCGAAGCGCACATAGAACCCTGCTTTCCACAGCTTCATGCCCGCTTCGAATGGCCGGACGATCGCATCGCCATCACGTGGAGCAATCTGGATCGCACCCGCGAGGCCGTAGTTACGAATATCCACGACATTCTTGGTGCCCTTGATGCTGTGAATGGCGCTTTCGAAATGCGGCGCGACTTCTGCGGCTTGCTGCACAAGGTTTTCCCGCTGCAGCAACTCCAACGCGGCAAGACCGGCCGCACAAGCAACCGGGTGAGCGGAATAGGTGTAGCCATGGGGGAATTCCACTGCGTACTCAGGCGTCGGCTGATTCATGAACGTCTGATAAATCTCGCTGCTGGCAATCACCGCCCCCATGGGAATCGCACCGTTGGTGACTTGCTTGGCGATGCACATCAGGTCAGGCGTCACACCGAAGCTTTCCGCACCGAACATCGAGCCAGTGCGACCGAAGCCGGTGATGACTTCGTCGAAGATCAGCAGGATGTTGTGCTGATCACAAATTTCACGCAGGCGCTTGAGGTAACCCTGCGGCGGAACGATCACTCCGGCGGAGCCCGCCATGGGCTCAACGATGACCGCAGCGATGTTCGAAGCGTCATGCAGCTCGATCAGCTTGAGCATTTCATCGGCCAGCGCGATGCCACCCGCTTCCGGCATCCCTTTGGAATAGGCGTTGCTGGCCAGCAAGGTGTGGGGCAGATGATCGACATCCATCAACTGGCCAAACATTTTGCGATTGCCGTTCACGCCGCCCAGGCTGGTGCCCGCCACGTTAACGCCGTGATAGCCACGGGCACGACCGATCATTTTGGTCTTGCTCGCCTGACCTTTGAGACGCCAGTAAGCGCGCACCATCTTCACTGCCGTATCGGCGCACTCGGAACCCGAGTTGGTATAGAAGACGTGATTCAGGTTGCCCGGGGTCAGCTCGGTGATTTTCTCCGCCAGTTGAAACGACAGCGGATGACCGAATTGAAACGCGGGGGAGTAATCCAGAATGCCCAGCTGTTTGGAAACCGCTTCCTGGATCTCTTTGCGGGTGTGCCCCGCACCGCAGGTCCACAGGCCAGACAAGGCGTCGTAGATCTTGCGGCCCTTGTCGTCCGTCAGGTAACTGCCACTGGCCGCCACGATCAACCGCGGATCGCGCTGGAAATTGCGATTGGCGGTGTAAGGCATCCAATGAGCATCAAGCTTCAATTGGCTGGCGATAGACATGTCGGACGACTCAAAACTGTTCATCGGAACGGACCTCGCTGGAGCGCTGGCGGTGAGTGGGTGCAAATTGTTGATGCAGCTAAAGTGCCACGGGGATAAAGTCGGAAAAACCCAACTTTTCCGATCTTCAGTTAGCCGACTACTAAACTATGAGCCGTCGCCCCGATCCCTTGGCACAAGTCAGTGACTTTGATATTCGCTTGCTACGCATCTTTCGAAGCGTAGTCGAGTCCGGTGGTTTCTCAGCCGCTGAAAGCGCACTGGGCATCGGCCGCTCGGCCATCAGCCAACAGATGAGCGATCTAGAACAGCGCCTGGGCCTGCGTTTGTGTCAACGCGGGCGGGCGGGATTTTCCGTTACTGAAGAAGGCCGCGAGGTTTACCAGTCCGCTTTGCAGTTGCTCAGCGCCCTGGAAAGCTTCCGGACCGAGGTTAACGGGCTGCATCAGCACTTGCGCGGCGAACTGAACATCGGGCTGACCGATAACCTGGTCACCCTCCCCCACATGCGCATCACCCACGCATTGGCGCAGCTCAAAGAACGCGGCCCGGACGTGCACATCAACATCCGCATGATTGCGCCCAACGAAGTCGAGCAAGGCGTGCTCGATGGCCGCTTGCATGTCGGAGTCGTGCCTCAGGCCAGCGCGCTGTCGGGGCTTGAATATCAGCCGTTGTACAGCGAGCGGTCATTGCTCTATTGCGCAGTGGGTCATCCGCTCTTCTATATGGAAGATGCTGCACTGGATGATTCACGGTTGGCTGAGCAGGACGCCATTGCCCCGACCTTCCGCCTGCCCGCCGATATTCAAGCCCATTATCAGGCGCTCAATTGCACCGCCAGCGCTTCGGACCGCGAAGGCATGGCGTTTCTAATTCTGACCGGTCGCTACATCGGCTACCTGCCGGACCATTACGCCAGTTTCTGGGTGCAGCAGGGGCGCTTGCGGGCATTGAAGCCTTCTTCACGGTTTTACGACCTGAGCCTGGTCTCGGTCACTCGCAAAGGCCGCCGCCCCCATTTGGTGCTGGAGAGCTTTCTGCAGACGCTGGCTGCTACGCGGTGAGACATTTCCAACGCATTTCGTTTTCTGTGGGACCGAATTCATTCGGGAAGAGGGCATCCCTGACCACACATCTTCATCGAATGTACCGGCCCTTTCCCGGATGAATCCGGTCCCACAAGATTGCAGCAACGTGGCAGGTCAAAAAAACCTGAGCACTTGGACAGCTTTTTGCACAGATATCGATACAAACAATATCGAGACCGCCCCATGCAGCCCGAAGCCTCCACCAGCAGCGATCTGATTTACGGCCTGGATGATCGCCCCAAACCCTTACCGGCGATGCTTGCCGCGCTGCAACACGTGCTTGCCAGCTTCGTCGGGATCATCACGCCGCCGCTGGTGATCGGCTCGGCGTTGGGGCTGGGCGCTTACATGCCGTACCTGATCAGCATGGCGTTGATGGTTTCCGGTGTAGGCACTTTCATCCAGGCACGTCGGCCATTCGGCATTGGCGCCGGGATGATCTGCCTGCAGGGCACCAGTTTTGCGTTTCTCGGCGCGGTGTTGTCGGCGGGCTTTCTGGTCAAGCAACGGGGCGGCAGCCCGGAAGACATCCTGGCGATGATCTTCGGCGTGTGCTTTTTCGGTGCTCTGGTGCAGATCGTGTTGAGTCGATTCATCGGCCAGTTGCGCCGGGTCATCACGCCACTGGTAACAGGCATCGTGATCACCCTGATTGGCGTCAGCCTGATCAAGGTCGGAGTAACCGACCTGGGCGGTGGCTTCAACGCGCCGGACTTCGGCGAGCCGCTGAATCTCGCGCTGGGCGGCTTTGTATTGCTGGTGATCATCCTGCTCAATCGTTCGAACACGCCCTGGATACGCTTGTCCGCCATTATCATCGGCCTGGCCGTTGGCAGCCTCGCGGCGTGGTTCAGCGGAAAACTGATCCCCCATTCGGTCAGCGATCTGCCCTTGATCAGCGTGCCCATTCCGTTCAGATTTGGTTTTGCGTTTGATTGGAGCGCTTTCCTACCCGTGGCGCTGATTTATCTGATCAGCACCATCGAAACTGTCGGCGACCTGACCGCCAACTGCATGCTCGCCCGCAAGCCCATCAGCGGCCCGAGCTACATTGCCCGGCTCAAGGGCGGCGTGCTGGGCGACGGGGTCAGTTGCATGATCGCGGCGACCTTCAGCGCCTTCCCCAACACCACGTTCGCCCAGAACAACGGCGTGATCCAGCTGACTGGCGTTGCCAGCCGGTATGTCGGCCTGTACATCGGCGCGGTGCTGTTCGTGCTCGGCCTGTTCCCCACCATTGGCGCCCTGCTCCAGCAGATCCCCAAGCCGGTGCTGGGCGGTGCAACCCTCGTCATGTTCGGCAGTGTGGCTGCCGCTGGCGTACGCATTCTGTCCCAGGCGCCGCTGGACCGGCGCAGCATGCTGATCATCGCCACCTCCTTTGGCGTCGGGCTGGGCATCGCTGCGCAGCCGGCGTTGTTGCATCACCTGCCCAAGCTGGTGCAAAACCTGTTCGATTCGGCGATCACCAGCGGCGGCATCACGGCGATCGTGATGTGCCTTTTGCTGCCGGAGGACAAGGCAAGCGTGGAGGTCGTCAAACCTGTTTCCGACGTGGAGACATCAGCTCATTAAAAATGCTCAGGATGCTGAACGGTTAACAGGATTTGCCCCGCCAACGCTTGTCGGATCGGCGCGGTTACGTTATCTGTTCAGCGTCGCACCCCATGATCTGTCCCGGAACTGCCCATGACCCTTGAAGTCCCTGCGCACAGCACCCTTGGCATCAAGCCTGCCAGCCGTATTCGCCAGAAGAATGAAGAAGCCATTATCAAAGCCGCCGAGGACGAGTTCGCCCGTCACGGCTTCAAAGGCACCAGCATGAATACCATCGCGCTGAACGCCGGGCTGCCCAAGGCCAATCTGCATTACTACTTCACCAACAAGCTCGGGCTCTACATCGCGGTGCTGAGCAATATCCTCGAGCTGTGGGACAGCACCTTCAATAATCTGAAAGTCGAGGATGATCCCGCTCAAGCGCTGAGCCGCTACATCCGCGCAAAAATGGAGTTCTCCCGACGCCACCCTCAGGCGTCGCGGATATTCGCCATGGAGATCATCAGTGGTGGCGAATGCCTGAATCAGTATTTCAGTCAGGACTACCAGACCTGGTTCCAGGGCCGCGCCGGGGTGTTTCAGGCCTGGATCGATGCAGGAAAAATGGACCCGGTCGACCCCGTACACCTGATTTTCCTACTGTGGGGCAGCACTCAACACTATGCCGACTTTGCGACGCAGATCTGTCAGGTCACTGGCCGCACGCGATTAACCAAGCAAGACATGGACGTTGCGAGCGACAATCTGATCCGCATCATTCTCAAGGGTTGCGGCCTGACGCCGCCTGAGGCTTGAATAGATGCCCGAACTGACGTAAACCCCGTCGACAGCTGGAACCCACGAATGTCCTTTACTCTGGTTGGCCCTTGTGAATATCGCGAAGAAATTCGCAAGAGCCGCTTCATCACCCTCGCCGCGCCCATCTCCAGCGCGGGCGACGCACAAGCGTTCATCGAGCAGAACAGCGACCTGAACGCCACCCACAATTGCTGGGCCTGGAAACTGGCCGACCACTATCGCAGCAACGATGATGGCGAACCGGGCGGCACGGCGGGCCGTCCGATTCTCGCAGCCATCGAGGCACAAGAGTTCGATCAGGTCGTAGTGCTGGTGATTCGCTGGTATGGCGGGATTCAACTGGGTACTGGCGGGCTGGCCCGAGCGTATGGCGGCGGCGCCAACAAATGCCTGCAACTGGCCGAGCGTCTACCGCTGATCAACCGCGTGCCGCTGAGTTTTTCGTGCAGTTTCAGCGAGCTGGCACTGGTCAAATTGCGGGTCGCGGAACTCAACGGTCTAGTGCAGCACGAAGACTTCACGGCCAACGGAGTCGAGCTGTCGATTGCCTTCGGGCCGGAGCAGATAGAGGTTTTGCGCAAGCAGCTGGCGGATTTGAGTCGTGGGCGGATTGTGTTGCAGCTCTCCCCTGAGGATTAACGCGGACCTGTGGGAGCGAATTCATTCGCGAATGTGGGCGTACAACCGAAGCACATCTATCGAATGTACCTGCCTATTCGCGAATGAATTCGCTCCCACAGGTCTGAGGTCAACCAATGTGTTCATGTGTTTCCAAGGGTTGGTCTGCTAATCCCACACTTGCACACATCTACTGTGCATCCGCCTGTGGATAAGCTGAGTACAGGCCTCTGCGAGGCTTACGGGCCATGGCTTTCAGAAGATTGATCAATTTCTGTACAGATGTGCACTCAAATCACAAAAACCTCAACCAAACAGTCTCTTAGCGATGCTTATTGCCTCTGGCAGCAACGGTGCCACTGTTTATATCGAGGTTTTTCGCTTGCGCACAGTTACTGTGGACCAACCTGTGGATAACAGGTGCAACGCTCGCCCCGGCGCTTGGCGTAGCTCGCTCGCCGCGGACTGTCTATTTTTTGCACAACCGAAGTGAGCACTATTGAATCAGTCGGCCAGGGATTCGCCCTGAACTGGTGCCCGATTCAAAGCCCCGAACAGTGATCAGCTGCTTGGCTGCGTCACGAAAACGGCGGGAAGCGCGATAGCGTGGCGCAAAGACGACAAACAACCAAAACCTGACTACCTGGCCAGGAAATTGCTTTATCCACAGGCGATCTATCTGACCTTGAGCCTGTCATGCCAAACCCTGCGAACCTCGCGCGCCTGCAAATGCGCGCCATCAGTAAGCGCTACCCCGGTTGCCTGGCCAACGACGCCATTGACCTGAGCATTGCTGCGGGAGAAATCCACGCGCTACTCGGCGAGAACGGGGCGGGCAAAAGCACCCTGATGAAGATCATCTATGGCGTCACGCAACCTGACTCCGGCGCCATCGTCTGGCAGGGCGAGACCTTGACCATGCGTAATCCGGCGCAAGCCAGAAGCCTGGGCATCGGCATGGTGTTCCAGCACTTTTCGCTGTTCGAAACCCTGACCGTGGCTCAGAACATCGCCTTGGCCATGGGCGGCGCAGCGGGCACGCCCAAACAACTGGAGCCCAAAATCCGTGAAGTGTCGCAACGCTATGGCATGGCGGTGGAGCCACAACGACTTGTCCACAGCCTGTCGATTGGCGAGCGGCAGAAAGTCGAGATCATTCGCTGCCTGATGCAGGACATCCGCCTGTTGATTCTCGATGAGCCAACCTCGGTGCTGACGCCTCAGGAAGCTGACGAGCTATTCGTCACCTTGCGTCGCCTGGCCGAAGAAGGCTGCAGCATTTTGTTCATCAGCCACAAGCTGGGTGAGGTCCGTGCCCTGTGCCATAGCGCGACAGTGTTACGCGCAGCCAAGGTGTCCGGGCATTGCGTCCCGGCACAATGCTCGGACCTGGAGCTGGCGCGATTGATGGTGGGTGATGCTGAAGGCCTGACCGCGCAGTACCCGAAAGTCACGGGCCAGGCCCAGTTCCTCAAGGTCGACAACCTGTCGTGGCACAACCCCGACCCTTTTGGCTGCTCGCTGGCGAACGTTAACCTGGAAGTGCGCAGCGGTGAAATCGTCGGCATTGCCGGGGTGGCCGGTAACGGCCAGGACGAACTGCTCGCCCTGCTCAGTGGCGAACAAACCCTGAGCAACACACTGTCACCGACGATTCGATTTGCCGAGGCCAATGTCGGCCATTTGCGCCCGGATGCACGGCGTAAAAACGGTCTGGCTTTCGTCCCGGCCGAACGCCTGGGCCATGGTGCCGTGCCGGAACTGAGCCTGACCGATAACGCGCTGCTCACGGCCTTTCAACAAGGCCTGGTCAGCAACGGCCTGATTCAGCGCGGCAAAGTGCGGGCGCTGGCAGACGAAATCATCAAACGCTTCGCGGTCAAAACGCCCGACGCTCAAGCCCCCGCGCGCAGCCTGTCTGGCGGCAATCTGCAGAAATTCATTCTGGGCCGCGAGATTCTGCAAAACCCGAAACTGCTGGTCGCGGCACACCCGACTTGGGGCGTGGACGTCGGCGCCGCAGCTGCCATCCATCGCGCACTGATCGCCCTGCGCGATGCGGGCGCTGCGATTCTGGTGATTTCCGAAGACCTCGACGAACTGTTCCAGATCAGCGACCGCCTCGCCGCCTTGAGCAGCGGTCGACTTTCGCCGCTGGTGCCCACCGCCCAGACTTCCCCCGTGCAGGTCGGCGGCTGGATGGCTGGCGAGTTCGACGCGCCCCCTTCTGTTCAACCCCATTTCCAAGCCGCCGCGCTTAATTAACGGAGCTTCCGATGCTGCTTTCTCTGGAACCGCGCGGGCAACAGTCGCGAGCCATGCTGTGGTTTTCCCCCTTGCTGGCCGCTGTGCTGACCCTTGTCTGCGGTTCGTTATTGTTTGTCGGCCTGGGCCTGGACCCGCTGCTGACCCTGCACACCTTACTCATCGCGCCGGTCAGCGACTGGTATGGCGTTTCGGAACTGATGGTCAAGGCGTTGCCGATTCTGCTCTGCGCCCTGGGCTTGGCGGTGGCTTATCAAGCGCGCATCTGGAACATCGGAGCTGAAGGCCAGTTACTCCTCGGTGCGTTGGCCGGTAGCGCCGTTGCCGTGAATATCATCGACATGGAAAGCCGCTGGGCATTGGCGCTGATCCTGTTGGTCGGCACCCTAGGCGGCGCAGCGTGGGCCGGGTTGACCGCCTGGTTGCGCACCCATTTCAACGCCAATGAAATCCTCACCAGTATCATGCTCAATTACATCGCGCTGAACCTGCTGCTGTTCTTCGTGCATGGCTCACTGAAAGATCCGGCCGGGATGAATTTTCCGGAGTCCGCAATGTTCGGCGATGCCAGTCGCCTGCCGCTGCTGACCGAAGATGGCCGCGTGCATGCCGGGGTGTATTTCGCTCTGCTGGCGCTGGTTGCGGTCTGGGTATTGTTACAGCGCAGTTTTGTCGGCTTTCAGATCAAAGTCCTCGGGCTGGATAAGCGCGCTGCCGGTTTCGTGGGTTTCCGCGAGAAACGTCTGGTCTGGCTGGCGCTGTTGATCAGCGGTGGGCTGGCAGGGTTGGCCGGGGTTTGTGAAGTCACCGGCCCGATTGGCCAACTGGTGCCGCAAGTCTCGCCGGGCTACGGCTACGCCGCGATTACCGTGGCCTTTCTCGGACGCCTGAATCCGATCGGCATTCTGTTCGCCAGCCTGCTCATGGCGCTGTTGTATCTGGGTGGCGAAAGCGCACAGATGACGCTGAACCTGCCGCAAGCCATCACCCAATTGTTTCAAGGGATGATGCTGTTCTTCCTGCTGGCCTGCGACGTATTGATCCTCTATCGCCCGCGTCTCAAAGCGCGCTGGAACAAACGCCAGATGGCACCCGCAGCAACAGGAGCCGTGTGATGGATATCGATCTGCTGAGTAACATTCTGTTTGCCATGATTCGCTGCGGTACACCGCTGTTGCTGGTGGCACTGGGTGAATTGATCTGTGAAAAAAGCGGCGTTCTCAATCTTGGCCAGGAGGGCATGATGCTGTTCGGCGCGGTGATCGGTTTCATCATCGCCCTGAGCACCGGCAATCTTTGGTTGGGCGTGTTGCTGGCGATGTTTGCCGGGATGCTGCTGTCCGGCCTGTTTGCGATTGTGGCGCTGCTGTTCAACGCCAATCAGGTGGCCACAGGGTTGGCACTGACCATCTTTGGTGTCGGGCTTTCCAGCTTTGTCGGCGCGGCCTGGGTGGGCAAGCCCTTACAGGGTTTCGAACCTGTTGTGATTCCTTATCTGAGCGATATTCCGCTGATCGGCCGGATGTTTTTTGCCCAGGACATTCTGGTGTACCTGTCCTTTGCCCTGTTCGCGCTGGTGGCCTGGGTGCTGCTGAAAAGCCGTGTGGGCCTGATCATTCAGGCAGTCGGCGAAAACCCGGATGCGGCCAGTGCTATGGGTTTGCCTGTGTTGCGGGTACGGACCCTGGCGGTATTGTTCGGCGGCGCAATGGCAGGGCTGGCCGGGGCTTATCTGTCCCTGGCTTACACGCCGATGTGGGCGGAAAACATGAGCGCTGGCCGCGGATGGATTGCGCTGGCCTTGGTGGTGTTCGCCAGCTGGCGCGTGTGGCGGTTGCTGCTGGGCGCATACCTGTTCGGGCTGGCCAGTATTCTGCACTTGGTCGCGCAAGGCGTTGGCCTGGCGATTCCGTCCAACTTGCTGGCCATGCTGCCGTACGTGGCAACCATCGTGGTGTTGGTGCTGCTGTCGCGCAACGCCCTGCGCACCCGGCTGTATGCCCCGGTTTCGTTGGGGCAGCCTTGGCAGGCGGGGCATTGAGTTAACGAGTGCAACACATCGCCTGAGGACAACCCGGAACCTGTGGGAGCGAATTCATTCGCGAAGGGGCAATTACATCCGATATTTATTTATCGTCTGTACCGCCCTATTCGCGAATGAATTCGCTCCCACAGGGGTGACGTTCACCCTTCTTCTCTGCGCACAGGCCACAACTGCAACACCGCCCACATCAATTCCATGATCAGAAACCCCACCAGCAATTGCGATGCGCCCTGCATGAGCGCGTAAGCCTGCCATATGGCAAACAACAGCCGCCCCGCCGCGTCATAGCGTCCGAACATCTGTTGCGGATTGCGAATCCGCAGCACTGACCACACGCAGACAATCGAACCCAGTAAGTTGGCCATCAGCATGTGCATGGGTTCGAAAGGCGGCAAGTCCCCCGGCACATCCCAGGCCTGGCTCAACGCCAACAGCAGTCCATGCAATGCTGCAAAACTCCAAGGTGTGACGAAAGCGGCGGTCACGATCAAGTCATACCAACCGCTGCTGCGGACCAGTTGGCGATAGTGTTGCGGTTGCCACATAAAAGACGCTCCTGCGTATTGGGTGTTCCAACAGGCTAAAGCCTGGAGTACGCTCCAGGGTCAACCCCAAGGACTGCGGACGATGCGTATTGGAGAATTGGCCCAGGCAACAGCGGTCAGCCGCGACACCCTGAGGTTCTATGAAGAGCGTGGGCTGATCGCCGCACAGCGCAGCGCCAATGGCTACCGGCATTACCCCACCGAGATGGTCCAGCTGGTGCAATTCATCAAGACCGCCCAGCGTCTGGGGTTCAGCCTGAACGAAATCGGCCACAGCGTTGCCGAACTCTGGAAAGCACCCTCGCCGGATCAGGCCATCGCCCAGTTGCTGCGCGACAAGCTGGTACTGATCGAAACCCGCATTGCCGAACTCGGCCAATTACGTACTGAACTGCAAAGCCGTCTGGGCCAAAGCTGCCCGTTAAATCCCTGACGGCTCTTTTCTAATGGAGAAATTTTGATGTCCGATAACAAAACCGCACTGATCATCGGCGCTTCCCGCGGCCTCGGTCTGGGCCTGGTCAAGCGCCTGACCGAGCAGAACTGGACCGTGATCGCCACTGTTCGCGACCAGCACAAAGCGACCGACCTCAAAGCCATTCCTGGTGTGCGTATCGAAACGCTGGATATGGACGACATCGCTTCCCTGGACGCCTTGAAAGACACCCTGCAGGGCCAGGTTTTCGATGCGCTGGTGATCAATGCCGGGATCATGGGGCCGCGCCCGCAGAGTGTTGAGGCCGTCACTAATACCGAACTGACCCAGATCTTTCTGACCAACGCCATCGCGCCGATTCGGCTGGCCGAGCGCCTGGTGCAACAGATCCGCCCGAACAGCGGCGTGCTGGCCTTCATGAGCTCACGATTCGGCAGTGTGACCTGCCCGGACGGCGCCGATGCAGCGTTGTACAAAGCCAGCAAAGCGGCGCTCAATTCCCTGACCAACACCTTCGTGACTCAACTGCCGGAACCTCGCCCGACGGTGCTGTCCTTGCATCCGGGCTGGGTGAAAACCGACATGGGCGGCGAAAATGCTGCCATTGACGTCGAAACCAGTACCCATGGCATGGTTGAACAGCTCAAGGCCTACGCGGGCAAGGGCGGGCATTATTTTGTGGATTACACGGGCGAGGCGATTGCCTGGTGAGGTAACAGCTGAAAAACCCAAACCTGTAGGAGCGAATTCATTCGCGAAGAGGCCAGTACATTCGATGCATCTTCATCGGCCTTGATAATGCCTTCGCGAATGAATTCGCTCCCACAGGTCCGAGGTTTAACTACAAAGATTTCGCGTCGGGACGAATCCAGTTAAAATCCCGCCCCTTCGCCGCTGCTGCCCAGCACCGGCGACCCTGGATCAGCAGACAGGGCAACACTGAGCTGGCGAACCTGAACCCTATTTTCAGAGGAGCCGGCACAATGCCCGCGATCCGTATCTGGTTGAAAAATCCCCTCGCTGTTTTCACCGCCAACGACCTCGATGCCCGAGGCGGCCTGGTAATCGAAAACGGCGTCATCGTTGAAATGCTCGCCACCGGTCAGCAACCCAGCGCGCCGTGTGATCAAGTCTTCGACGCCCGCGAGCACGTGCTGCTGCCGGGTTTGATCAACACCCATCACCACTTCTATCAAACCCTGACACGCGCCTGGGCGCCGGTGGTCAACCAGCCTCTGTTCCCGTGGCTGAAAACCCTGTACCCGGTGTGGGCGCGTTTGACTCCAGAAAAGCTGGCGCTGGCCAGTAAAGTCGCACTGGCTGAGTTGCTGCTGTCGGGCTGCACTACAGCGGCGGACCATCATTATCTGTTCCCGGACGGCCTGGAAAATGCCATCGACGTGCAGGTCAAAAGTGTCCGCGAACTGGGCATGCGCGCCATGCTCACGCGGGGGTCCATGAGCCTGGGTGAAGACGACGGCGGCTTGCCACCCCAGCAGACCGTGCAACAAGGCGAAGTGATTCTTGAGGACAGCCAACGGCTGATCGAGCGTTATCACCAGCGCGGCGAAGGCGCGCAGATCCAGATCGCCCTGGCTCCCTGCTCGCCGTTTTCGGTCACCCCAGAGATCATGCGCGAAAGTGCAACGCTGGCCGAAAAGCTCGATGTGCGCCTGCACACCCACCTGGCCGAAACCCTGGACGAAGAAGACTTCTGCCTGCAGCGCTTCGGCTTGCGCACCGTGGATTATCTGGACAGCGTCGGCTGGCTAGGCCCGCGCACCTGGCTGGCCCACGGTATCCATTTCAACCCTGAAGAAATCGCGCGCCTCGGTGCAGCCGGGACGGGCATTTGCCATTGCCCGAGTTCCAACATGCGCCTGGCCTCGGGGATCTGCCCGACGCTGGACCTGCTGGCTGCAGGCGCGCCATTGGGGCTGGGGGTCGATGGTTCGGCGTCCAATGATGCGTCGAACATGATGCTGGAAGCCCGGCAGGCGCTGTATATCCAGCGCTTGCGCTATGGCGCCGAAAAGATCACCCCAGAGCTCGTGCTCGGCTGGGCGACCAAAGGGTCGGCGCAGTTGCTCGGCCGCAGCGATATTGGTGAGCTGGCGGTGGGTAAGCAGGCTGATCTGGCGCTGTTCAAACTGGACGAGCTGCGCTTTTCCGGCAGCCATGATCCGGTCTCGGCGCTGTTGTTATGCGGCGCGGACCGAGCGGATCGGGTGATGATCGGCGGGCAGTGGCGAGTGGTTGATGGGCAGGTTGAAGGCCTGGACCTCAAAGGCTTGATCGCCGATCACAGCCAGGCGGCGCGGGAGTTGATTGGGGGGTAAAAATCCCTGTAGGAGCTGCCCAGGCACATCGATTTCGCAGCCTTCGGCAGCTCCTACAGGTTTGATGCGGCTACAGCCCCAACAACGACAACATGATGAACGTCGCAAACAGCACGAAGTGGGTCATGCCTTCGATGGCATTGGTTTCGCCGTCATTGAGGTTGATGGCGCTGACCAGCAAGGTAATGAAGATCATCACGGTCTGTACCGGGGTCATCGCCATCTGGAACGGCTGGCCGGTATAAAGCGCCATGGCTTCCATGACGGGAACGGTCAGGATCACCGTCGACAGCGACGCGCCCAAGGCGATGTTCACCACCGACTGCATGCGGTTGGCCAGCGCAGCACGCAGAGCCGTCAGAATCTCTGGCGCAGCGGAAATCGCGGCCACCAGAATCGCGGTCATGACCGGCGGCGCACCGGTGCCTTCCAGGCCCAGGTCCACGGTCTTGGACATCACCTCAGCCAGCGCGCCGATCACCACCACGCCCAGCATCAGCGTGCCGATGGACAACGTCAGATTGACCGGCGCACTTTCTGCGTCGGGCTGGTCCTTGCGCTTCTTTTTCTCCGGGTAGCTGTAGCTGAAGAAGTAACTGTGCGGCCCGACCTGCATGCGCAGGAACAGGGTGTAGAGCACGATCATCGCGCCAATGGTGAACGCCGAATACAGCTTCCAGTCACCTTCGGGAATGAATTCCGGCACCACCATGGAAACGCCCATGGCGGTCAGGATCATCACGCTGTAAGTACGCGCCGAGTCATCGTTGTAAGACTGCTCGCCATGCTTGAGGCCACCCATCAGCGCGGCCAGGCCGAGGATGCCGTTGATGTCGAGCATCACCGCCGAGTAGATCGTGTCCCGCACCAGGGTCGGCGAAGGCTCGTTGCTCATCATGATCGCCAGGATCACTACTTCCACCAATACTGCTGACAGGGTCAGGATCATGGTGCCGTAGGGGTCGCCGACCTTTTCAGCCAGTTGCTCGGCGTGGTGAGCCACACGCAACGAGGCGCAGACGATGAAACCGACCAGCGCAATCCCCGCTGTCAGCGCAACGCCCTGCCCGTTATTGAGGAAAAAATGCTCAAAGGGATAGGCGAAGCAGGTCGCAATGATCGCCAGGAGAAGAAACTTTTCTTGCTTGAGTATCGAGCCCATTGAATGCCTTTACACCTTCACACATGAACCGTCCGAATAACGCGTTCAAGGCGATGAGAGTGTTGAGTGTAAGCAAAGGTTTCAAAAGTGCCGGGATTAGGTCACGCATTTCCCGTTGGAGCTGCCGAAGGCTGCGAAGGCAATGAACCTGACACACCGCTGTTCGCAGCCTGCGGCAGCGCCTACTGTTAAAACGCGTGCACCAGTTAGCGGCAGACAGTCCATTCATTGCACCGTCCAGTGTCGTTGCTTCTGAGCTAAATCTGCGCGAAGCAGGCGCCCCGCCATTAACTGTCCAGTTGGTCAGTTTTTTGCATTGCTCAAGCAACCCGCTAAGACGGCCGTGCCAAAACGACCCCAAGGAGCTTGACCCGATGCATTCCACCCTTCACCCGCGTCGCCCCCTGAAAAAACTGCTCTGCGCCATGGCTGCGGTTGTCGGCCTGAGTTCGAGCCTGATGGCATCGGCAGCAGACCCGCTCAAAGTCGGCTTCGTCTACATCGGCCCCATCGGTGACCACGGCTGGACGTACCAGCATGAGCAAGGCCGCAAGGCGATGGTTGAAGCACTGGGCGACAAGGTCACCACCAGCTTCGTCGAGAACGTACCGGAAGGCGCAGACGCTGAGCGGGTCATTCGCAACATGGCCAAAGGTGGCTACGACCTGGTGTTCACCACCTCGTTCGGCTACATGAACCCGACCCTGAAAGTCGCCAAGCAATTCCCGAAGGTCACCTTCGAACACGCCACCGGCTACAAGCAAGACAAGAACATGGGCACTTACCTGGCGCGCACCTATGAAGGTCGCTACGTCGGTGGGTTCCTGGCGGCGAAGATGACCAAGACCAAGAAAATCGGCTATGTCGCTTCATTTCCGATCCCGGAAGTGCTGCGTGACATCGACGCCATCCAGCTGGCCTTGAACAAATACAACCCAGGCACCGAGATCAAAGTGGTGTGGGTCAACTCCTGGTTCGATCCGGGCAAAGAAGCCGACGCCGCCAACGCATTGATCGACCAGGGCGTGGACGTGATTTTCCAGCACACCGACAGCCCGGCACCGATCCAGACGGCCGAACGTCGCGGCGTGTACGCGGTGGGTTATGCCTCGGACATGGCGCACTTCGGCCCCAAAGCGGTACTGACGTCTATCGTCAACAACTGGGGCCCGCACTACATTCAGGCCACCGAAGGCGTGATCAACGGCACCTGGAAATCCCAGGATTACTGGGGTGGCCTGAAGGAAGGCACGGTTGAGCTGCCGATCAGCGATATCGTTCCGGCTGAGGTGAAAGCTGAAGCGCAGAAGATCATTGCGGACATCGAAAGCGGCGCCTTCCACCCCTTCACTGGCCCGATCAAGGACCAGACCGGCACCGTGAAAATCCCGGAAGGCAAAGTCGCGACCAATGCTGAACTGGCGTCGATGAATTACTACGTTGAAGGCATCAAGGCGGATTTGCCGAAGTAACCAAGAGCAGCAACCCCCCCCCCGTGGGAGCGAGCTTGCTCGCGAAGAGGCCATTTCATCCGGCTGATAATTCCGAGCCTGACAGACCGCTTTCGCAAGCAAGCTTGCTCCCACAAGTAATGTTTTTTGCCTTTAAACGATTACCAGGACCAAACCTGTGAACCAACTCCCCATCATCGACATCGCCCCGCTCTACAGCGACGACCAGGCTGCGTGGCAAGCCATTGCCCAGCACATCGACCAGGCCTGTCGCGAATGGGGCTTCTTTTATATCAAGGGCCACCCGATCAGCGCCGAGCGGATCGAGCAGGTCGTGGGCGCTGCCCAGCAATTCTTTGCCCTGCCCCAGGCTGAAAAGCTCAAGATTGATATCACCCAGACCCGCCATCATCGCGGCTACGGGGCTATTGCCACCGAACAGCTGGACCCCAATTTACCCAGCGACCTCAAGGAAACGTTCGACATGGGCTTTCACCTGCCCGCCGATCACCCTGATGTGGTTGCTGAAAAACCCTTGCGCGGCCCTAACCGTCATCCCGAGATGCCCGGTTGGCAGGCGCTGATGGAGCAGCACTATCTGGACATGCAGGCGCTCGCGCAGAAACTGCTGCAAGCGATTACCGTCGCGCTGGGCATCGAACGTGATTTTTTCGACACGCGTTTCGTCGCCCCCGTCAGCGTGCTGCGCTTCATCCACTACCCGCCGCGCCACACTGCAACCAGCGCCGAGCAACAGGGCGCCGGGGCTCATACCGATTACGGCTGCATCACCCTGCTGCATCAGGATTCGGCCGGAGGCCTGCAAGTGCGTGACGTGCGCGGGCAATGGATCGACGCGCCGCCGATTGAAGGGACCTTCGTGGTGAACATAGGCGACATGATGGCGCGCTGGAGCAATGATCGTTATGTGTCCACGCCACACCGGGTCATCAGCCCGCTGGGGGTTGATCGCTATTCGATGCCGTTCTTCGTCGAGCCCAACCCGGACACCCGCATCGAATGCCTGCCCGGCTGCCAGAGCGAAAGCCAGCCCGCGCGCTACCCTGCGACCACCTGCGCGGATTTCCTGCTGTCGCGTTTCGCCGATACCTACGCCTACAGACGGGAGCCACGAGCGTCGTAATTGAACCGCTTGGTCAGGTTTTGCCCCTCCGACAGTTCGACTCTGTAGAATGCTGGCGATCTGCACCTGATGAGAAAAGAACATGTACGACTGGTTAAACGCACTGCCCAAGGCAGAACTGCACCTGCACCTCGAAGGCTCGCTGGAGCCCGAGCTGCTTTTCGCACTCGCCGAACGCAACAAAATCGCGCTGCCGTGGAATGACGTGGAAACCCTGCGCGGGGCTTATGCGTTCAACAATCTGCAAGAGTTTCTCGACCTGTATTACCGGGGCGCGGACGTATTGCGCACCGAGCAGGATTTCTACGACCTGACCTGGGCGTATCTGGAGCGTTGCAAGGCGCAGAACGTGATTCATACCGAACCGTTCTACGACCCGCAGACCCATACCGACCGGGGTATCCCGTTTGAAGTGGTGCTCACCGGCATTGCCGCCGCACTCAAGGATGGCCAGGCAAAACTGGGTATCAGCAGCGGCTTGATCCTGAGTTTCCTGCGCCACCTCAGCGAAGACGAAGCCCAGAAGACCCTCGACCAGGCGCTGCCGTTTCGCGATGCCTTTGTCGCCGTGGGCCTGGACAGCTCAGAAATGGGCCACCCGCCGAGCAAGTTCCAGCGTGTGTTTGATCGCGCCCGCAACGAAGGCTTCCTGACGGTGGCTCACGCCGGTGAAGAAGGCCCGCCGGAATACATCTGGGAAGCCCTGGACTTGCTGAAAATCCAGCGTATCGACCATGGCGTGCGCGCCATCGAAGACGAGCGCCTGATGCAGCGGATCATCGACGAGCAAATTCCGTTGACCGTGTGCCCGCTGTCCAACACCAAGCTGTGTGTGTTCGATGACATGGCCCAGCACAACATTCTCGACATGCTCGAGCGCGGTGTGAAGGTCACGGTGAATTCCGATGACCCGGCGTATTTCGGCGGCTATGTCACCGAGAACTTCCACGCCCTGTATACGCACCTGGGTATGACCAAGGATCAGGCGCAACGTCTGGCCCAGAACAGTCTGGATGCACGACTGATCAAGCCTTGAGCTGATTGATCCTCAGGCGGCAGCGGCGATCTTGTCGATCTCCCGCTGCCCACTGGATGAAATCTGCAAGGTGTTGGACTCTTCGGTGGTGCGCAACCAGCCCATCTGGATGAACAGCTGCAACAACCCCGCCCCCAGCGCGCCCCCCAGATGAGCAGAGCGTTCGTCCCGGTCAGCACAGGCACACACGGTTTCGCGCTGACGCAAGGCCAGTGCCGGTATGTAGATCCCTCGCTCGGCGAACTTCGCCACCCCAACGGTAGTGACTTCAACCCGCTGCTCCTGCTGCTCGATCCACCCTGCGCCCAGCAATCGCTGATACAACTCGGCTGCCATTTCACCGCCCAGGTGGTCACAGCAGATCTGCGCCTGGCGCAATGGCATGGCAGGCATCGGCTGGGCCACATTTCGATTGATCTGCGCAGCGCTGATTTGCGAAGCCCCAGCCAATGCATGCAGTGCGGCAGCAACCTGAGGACCTGCCAGGCGGAAGAACCGTTTGCGACCACGAACCTCTTGCTTGACCAGACCACCGGTCGCCAACCGCGTCAGATGCGCGCCCGCCGACGACGTTGTCAGGCCAGCCAATAACGCCAGCTCATTGGCGGAGCGAGCAGTGCCGTCCATCAGGGCCCAAATCATTGCGCTGCGCTTGGGGTCCGCCAGCAGCGACGCAATGTGACTGACGCAAGGTGCATATTCCATAGGTTCACTCCCTGTCCTAACTTCATCTGTATCCATGAGACAGCCCGAGGAGTTGGTATCAAGCCTGTAACCAACTCCCATCGGGAAGTCTAAGCCTTGTAACAACTAACCCGACTCAGTAAGAAATCCGTGACTTCACTTCAATCATTAGTCAGGTTTGAAACTTGCAACTTGAATCCGAGCTCAAAAGCACACGCCCTGCTGAAGAGCGGCATATTTTCTAGGCTTTAGGCCGCAGCGCCAATAGCCAAACTCCTCAATCACGCCGCAAACTCATAAAACGAAGCAACAAAATAAGACAACGGACAAACTGCATATTCGCAGTTCGCCGCAGCTAATGATATTTAAGGGAATGATTTTCCGAATACTCCGTAGGATAAATCCAAGTTCGGCGTAGTCGTTTTAACGTAGGGTGGCTTTAGCCACGAAAATGCCGAGGCATGCGCTGGAGTTTCACCGAACGCACTATCGCTCGCGGCTGAAGCTGCTTCTGGATCATCTCTAACGTACGAGTCCTATACCGGTGGGAGTGCGACATCACGCTTATGCTGCAGCCGACGGGTCAGCACGGAAAGCGTCACGGCCAGCACGCCGCACAAACTGATGACCAGGGCCATCGGCACCGCAGTGCCATCGTGCAACACGCCCACCAATGCAGCGGCGGCAGCGGCCACGCTGAACTGCAGGCAACCGAGCAACGCCGACGCGCTACCGGCACGCGCCCACTGGCCGTTCATGGCGCAGGCTGACGCATTGGGGATGATGCAACCCAGGCTGGCAATGCAGATAAACAACGGCACCAGCAGGGGCCACAGCTGTTCGGTGCCCAGACCGGCAATCGCCAACAACGTCAGCGCCGCAGCCAAATACACCCAGATCGTTCGCGACAGCAGAAACGCAGGGCCCTTCTTGCCGACCAGCCGGGCATTGAACTGCGCCACCAGAATGAAGCCCGCCGCATTGGTACCGAACAACCAGCCGTAATGCTCAGGCGGCACGCCGTACAGCTTGATGAACACGAATGGCGAACCGGCGATGTAAGAAAACATCCCGGCCATGGCAATCCCGCCGGTCAGCGCGTGGCCGAGGAAAATACGATCACCCAACAAACGCCGGTATTGCGTGAAGGCACCGGACAACGGCAGACGCGGATGAGTCGCGGGCATACTTTCCGGCAGGCCCAGGGCAACAGCCAAGGATGCCAGTGCACTGAATGCCGTCAGGCTGAGGAAGATCGACTGCCAGCCATAGAGGTTGACCAGCAAGCCCCCGAGCATCGGCGCCAGGATCGGCGCCAGGCCCATCACCAGCATCAGTTGCGAGAAGACTTTGGCCGACTGCACGGCGTCGCATTTGTCGCTGACAATCGCCCGGGAAATGACCATCCCCGCGCAACCGCCCAGCGCCTGAACGAAGCGCGCCCCGATCAGCCATTCCAGATTGGGTGCAAATGCACAGGCCAGTGAGGCCAGGGTGAACAGCGAGACGCCGAACAGCAACGGAATGCGCCGCCCGAAACGATCCGCCACCGGGCCGTAAGCCAACTGGCCAATGGAAAGGCCCAGAAAGTACGACGCCAAGGTCAGCTGGACGTGCTTCTCATCAGTGCCAAAGGCCAGGGCAATGGCCGGGAAGCCAGGCAGATAAAAGTCGATGGCCAAGGGGCCAAAGGCGCTCAAGGCACCGAGGATAAGGATCGTGCGAAGGTTCATCAGACATCCAGACAATATTCAGAGCAGCTCGATAGTCTAACCGGGCCTGTACAGACTGAGTGTCAGGGAACGGTAATTACTGCAAAAAGTTTCAAGTGTAATCATGTGTAGGAGCTGCCGAAGGCTGTAAAGCGGTTGGTCTGAAACACCGCTGTTCGCAGCCTTCGGCAGCTCCTACAGTTGCGTGAAGTACGCCTCAAAACCCTGTGGGAGCGAATTCATTCGCGAAGAGGCCGGTACATGCGATGCATCGTTATCGGCCTTGCTATCGCCTTCGCGAATGAATTCGCTCCCACGGGGAATTGCGATATTTCTCAGCCCGCCACCTGCGCCTGATACCCCTCCTCGACAATCAAACCAATGATCTGCTGCGCGGCCAGGTCGCTTTCGACGATGACTTCGCCGGTCGGCAGATCGATCTGGACGATGGCGCTCGGGTCGCGCTCGCGGATCGCTTCGGTCACGGCTTTTACGCAGTGGCCACAGGTCATGCCTTGCACATTGAATCGCTGCATGGGGTGCTCCTTTGAAGTCGTGAACAGGGTTGGACAGCATGTTCGACCTTGCCATCGTGACAAGGTCAAGTTTCTTGTTTGCCTGCCGGGCTGGTATTCGGGGCAAGGCTCGGCCAAGCTGCATCATCACCGTCCACCTCAGGAGTATCAGCGATGCGCTGGTCAGTAGTGAGCCTCTTCGGCATTCTCGGTCTGTTGGCTGCATCCCCTGCGGTCCAGGCCGATCAGGATTATGGCGTTCTGATCATTTCCCGCGAACGGCTGGAAGTCGCCTCATCCTGTGAAATCGGCATCTATATTCAGGACCAGCTGGCAGGCCGGGTGTTCCAGGAGCAGTCGGTGTCGTTCAATCTGCCTGCGGGTGAAGTCTCGGTTCGGCTGCGCACACTGCCGGGGCAGGTGTTTGGCTGCGACCCTGGCATGGAAGCACAGAGCAATACCAAAATCAGGATTCAGACAGGCGACATCCTCAAGTATCGGATCGCCAGCAACCTCAATGGCTTTTATCTCAAGCGTGCCGACCTGAACTATTGATCTGGACTTGACCTTCACCTCATGGAAAGGTTGATCCTTGCAGGCAACCGCCTTCAGGGAGAGTGAACATGCTCAATCCGCTCAACTTCGATCTGCCGATTTCCGGCATGACCTGCGCCAGCTGCGCAGGTCGGGTCGAGCGTGCGCTGAACAAAGTGCCAGGGGTCAAGACAGTCTGCGTCAACCTCGCCAACGAACAGGCACACATTGAAACCAACGGCGAGCCGGACAGCGCCGCCTTGATTGCCGCCGTCACCAAGGCCGGGTATGGCGCCACCCTCGCGCAAGACCCAGCCCTCAGCGCTGATCAACAACACAAACGCCTGAAACGGGAACGCTGGGCGTTGATCGTCGCCATTGCCCTCGCCCTGCCACTCGTTCTGCCCATGCTGCTGCAACCTCTAGGCGTACACGCAATGCTGCCCGCCTGGGTTCAGTTTGCGCTGGCCACACCCGTGCAGTTCATTCTCGGTGCGCGGTTCTACGTGGCGGCCTGGAAAGCTGTGCGGGCGGGTGCCGGCAATATGGATTTGCTGGTCGCGCTGGGCACCAGTTCCGGTTACGGCTTGAGCGTCTACCAATGGATCAGCGCACCCGCGGGCAGCATGCCGCATTTGTATTTCGAAGCCTCTGCGGTAGTTATCGCCCTGGTCCTGTTGGGCAAATACCTGGAAAGCCGCGCCAAGCGCCAGACCGCCAGTGCCATCCGCGCGCTGGAAGCCTTGCGTCCGGAGCGTGCCCTGCAGGTGATCGACGGTCAGGAATACGACGTGGCGATCAGCGCCTTGAATCTGGGCGATCAGGTGCTGGTCAAACCAGGCGAGCGCTTCCCGGTGGATGGCGAAGTCATTGAAGGCCAAAGCCACGCCGATGAAGCGCTGATCAGCGGCGAAAGCCTGCCGGTGCCAAAACAGGTGGGCGATAAAGTCACCGGCGGCGCCATTAACGGCGAAGGCCGGTTGCTGGTGAAAACCACCGCGCTGGGCACTGAGACGGTGCTGGCGCGGATCATCCGTCTGGTGGAAGACGCACAGGCGGGCAAGGCACCGATTCAAAAACTGGTGGATCGGGTCAGCCAGGTGTTCGTGCCGACGGTGCTGGTGATCGCCCTATGCACCCTCGGTGGCTGGCTGATGATGGGGGCTTCGCTTGAGACCGCGCTGATCAATGCCGTGGCCGTGCTGGTTATCGCCTGCCCCTGCTCTCTCGGGCTGGCCACGCCCACCGCCATCATGGCCGGGACTGGCGTTGCCGCCCGCTACGGGATTCTGATCAAGGACGCCGAGGCTCTGGAACGCGCCCATGAAGTGACCACAGTGGTGTTCGACAAAACCGGCACGCTCACCTCCGGCACCCCGCAAATCGCCCACTTGAGCGCCAAAGGCGGCAATGAAGAACAGGTGCTGGAATGGGCCGGAGCGTTGCAGCGCGGCAGTGAACACCCGCTGGCCAAAGCCGTGCTGGACGCCTGCCGCGAGTGGCGACTCAACCCGCCGAACGTGGAAAACAGCCGCTCACTGACCGGAGTCGGCATTGCCGGGACCTTGCAAGGCCGGGACCTGGCACTGGGCAACCGTCGCCTGCTGGAACAAAGCGGCCTGGCCATGGATGAGCTGGCCGATGCCGCACAGGCGTGGGAAGCAGAAGGCCGCACGTTGTCCTGGCTGATCGAGCAAAGCCCGAACCCTGCGGTGCTCGGCCTGTTCGCGTTCGGAGACACCCTCAAGCCCGGCGCGCAGCAGGCGGTGCAACAACTGACGGCGCGGCACATCAGCAGCCATCTGCTGACCGGCGATAACCAGGGCAGCGCCAATGTGGTCGCTCAAGCACTGGGGATCCGCGACGTCCACGCTGAAGTGATGCCCGCCGACAAAGCCGCCACGGTGGCCGACCTCAAGCGACATGGCGTGGTAGCGATGGTGGGCGATGGCATCAACGACGCCCCGGCGCTGGCGGCCGCTGACATTGGTATCGCCATGGGCGGCGGCACCGATGTCGCCATGCATGCAGCGGGCATCACCCTGATGCGCGGCGACCCGGCGCTGATTCCCGCTGCGCTGGAGATCAGCCGCAAGACCTACGCCAAGATCCGTCAAAACCTGTTCTGGGCGTTCGTCTATAACCTGATCGGCATTCCGCTGGCGGCGTTTGGCTTCCTCAACCCGGTGCTGGCCGGGGCGGCAATGGCGCTGTCCAGCGTCAGCGTGGTGAGCAATGCGCTGCTGCTCAAGACATGGAAACCTAAAGATCCGGAAGCCAAGCCATGAACATCGGACAAGCTGCGAAACAAAGCGGCCTCAGCGCCAAGATGATCCGCTATTACGAATCCACCGGGTTACTGCAGGCGGCCCATCGCAGTGACAGTGGCTATCGGCTGTACGGCAAGGACGACCTGCACACCCTGGCGTTCATCAAGCGCTCTCGAGACCTGGGGTTTTCTCTGGAGGAAGTCGGCAAGCTGTTGACCCTCTGGCAAGACCGGCAACGCGCCAGCGCAGATGTCAAAGCCCTGGCCAGGCAGCACATCGTCGAGCTGAACCAGAAGATCGACGAACTGGCGAGCCTGCGCGATACCTTGCAGGAACTGGTGGAGCACTGCCACGGCGACGACCGCCCCGACTGCCCGATCCTCAGGGATTTGGCTTCGGGTGGATGCTGAACCTAAGACCGCCCCCCCTGTAGGAGCGAACTTGCTCGCGAATAGGCCGGTACATTCAAAACATCTCTAGAGCCCTGACCACCGCCTTCGCAAGCAAGCTTGCTCCCACAGTTGTGTAGGTGTAACTCGATTTTGTGGGAGCGAGCTTGCTCGCGAATAGGCCGGTACATTCGAAACATCTCTGGAGCCCTGACCACCGCCTTCGCAAGCAAGCTTGCCACAGGGCCTTATGTCTGACCGAGTACCGTGACCTATCGATAGACCCCCTGTGGGAGCGAATTCATTCGCGAAGGCGGTGTTTCAGACACAGAGATGCATTGAATGTACTGGCCTCTTCGCGAATGAATTCGCTCCCACAGTTCGAAATCCACAAGCCTTTATCCACAAAAAACCCGGCCGAAGCCGGGTTCTTTTAACAACCGATCACTGCATCCAGGGCGGAGGCGGTTCTTCGGCGGTTTTGCTCGGTGGTGCATCGTCGGCAGCACGGGCGGCCTGGCGACGGTCTTCGTCCAGACGCGCCGCTTCGATTTCACGCAACACGCCACCCACATCGGCTTCGTCTTCCGGCTCGTCAAACTCGCCGGTCAACACGGTCGCTGGAGAGAGCGTACCCGCCTCGTAGAACGACCACATTTCCTTCGCGTACTTGGTGGTGCGCAACTCAGGCGCGAACCGGCCGAAATAGGAAGCCATGTTGCCGACATCACGCTCCAGCATGCTGAACGCATGGTTGTTGCCCGCAGCATCGACTGCTTGCGGCAGGTCGATGATCACCGGGCCCGTCGGCGTCAGCAGCACGTTGAACTCGGAAAGGTCACCGTGCACCAAACCGGTACACAACATCAGCACGATCTGCTCGATGAGAAACGCGTGATATTCGCGCGCCTGATCCGGCTCCAGCGTTACATCATTAAGACGCGGCGCGGCGTCGCCGTATTCATCGGCAATCATCTCCATCAGCAATACGCCTTCAAGGAAGTCATACGGCTTGGGAACACGAACGCCAGCGCTGGCAAGACGAAACAGAGCAGCCACTTCGGCGTTCTGCCAGGCGTCTTCTGTTTCCTTGCGACCGAACTTGGAGCCCTTGGCCATGGCCCGGGCCTGACGGCTGTTACGGACCTTGCGGCCTTCCTGGTACTCCGACGCCTGGCGGAAACTGCGTTTATTCGCCTCCTTGTAAACCTTGGCACACCGCAGCTCATTGCCACAGCGCACCACATAAACAGCTGCCTCTTTACCGCTCATCAGCGGGCGCAGCACTTCGTCCACCAGACCGTCCTCGATCAGGGGTTCAATGCGTTTAGGAGTTTTCATCAGCTTTTATTGTGGGTCCTTAGTTGCCAAACACGCGATTGTTGCCCGTTATACGGCAATCCTCAGCCAGCGAGTAGGGGTCGCTTACGTTTGATGGCGATAGTTTGTGTCGGAAAATCGCACGATATCCCACGTCACAGAGCTTTAAAGCAGCTTTCATGCCGCCGCCAGCAAAAACCTCAGATCGGCGAAAAGTAGGAAATATCGCTCATTGCCTGAATAACTCGCCGGGCGTGAAGCCGAACAAACCTTTGAAAGCCGCAATAAACGCCGAGGTGGAATCGTAACCGTTGGCCAAGGCGGTGTTGGTCACGCTGTCGCCATTTTCCAGAGCTTGCAAGGATGAGAGCAGCCGCGCCCGCTGGCGCCAACCGCGAAAACTCAAGCCTGTTTCACGCTGGAACAAACGCATCAGGGTTTTCTCCGAAGTCCCCAGGCGCAGCGCCCAATCCTGCAAGGTAATCAACTGGCTGGGGTTTTCGATCAGTTCGTTACACAGCTCAAGCAGGCGCGGATGACGGGGCAACGGCAGCGAGAAGCCAACTTCCGGCAGGTGCGCCAGTTGATCCATGAGCACCTGTACCAGCCGCGCTTCGCTGCTGTCGCCTTGAGGATAAGTAGCGGGCAATTGGCAAAAACTTTTGATCAGCTCGCGGGCCAGGGGCGTGACTTCCAGTACCCGGCAGCGCTGCACCGCCCATTCACAATCCTGCTTGCGCACATAAAGGCTGCGCATTTCGGCGCGCATCGAGGTCACCACCTGATGCTCCAGCCCCGCTGGAATCCAGACACCCCACTGCGGCGGCGCGAAAAAACTGCCTTCTGCGGTATGCACGCCCAACACGCCACTGATGGCGTAGGAAAACTGCACCCACTCATGGCGATGCGGCGGCGTCCAGGAGCCCGCGCTCAAGCTTTCGGCGCGGGCGTACAAGGGCCGCGGCAATTCAGTTAGCTCCGGTATGTGCCGCTCGCTGCCTTGCCGTTGCATAGCATGTTGTCCGTTAGTCGATATGGAATGGCCTTATGTCGCAAGACGGCAGTGTAAGAGTGCTTTACCCTGCGGACATCTATTTTTACAAACAATCTGCCGAGCGCTTATGTCAGTCCTCAAACATCTCAAACGCGTCGTCACCGACTGGTTCCTGTGCGGCATGGTACTGGCGACAGTCCTGGCCTACTTCTTCCCCGGCTTTGGCGCCACCGGCGGTGGCATGCATGCTGAATGGGTGATCAATATTGGCGTGTTCGTGGTGTTCTTCCTGCACGGGGTGAACCTCTCCAGCGAACAGATCAAACACGGCCTGAAAAACTGGCGCCTGCACATAATGGTGCAAGCCTTCACCTTCGTGGTGTTCCCGGTGATCTGGCTGATCTGCAATAAAGCGTTCGGGTCGTACGTGCCGGCGCTGCTGATGCTGGGCTTCCTGTACCTGTGTGCACTGCCTTCGACGATTTCTTCATCAGTAGCCCTGACCGGCAGCGCGGGCGGCAACGTTCCGGCGGCGATCCTCAATGCCAGCATGTCCAGCGTGTTCGGGATCTTCATGACCCCGTGGCTGGTGAGCCTGGTGATTGGCACGGGTTCGGGCGGGATTGATCTGGGGCCAACATTGCTCAAGCTGAGCCTGATGCTGCTGTTGCCACTGGTGCTGGGCCAGTTGCTGCGTCCGCTGATCGGCAAGTTTTTCGCCAAACACAAGAAGTACACCAACCTGATCGACAAGATCGTGATCCTGCTGCTGGTCTATGCGGCCTTCTGCAACTCCATGGTGTCGGGCCTGTGGCAAACCCAGGGCAACTCCGTTATCGCCATGGCCTTCATCGGCAGCGCGGTCTTGCTGGTGGTGATTCTGCTGCTGACCACCGGCACTGCACGGCTGTTGAAATTCAACCATGCCGATAAGGTTGCGGCGGTGTTCTGCGCCACGAAAAAATCCCTGGCGGCCGGTGCGCCCATGGCGGCGCTGATCTTCGGCAACAACCCGGCCCTGGGCCTGATCCTGCTGCCGATCATGATCTACCACCCGCTACAGCTGATCGTGTGTTCGGTGATGGCCGAGAACTACGCCAATCGCCACAAGCAGCAGCTGTCGGCTGAGGCACTGGAAGAAGCTCGGGCTGCCTGAACCCTGTAGGAGCTGCCGAAGGCTGCGAAAGCGGTGTGTCAGGTAAACCGATTCGCAGCCTTCGGCAGCTCCTAAAATCTGCACAATCCTGTGGGATCTTTGGTGCCTGGACCATTGCCTTCGCAAGCAAGGTGGAGCGCCACCCCGGTTGCTCCCACAGGTTCTGTGGCTGGTCCGCAGATTCTGTGAATATCCTCACCCCCTGTGGGAGCGAGCTTGCTCGCGAAGTGGCAGGTACATCCAGAACATCTTTGGAGTCCTGGCCATAGCTTTCGCAAGCAAGCTTGCTCCCACAGAGTTTGGGTCTGGTTTAACTACCTCTACCGCTCCAGAATCGCCGTAACCCCCTGCCCGCCCGCCGCGCAGATCGAGATCAACCCACGCCCCTGCCCGGCAACGCTCAACAATTTCGCAAGGTTGGCGACGATCCGCCCACCGGTGGCCGCGAACGGGTGACCTGCGGCCAGTGAGCTGCCTTTGACGTTCATCTTGCTGCGATCAATCGACCCCAACGGCGCGTCCAGTCCCAGCCTTGTCTGGCAGTACTCCGCGTCTTCCCAGGCCTTGAGGGTACACAGTACTTGCGCGGCGAAAGCCTCATGGATCTCGTAGTAATCAAAATCCTGCAACGTCAGGCCATTCCTCGCCAGCAGCCGAGGCACCGCGTAGGCAGGCGCCATCAACAGGCCTTCTGCGCCGTTGACGAAATCCACCGCTGCCGCCTCTCCATCACGCAGGTACGCCAGCACCGGCAAGCCCCGCTCCGCAGCCCATTCCTCACTGGCCAGCAACACCATGGACGCGCCGTCAGTCAGCGGTGTGGAGTTGCCCGCAGTCAGGGTGCCTCTGGCGCTACGTTCAAACGCTGGTTTCAGGCTGGCGAGTTTTTCCAGGGTCAGGTCCGGGCGCAGGTTGTTGTCGCGGTTGAGGCCGAGGAACGGCGTCATCAGATCGTTCTGCCAGCCTTCGCTGTAAGCCGCCGCCATTTTCAGATGGCTCTCCAGCGCCAGTTGATCCTGCGCTTCACGAGGAATGCCCCAATGCTGAGCCATCAACTCGCAATGCTGGCCCATGGACTGGCCGGTGCGCGGTTCGCCATTGCGCGGCAGTTCGGGCTTGAGGTTGTGCGGGCGCAGTTTCATCAGCAGCTTGAGCTTGTCAGCCATCGATTTGGTGCGGTTAACCTCCAGCAGGATGTTGCGCAGGTCTTCGTTGACGCCTATTGGCGCATCAGACGTGGTATCCACGCCGCCCGCAATTCCGCATTCGATCTGCCCCAGGGCAATCTTGTTGGCCACCAGCAACGCCGCCTCAAGCCCGGTGCCGCAAGCCTGCTGTAAATCGTAAGCAGGTGTTTGCGGCGACAGGCGTGAGCCCAGCACGCATTCGCGGGTCAGGTTGAAGTCCCGGGAATGCTTGAGCACTGCCCCGGCGACCACTTCGCCCAAGCGCAGGCCATGCAGATTGAAGCGCTCGATCAAGCCTTCCAGCGCGGCGGTGAGCATGTCCTGATTGCTCGCAGTGGCATACGGCCCATTGGAGCGAGCGAACGGGATACGGTTGCCACCGACAATGGCGACCCGGCGTGGCTGATTCATTGAAAACTCCCTTTCTGGATGCAAAAGCGCTGATGAACAGCGTAGGGCTGGCTCGAACGATTGTCGCCCGAGTGTGGTCCATTCCTTTGAACCCCGACTCAAGGAGAGTGTTCCATGCCGTCTGATCGCTACATTGATTTTGCCAATTCTGACCTGGGCAGCCGCCTGGTCGGGGCGATTGGCCTGCCAAAACCGGTCAGACTGGAACGCTGGCAAGCTGGACGCTTGCGCCCTATCGAAGGCACGCTGTTGATCAGCGCCGGGCCACTGGCCGATCAGGTCAGAGTGTTCGCCCAACGCCTCACTGACTCCCTCTATAGCTTCGGGGGAGAAGTGACGGGTGCAAATGCATGGGTGGCCGATCAAGGTCCGAAAATCAAAGCCGTGGTGTTCGACGCCAGTGAGTTTGCCAACACCGACGACCTCAAGCGCCTGCGGGAATTTTTCCAGCCACTGCTGAAGAATCTCGACCACAGCGCCCATATCGTGATCCTCGGCCACGCGCCAACCACCTTCGATGATCCGTTCATCGCCAGCACTCAGCAGGCGCTGGAGGGTTTCAGCCGTTCGCTGGCCAAGGAGATGCGCAATGGCGGCACCGTGCAATTGTTGCAGGTGGACAGCGGCGCCGAAGACCAGCTTGAAGGTGCGCTGCGGTTTTTCCTGTCGCCGAAAAGCGCTTTTGTTTCCGGCCAAGTCATTCGCCTCAGCCCTTGCCCGGCGCAGGTCCAGGATTGGAGTCGGCCCCTTAGCGGGCGCAAAGCGCTGGTCACCGGCGCAGCACGGGGGATTGGCGCGGCCATCGCTGAAACCCTGGCGCGCGACGGTGCCGAGGTCGTGTTGCTCGACGTACCTCAGGCCAAATCCGATCTGGACGCCCTGGCCGCGCGGTTGGGCGGTCAAGCCCTGACGCTGGACATCTGCGCGGCCGACGCCGCCAGCCAGTTGATCGAACACCTGCCGGGTGGCATCGACATTCTGGTGCACAACGCCGGGATCACCCGCGACAAGACCCTGGCCAACATGTCCCCGGACTTTTGGGACTCAGTGCTGGCGGTGAACCTCAACGCGCCGCAAGTGTTGACCCAGGCGCTGCTGGACAGCGGCACCCTGCACGAGAACGGTCGGGTCATTCTGCTGGCTTCGATCAGCGGGATTGCGGGCAACCGTGGGCAAACCAATTACACCACCAGCAAGGCCGGTTTGATCGGCCTCGCTCGGGGCATGGCACCGGCGCTGCACGAGCGTGGTATCAGCATCAATGCCGTCGCACCCGGTTTCATTGAAACCAAGATGACCTCCACCATGCCCTTCGCCCTGCGTGAAGCCGGTCGGCGCATGAGCTCGCTGGGTCAGGGTGGTCTACCTCAGGATGTCGCCGAAGCCGTGGCCTGGCTGGCTCAACCAGGCGCCGGAGCCGTCAGCGGACAAGTATTGCGGGTGTGTGGTCAGAGCGTTATCGGCGCCTGATCCGCCCCACCTCATAGAGCAAGGAGAAGCATCATGAGTGCTCACTGGCGCTACCTGGATTCACTGCCCACGCTGCCGAATCTGTTTATGCACGCGGCGTTGAAGCGCAAAGTCACCGGTACCGAATTGCCAGAAATCGGCCTGCGCTGCTGGACCATGGTTGAACCCGAGAAACTGGCCAATTACCGCACCGTGTGTGGCTTCAGCGAAAGCAGCCTGTTACCCCCGACCTTTCTGCACGTGCTGGCATTCCATCTGCAGATGCAGTTGATGACGGACAAGGACTTCCCCTTTCCGCTCTTGGGGATGGTTCATCTGGGTAACCGAATCAAGATTCATCGGCCCTTGGGCGGGGTGAACAAGGTGTATGTCGGGGTACACGTGGAAAACCTGCAGCCCCACGCCAAAGGCGCGACCTTCAGCCTGATCACTCAGGTGGAGGATTCTCTGGGTATGCTTTGGGAAGAAGAGAGCACGATGTTGTGCCGCGACGTGACGCTGAAGGGCACGCCGCCTGATGATTTCGAACCCGCTGCGCTGGCGCTGACCGAAGTGGGTCGCTGGCAGGCACCGGCTGAAATCGGTCGGCGTTATGCCAAAGTGTCCGGCGATTACAACCCGATCCACTTGAGCGGGCCGAGCGCCAAACTGTTCGGCTTCCCTCAGGCGATTGCCCACGGGATGTGGCTCAAGGCCCGGACTTTATCGGTGCTGGTCAATCATTTGCCAGCCTCGAATCTGGACATCAGCGTGCAATTTCACAAGCCAGTACGCTTGCCCAGTGAAGTGGTGCTATCGGCAAGCGCGGCTGGCTCCCACGGCCAACTGCGCCTGGAAGGCGCGCAGGGGCTGGTGCATATGGTGGGGAGTTGGCAGCCGGCGGTGGAGTGAGGGTTTGCAGGCAAGCGACGCTCTTACCGACAATGACGTGGGACCGGCTTTAGCCGGGAAGAGGCCAGTACAGCGAACGCAATTGCTGCGAATGGAATACAGCCTTCCCGGCTAAAGCCGGTCCCACGACAGTTGTTTAGATCAGATCAAGGCTTTTTCTTGCGCGGGCCGGTGTTGAAGACCGGGACTTTGCGCACTGGCTTGGCCGCGACAGGCTCAGGCGCGGTGTCGCCGCTGTCTACCCATTTGCCCAGATTGCGCTTGCCGCCGCCTGATACTTTCGGTTTTTTCGGCTTCTTCGGTTTTTTCAGAATCTGGCCGGTAGCGTCGGTGGCTGGCACCCGATGCTCTGGCACAAAATCCGGCTCCTCTTCACGACGCAAGGTCTGGCGAGTCAGGGTTTCAATGGCCGACAGCAGCTCGACTTCATCCGCGCACACCAACGAAATCGCCTCACCCGTCAAACCCGCACGGCCGGTACGACCGATACGGTGGATGTAATCTTCAGCCACGATAGGCAGGTCAAGGTTGACCACAGTCGGCAGGTCGTCGATGTCCAGACCACGAGCAGCCACGTCGGTGGCCACCAGAATCTGCACTTCGCTGGCCTTGAATCGGTCCAGCGCGCGCTGGCGTGTGGCCTGCGGCTTGTCACCATGGATACCGTCGCAGCTGATGCCTAGACCTTGCAGGCGATCTACCAGTTGATCAACGCCAACGCGGGTCTTGGCAAACACCAGCACCTGAGACCAGCGCATTTTCTTCAGCAAATGGATGAACAGCTCGGGTTTGCGCTTCTTGTCGACCGTCACCACCCATTGCTTCACCGACGACGCCGCCACGTTGCGTGGGCTGACTTCGATGGTGAGCGGGTCGTCGAGCATCTGCCCCGCCAGCTCACGGATGGCGTCGGAGAACGTCGCGGAGAACAGCAGCGTCTGACGGCGCGTGGGCAGCGCCTTATAAATGTCGCGCAGCTCTTCCGAGAAACCCAGATCCAGCATGCGATCGGCTTCGTCGAGGATCAGCGTCTGCAACTGCGAGAACTTCACCGCGTTCTGGCGATACAGGTCCAGCAAACGGCCCGGCGTTGCCACCAGCACATCAACGCCTTTGCGCAGCTTCATCATCTGCGGGTTAATGCTCACGCCGCCATACACCGCGTACGTGCTCAGCGGCAGATGTTCGGCGTATTGGCGGATGTTTTCGTGAACCTGCTCGGCCAGCTCGCGGGTCGGCACCAGCACCAGCGCGCGCACGGTATTGGGGGCCACTTTCGGGCCTTCCAGGGTCAGGCGTTGCAGCAGCGGCAAGGCGAAACCGGCGGTTTTGCCCGTCCCGGTCTGCGCAGCGGCCATCAGGTCACGACCGGCCAGCACCGGCGGGATCGCCTGCGCTTGCACAGGTGTCGGCGTCTGGTAGCCGAGGGTTTCAAGAGCGCGCAGCAGGGGTTCGATCAGGCCGAGTGTGGCGAATGTCATGGGAATACCATCGAGAAATCAACGCAAGGCGCGGAGTTTACCCTGTCCGCGCCAATCAGTCAGAGCAAACGGGCGGGATTAGAACCCGCGCTGGCGCTTGAGGGCTTCGCTGATTTTCGCTGCCGGGACTTTTTGCAGGGTGCAGAGCCACTGATGGGAAACCCCGGCGATGCCATGGGTCTGACGCAATTCGTTGGTCAGGTGCGCGGTGAGGTTGGCCGCCATCTCGGCATCGGCCATGGCCCGGTGAGCCTTGCCGGTGTCAGGCAAGCGGGCGAAGCGGGTCAAGGTGCCGAGCTTGTGGTTGGGCGCGCCGGGCATCAGACGTCGGGCCAACAGCATCGAACAGGCAAAGCTTTGCTGACGGCTGCGCTCGATCAGGGACAGTTCATAATCCCAGAACTTCTGGTCAAAAGAGGCGTTATGCGCCACCAGCGGGATGGTGCCGACGAAATTGGCGACGTCATCCATCACCCGCTCAGCGGACGGAGCCGTGCGAATCATGCTGTTGCTGATACCGGTCAGCGCTTCGATGAAGCCCGGGATGCGCACACCGGCGTTCATCAAGCTTTGATAGCGGTCGACGATGCGCCCCTGTTCCATGATCACCACGGCGATTTCCGTGGCGCGGCAACCCTGGCCGGGAGAAATGCCAGTGGTTTCAAAGTCGATGACGGCTACACGTTCCAACACTTGCTGAACCCTTCAAAAATCAACGTAAAAGCAACGCGCCTTCAATCGGCACATAACGGCTGGCGGCGCGGATCAACGAATTGGCGGTCAAACCTGGCACGCCATAAGCCACCGCTTCGACGCCATGCTTGCTGATGATGCGTTCGAGCAGCAGATCGAAATCGCCATCGCCGGACGCCAGGACCACTTCATCCACCTGCGGCGCGACGTCCATGATATCGATGGTGATGCCTACATCCCAGTCGCCTTTGGCCGAGCCGTCGCTGCGCTGGATGTATGGTTTGAGTTTCACGGTGAAACCCAGGTTGCGAAGAATCTGCTGGAATTGCTGCTGTTTGCTGTCGCCGCGGTCGATGGCATAAGCGTACGCCTCGACAATCTGCCCACGCTTGCTGATATCAGCCCATAAGGCGGCGTAGTTGAAATGACAGCCATGAGCCTGACGGACGGTGTAATAGAGGTTCTGCACATCGGCGAACACCGCGATTTTCTTCACCGGAACTCCTCAAGACGCGATTCAGAATGAATCGGCGCCCAGTATGCCAGTTCTGACAGGGCGGTGCCGCTGCACACATTTGTAGATACTCTGCTGGGGTAGCCCTAAAGCCATGCATATCCAGCAGCGGCGGCGACGCTGATTCACCTTTGCGCCCTTACGGCGCGTCACTTTCGAAAAGCCGGAATGCCGGCCCAGACGAAAGTAACCAAAGCGCTCCCGCTCCTTTGTCCGGGTCTTCGCCAAGGCTCAGACTTCCCTCGCTCCGGCATTGCTCCGTGGGCCGCCGCAATGGGCCATCCATGGCCCGGTGCGGCTAAACCGGCATCCTTGCCGGTTTACCCACTCCGCAATACCTGCGCTCGGCCGGCCACAAGTCGCAATTTGTGGCGCCCATACGTTTTGCGCACGGCTCCAGAATCAAAAGCAGGGTGTGAGCCCGGAAGTCACGTTTGAGAAATCTGCAAAGCAGATTTGCTTTTCCTGCCGCGATTTCCCAGACGACGCAAAATGCGCGTCGGGAGGGTGAGCGCAGGTGTCGTGGGGTGGGTCGCTCGGCATGGATGCCGAGCGAGCGCCGCTGGGCCATGGATGGCCCGTCGGCGCGTGCCCGCCCCACGGCACCGGAGCGAACGTACCCCCGCGAAGCGGGGGCCGGACGCCAGCGCAGAGGTTTTGGTTACTTTTGGCACCAAAAGTGACCCGGCCGTCAGGACGGAACCTGACTCAGCAGCGCCCGGATGCTGTGTTGAAACTTGATTCAAGGCGCAGTGCTTTGATTTTGAGGCATCAGACATAAAGGGTCCGGGGTCAGACGTTAAACAAACGAATCATCATCCCCACCATCAAAACCGCCGCCATCGTCCCAGCCGCCGCTTTGATCGTTGTCGTAGGAATCATTGCTGGTCACTTGCTCCTGGTTATCGTTCCAACCGCCCGTGTCGTTGTTGCCGCTATCGGCGACCTGAGCCGGTTCCTCCTTGATAACTTCAACCACTTCCTGAGGCTGGCTGTGACTGCCAAACATGCTGCTCAGCCCTTGCGCCAGCATCACACCACCGGCCACACCCGCTGCCGTCTGCAACGCACCGCTCATGAAACCGCCACCCCGTGGGGCCTGTTGTTGCGGCTGCTGAGGCGCGGCGTAGTTGGCGCCTTGCGGTGCGTTGTAAGGCGGCGGGCTGGAAGGACCACCATCGCGCCAGCCTCCACCAGACGGAGGGCTCACAGGACGCTGCTGGGAGAAAGACTGCTGGGGTTGCGTTTGCGGCTCGCGAGAACCACCACCGCCGAATATGCTCGACAGGAACCCGCCGCTGCTCTGCGCTGGCGCGGAAGAAGCCTGTGATTTGGCCTGCTGCAACTCGGCCTGGAGTTTCTGGATCTGCTCGTCGCGCTCTTTTAGCTGCTGACCAAGCTGATTAACCGCCGCTTCCTGCACCACAATCGCCTGCGCCATGTAGTAAGGCGCGGCCGGTTGCTGGGTGAGATGCTCCTTGATCCTGGCCTCAGCCTCGCTGTCACGCGGGGCGGACGCGGTTTCGGCACTCTTCAATTTAGTGAAAAGACCATCGATCAGGGTTTGCTCTTCGCTGTTCATGGCGACCTCGTTAGATTGCCGTTGGAAATCTTCGCCGGGCACAGTTGCCGGCACAAGCAAGGTAATGGGGCTGATCCAGGGCGTTTCAATGGCCTGTCGCAAATGTTAAGAAGGCTCTGGCCCGTGTCTGGTTAGCCAGCTAAAGTGACCGCCTGCTTTTTTTGTGCGACTTGGCCTCATGAACCCGCTAACTATTCTTAATGACTCGCTGTACTTTTTCCGACGCAATCTGGCGAGCATTCTGACGCTGTGCCTGCCGCTGGTGATGCTCGAAGCCCTCGCTAAACAGGTGCTGAGCAATGCGCTTCCAGGCAACGGTTCGACGGCGTATGAACTGGTCGTCGGCCTGCTGTTCTACCCGCTGTACACCGGCGCCTTGATCCTGTTCCTCGATGCCCGCAGCCGTAGCGAGCACCCCGCTGCTGGTAACCTCCTCGCCATGGCGCTGCGCATGTGGCCGACCTTCGCTGTGATGGCGGCGCTGAGCACCTTGCTGATCATGTTCGGCCTGTCGCTGTTCATCGTTCCGGGCATCTGGGTGATGGTCAAACTGGTGTTTTCCGAATATCTGCTTGTCCTGCGCGGCATGACGCCGCTGATGGCCATGCGCGGCAGTTTCGCGATGACCAACGGCCATTTCGCGCGCATCCTGGCCTGCGTGCTGTGTATCTATATTCCGCTGTCCCTGCTGGAAGGCGTCGCCATCTACCTGCTGGAACCGCAAAACGCCGGGGTCAATTTCGTGATTGATACCCTGAGCAGCTTCCTGCAATTGTTCACCAGCGTGGTGATGTTCCGCCTGTTCATGCTGATCAACGAAGCGTCCAAGCCGGAGTAATCCTTTGCAGTCGGCTATGCTGGTGCGACGCGAACTTCTAACTGAACGCCCTGCGTTCTAAGCCGAACCCATGAACCGATTGACCCGCCTCATCCTGATCATTGCCTTGCTGGGCGGGCTATTGCTCGCTGCGATCTACACCCTCACCTGGCGCCCCGCCGCTCGGCAGGAACTGCCCGTGGCCTGTAACCCGGATACAAAGGCACCGCCGTTGGTGCCGGGGCAGGCGCTGAAAGTCATGACCTGGAATATCCAGTACCTGGCGGGCAAGCGTTATGTGTTTTGGTATGACCTGGCCGACGGTAGCGGCACGGATAGTCGCCCCACCGCTGAGGACGTCGCCTTCAACCTGGGCGAAGTGGCGCGGGTGATCCGCGACGAGCAGCCGGATATCGTGCTTCTGCAAGAAGTGAACGACGGCGCCAAGAACACGGACTACGACAACCAGCTGGCGCTGCTGCAAGAGCGCGTGACTGACCTTTACCCGTGCAGCTCGGAGGCCTTCTACTGGAAAGCCGATTTCGTCCCGCACCCGCGCATCGCCGGGAGCGTCGGCATGAAGCTGGCGACCCTGAGCCGCTACAGCATTGACCGCGCCGAACGGATTCAACTGCCGATCCTCGGCGCCAACATCATCAGCCGTGAGTTCCAGCCCAAACGCGCATTACTGGTGAGTTATCTGCCCCTGCGCGACGGTGGCCACCTGGCGGTGATCAACACCCATCTGGACACCTTCACCGAACGCGACGACGCCCAACAGCGTCAGGTTCAAGCCGCCAGCAAACTGCTCGATAAATTCGAGGCCAGCGGCACGCCCTGGTTGATCGGCGGCGATTTCAACCTGCTGCCGTTGGGGCAATATCAGCGGCTACCGGCCGAGCAGCGGGGGGTTTATCAAGCCGACAGTGCACTGCATGTGCTGTGGGACAAATACCCAATGATCCCCAACAACACCGAGGCGGGCGGCGTGGACCGCGCAAAGTGGTTGACTTACTTCCCCAACGACCCGCACGTCAACGGGCCTGACCGGACAGTGGATTACCTGTTCCACAGCCCGAGAATCAAACGTGTGAGCGCCAGTGTTCGGCAGGAAGACACGCTGTTGATCTCAAATCATCTGCCAGTGATCGGGCGATTTCTGTTGCCGGTTTTGCCTTGAAACCACAGATTCCGTGGGAGCGAGCTTGCTCGCGAAGAGGCCGGTACACCCGATATATCCTTGTGGGCAGGAACATTGCTTTCGCGAGCAAGCTCGCTCCCACAGGTCCTGTGTTTGCTGCGCGACAGCGCGCCGTCTGGACGACGTGGGCACTCCCACAAAAACATCACCCCAATTAAGGGAGATTTATTTAGTGGGACCACTGTTGCCCGCTACTTCCTCGGCTTGATCCGCGCCGTCGGCTCGGCAATCAGTGGGTCATCCGGCCAGTAGTGCTTCGGGTAGCGCCCCTTCAGATCCTTCTTCACTTCGGCGTAGGTGCTGCGCCAGAAGTTGGCCAGGTCCTGCGTTACCTGCACCGGACGGCGCGCGGGCGAGAGCAGGTGGAGCTTGACGACCTGCCGACCATTGGCGATGCGCGGAGTATCGGCCAGGCCGAACAGTTCTTGCAGGCGCACCGCGAGAATCGGCGGATGCTCGCTATAATCCAGCCGCACGGACGACCCTGACGGCACGCTCAAGTGGTGCGGCGCCAACTCGTCCAGCCGCTGGGGCAGCGGCCAGGGCAGCAGGTTGTGCAGGATCGAGGACATATCCAGATTGCTGAAATGGCTAAGCCGCGAGACTTTACCGAGATACGGCAGCAGCCAGCTTTCCAGGCGGTCCAGCAGACCGGCGTTGCTGACATCCGGCCATTCGCTGCTGTCTTTGTGTTGTAAATCCAATGTCCGCAATAAGCCAACCCGAGCCTGCCACTGGCGCAGCTCAGGAGTCCATGGCAGCAGTTCCAGACCTTTGCGCCGCACCAGCGCCAGCAGCGCCTGGCCCTTGGCAGACTCGTCCAGCCCGGTCAGCGGCTCGCGGCTAAGGATCAACTCGCCCACCTTGCGCTGGCGCTCGGCCCGGAACACACCTTCGCGCTCGTCCCAATCCAGTTGATCAAGCTGCGTGACTTGCTCGGCCAGCACCGAGTCGAACAGCGCCGGATCGAATTCAGCTGCCAGATAGATACGCTCTTCACGCTGGCCCTGACGGCTGCCAAGATCGGCGATCACCAGCCAGGGTTGTTTCATCAACGCATCGACTTCGGCGAACAATGCCGCACGACCATTGGCCAGCCGATATTCGGCGCCACCGGGTTTGCGCTGCTGGGCGACACGGTCGGGATATGCCAGAGCCAGCAACGCACCCAGCCAGCGCGGGTGATCCGGGTCGCTGACCGGCTCGCTCATCACACCACGCAAATAGCCACGATATTGTCGCGACAGTTGCTTGGCCCGCTGCACGCCGCCTTGAGCCCCTCGCGCCGCACGCTCAGTGCCTTCGAGCAAACTCAAACGGCTATGCAGATCCGCACCGCCACCACGCAGAATATCGCGCTCGCCCAGCAGCGCCGCCACATCGCACGCCAGGCTGCCCAGTCCTAATGCCTGACCGCGCAACAGCAAATGGCCAATACGCGGATGGGCAGGCAGTTCGGCCATGGCCTGACCGTGGGCAGTGAGTTTGTAATCGTTCCCCGGCGCGCGGCTCAACGCACCAAGCCGCACCAGCAAATCCTGGGACTGGGCGTAGGCTGCCGCGGGAGGAACATCGAGCCAAACCAGCTGAGCCGGCGTTACGCCCCAGCGCGCCAGCTGCAGGCCCAGCCCGGCCAGATCTGCCTGAAGAATTTCCGCCGCCCCGTAGGCAGCGAGTTGTTCGTGCTGGGCTTCGGACCACAGGCGATAACACACGCCCGGTTCCAGCCGCCCCGCTCGCCCGGCACGCTGGGTGGCGCTGGCCCGGGAGATGCGCTGAGTATCGAGGCGAGTCATGCCGCTGCCGGGATCGAAACGCGGCACCCGCGCCAGACCCGCATCGATCACCACCCGAACGCCATCAATGGTCAGGCTGGTTTCCGCGATGTTGGTCGCCAGCACCACTTTGCGAGTGCCTTTGGGCGCAGGCTCGATGGCGGCGCGCTGGGCGTTCAGGTCCAGTTCGCCATGCAACGGGCACAACAGGATGTCGCTGCGGTTGCCGAGCGCGTCGGCCAGCTGCTGATTCACCCGACGAATCTCCGCCTGCCCCGGCAGGAACACCAACAGGCTGCCGCTCTGATCATTGATCGCGTCCAGCACCGTCTGCACGACCCGCGGCTCAATGAACTCGCCGGGCTGAAACGGCCTGCCCCACTGCATCTGCACCGGGAACATACGCCCATCGCTGCGTACCACGGGCGCATCGCCGAGCAGACTGGAAAGCCGCTCGCCTTCCAGCGTCGCCGACATCAGCAGGATCTTCAGGGGCTGGTCATCACGAAACAACTCTCGGCCATTGAGACTCAGGGCCAAGGCCAGGTCGGCATCGAGGCTGCGTTCGTGGAATTCGTCAAAGATCAACAGGCCCACGCCTTCCAGCGCCGGATCGTCCTGCAGACGGCGGGTCAGAATGCCTTCGGTGACGACTTCGATTCGGGTCTTTGGGCCAACCCTGCTTTCCAGCCGGATGCGGTAGCCCACGGTTTCGCCAACTTTCTCGCCCAACTCGCTGGCCAACCGTTCAGCCGCAGCCCGCGCCGCCAACCGCCGGGGTTCGAGCATGAGAATGGTCTGCCCGGCCAGCCAACTTTCTTCGAGCAGCGCCAGCGGCACGCGGGAGGTTTTACCCGCCCCCGGCGGCGCCTCAAGCACCGCTTCATGGCGCTCGCTCAGCGCTTGGCGAAGGTCGGGTAAAACGGCATCGATGGGCAGGGAAATCATGGTGGCTTCCGGTGGTCCTGCGCACAGGCTAGGAAAAGGGCAGAGGATTGACGTATTCACCAAACGCCGGAAACAAAGAGGCCCCGCAAGCGGGGCCACAACATAACCTAGTCTCATCACCGTTTCTGTAACCCGGGAGTGGAGTTGCCAGGGCAGCGACGTGAATTTACCACAACCCCCACCACCTTCAAACCCAAAGACTGGATTTGAACATCCTGAATCAATCTGATTTCAACGAAAAAAATTGGCCATGTACCATTTCCACTTTGGCTGGAAGGATAAGCCCAGCCAGCTTGATACCAAGGAGTCATGGGTGGTTATGGTTTGGCAAACGCTGGAGGCAAAGCTCTCCACCCCGAGGATGTCTCGATACCTTCAAGGCAATAAAAACAGAGAGGTTCGAGCCGCTGAAGCTTATGTCCACAACATGAAGATTGCCGAGTCGTTCGTCTCGATTTTTCATGTCCTTGAGGTTTCTCTGCGTAACGGGATTCAGAAGGAAATGGCTCTGGAGTATGGGAGAGCTGACTGGTACGAAGACTGGAGCTGTAGCGCAAATCCACATTTACAACGTCTCTACAGCAAGATTGCAGAGGCGAAGAGAACCTTGACGGGCAGAGGCGTTCCGCTGAGCCCAGATAACGTCGTCGCCGAACTTAGCTTTGGCTTCTGGACGTCGTTGTTCAACCGGGCAACGATCATCACCTTTTCAAAACCGCTTATGCGGGTTTTCTACTCCTGCCCCAAGGGGATGCGTCAGCCTGACAACATTCGCACTCGACTGAATAAGGGAAGGGATCTGCGTAATCGTTGCTTCCACCACGAACCGCTTCTGTGGCAACCCCTATATGAGCTGCACAGGTATATATCGGAGGTGATCAGATGGATTGATCCGAACCTGTATGCCTGGATCAGAACCCATGACAGAGTGCCCGGCACGCTCGCCGACTGGGCCAAGTGGAAAGACGCCAGTGACCCTGAGCACGATGCCGGAACAATCGATTCCAGGAGTGACTAAGTTCTGGCAGCGCAAGCTATGCCAGCCGAACCCCCTACTCACCCGTCAGCCTGCCCAATAACTCCAAACCTTCAGGCCAAGCTCCATATCCAGTCTGCCCATTGATATGCCCGGCGTTTTCCAGCCAGACCAGTTCACTGCCCCAGGCCTGGCTGAAGAATTCTGCGCGCTCTGGTGTGACGTAGGGGTCGTCGGTACTGGCGACGACGATTGTCGGAAACGGCAGGCGTTGGGTCGACATCGGGGTGAAACCGCTGGTGCCCGCCGGATAGCTCGGGGCTTCGGTGTCACTCGGCGCCACCAATAGAGCGCCACGCACTTTGCGAGATTCAGGGTGTTGTTGCGCCCAGAGGGTGATCAACGTTACGGCCAGGCTGTGGGCAACAAGCACCACTTCGCCGTCTGCCGCTTCTATTTCCCGATTCAGCTGCTCAACCCAGTCCGCTGCGACAGGGGTTTCCCAGTCTTGTTGCTCGACTCTGTGGAACTCCGGGAACTGCCGTTCCCAATGCGACTGCCAATGGGTTTCCCCTGAATTGAACAGGCCCGGCAAGATCAGAACTCTGGTTGTCATCTTTCATCTCCGTTGAACACGACATAGATATACCTGAAAAACCGATAACCTGTAGGAGCTACCGCAGGCTGCGAATGCGGTGAACCTGACACACTGCGATTCGCAGCCTGCGGCAGCTCCTACAGGACCGAGGTAAGGCTGGAAACACGCAATATTCATCGCTCTGCGTTGCCAGCCTTGTATAGTTGCCCCTTCACTACATGGAGATGTTCATGCGCATTCCTTCCCGTTTCATCGGCGGCGTCATGGTCGCTGCTCTGCTGACCCAACTCACCGCGTGCGGCAGTATTTTCTATCCGGAACGACGCGGCCAGATCGATGGCAAGATTGACCCGGCGATTGCCGTGCTCGATGCCGTCGGCCTGCTGTTCTACGTCATCCCCGGCCTGATTGCCTTTGGTGTGGACTTCGCCACGGGTGCGATCTACTTCCCTCATGGCCAGACCGCGCAGGTTGATCCGCAGAAACTGCAACCGGCCATCAACGCCGACGGCAGTGTCGACAACAGCAAGCTGCAAGCCATCCTCGAAACCGAGCTGGGCCGTACGCTGCCACTGAACGACCCGCGCCTGATTCAGCATCGCGGCAGCGTTCAGCAGCTGGCAACCCTGGGCCTGGCGCCGTCTGCCTGATTGTGATTTGAAGGAAGCATCATGAGCACCAGCCTTGAACACGCCCGCCTGTTGCGTCTGGCAACCCGGGCGTCGCTGGCGGTCGCCAGTGTCCTGATCATTGCCAAGGCGGTGGCGTGGTGGTTGAGCGGTTCGGTCAGCCTGCTCGCGGGCCTGACCGACTCGCTGCTCGATGGCGCGGCGTCGTTTCTGAATCTGCTGGCAGTGCATTACGCCCTGCGCCCTGCCGATGATGACCACCGCTACGGCCACGGTAAAGCCGAAGCCTTGTCGGGAATGGCGCAAGCGCTGTTCATTGCGGTCAGTGGCTGTTTGATTGGTTTTCAGGCGGTGGAACGGATTCAGAACCCTGAGCCAATCGGTGCTGCTGGCGTCGGCATTGCCGTCATGCTGCTGTCACTGGCTTTGACTGCTGCGCTGCTGACACTGCAACACAAGGTCGTGAAGGAAACCGGTTCGGCGGCCATCCGCGCCGACTCCCTGCATTACCGGTCGGACTTGCTGCTCAACCTCGGCATTCTTGCAGCCTTAGTGCTGGCCTGGTTTGGCTGGCAGAGCCTGGATGCTTGGTTCGGGCTGAGCATTTCACTGTATATCCTCTGGAGCGCATTTCAGATCGCCCGGGAGACCATCTCGGTATTGATGGATGAAGAACTGCCGGTGGATGTCAGCGCGCACATGCTTGAACTGGCCTGCAGCGTGCCCGGCGTACTGGGCGCCCACGACCTGCGTACGCGGATTTCCGGCAATCACTGGTTCGTACAGTTGCACCTGGAGTTGCCGGGCAACCTGACCCTGTCGGTTGCCCATGGCATCAGTGATCGCGCCGCCGAAGCCATTCACCGCGAATACCCGAAAGCCGAAGTGCTGGTGCACGCCGACCCTCAGGAAGCCGTGCGGCCAGCATCGGCTTGAAGGTCAGTTGATGGTGTAGCCGCGCCCCATCAGGCACGCCACCATGGAGCGGCGATACACCTGAATCATCGCCGGGGCGTTCGGCGAGTTCGGGTCCGCCGGATCGAAGGCGCTTTGCTCGACTGACCAGCGATAGCAATCGTATTTGTCCTGCGCGACTTGCTCCTGACTTTGGCCATTGTTCGGATAGGCAATCGGATCGTAGGCACTGCTGGCTGGCATCTGCTGGGTATATGCAGGCTCGACACTCTGCGGCGGGTAGACCACTTCGTAATCCTGGGAGTCTTGCTGATAGGTGTAGTAGGTCCCGGCCGCCAGGAAGAACAGCGCGCTACCCACCCACACTTCCTGGGAATACGCAGGCAGGCTGCGCACGCGCATGCCATAAGGCGGCGTCACGACCACGTAGCGCGGACCTTGTGGGCGATACCAATAGCCATCGGAATAGAAATAGTCCTGCCCGCGATAAGGCACCCGTGAATAGCTGCCTGGCACCCGGTCCGTGACGTAACCCGGACGATAGTGCGGGCCACCGCCCCAGCCATTGCCGTGCCCGTCAGGTCGGCCGGTCCAGTGATCGTTGGGCCGGTAGTCGCCTCGGTTGTTACGGGGACCGTTGTCCTGATAGTAGCCCTGGCGTGGCGGCTGGGTCTGGCGCGCTTCGCCGGGGCCGCTCTGAATCGGCAGGTTGTTCTGGCGCTGCTGCAATTGCTGACGCTGCTCGATCTGGCGTTGCTGAATCTGTTGCTGCTGAAGCTGCTGCTGTTGCTGGCGGTCGACCTGACGCTGCTGCATCTGCTGCTGTTGAATCTGCTGTTGCTGCTGGCGATCCACGTCGCGAATCTGCTGTTGTTGCTGGCGCTCGACCTGGCGCTGCTGATTCTGTTGCTGCTGAATCTGCTGTTGCTGCTGACGATCCACGTCACGAATCTGCTGATCCTGCTGGCGCTCGACACTGCGCTGCTGATCGCGTTGTTGCTGGATCTGCTGTTGCTGCTGGCGGCGGTCATTCTGCTGCTGTTGTGCCGCATTCGGCTCGCCACGGCCGTTGTCGCGATTCATGTCGCGGGGCGGTTGATCCCCTGCGAGCGCCTGGGCACTCATGTTTAGACACAACAGGCCAATACCCGCCAGATGCCAGATGCCCGATTTCATGCTTTCCTCACAGGGATGCCGATGTATACGAATAGGACTGCGATATTGATGCGCCGTTCGCCGCATGCTATCAGCAGGCTACTAGTGGCGAACATAACCCTCACGCAAGAAAAAGGGGGCCTTGCGGCCCCCTTTGGGAATTTCGTCCTGGCTCAACGCTTGTGGCGTCGGCTCACCTCATGCCGTCTTCTGGACAGTATGCAGCCCGGGGGCCTGGCCAACCCTTTGGGGCTGGAGGCCGCGGCTGGCCTGATTCGGCGAGCCGCGCTGGACGCTATGTCCGGGCAGTGATTCTGGTGAAAAGGATAGGCCTGAGCGAGCGACACAGGATTGCGAAAATTGCTCCATAAAACATTACTTGCGCAATTTTTAACTTCCGATGAATAATTCAGCGCAATTCAACCAAGAAAGGGGAAGTTCGTGAGCAAACTCGACAGATATGACCTGAGCATTTTGGCGGAATTGCAGCGTGACGCACGTATCTCCAATCAGGAATTGGCCGAACGCATTGGTCTGTCGCCTTCGCCTTGCTCGCGGCGCGTCAAACAACTGGAAGATGATGGCTATATCGTCCGCCAGGTTGCACTCCTGGACCGCAAGAAGCTGGGCCTGAACCTCACTGCTTATGTACTGATCGGCATGGACCGTCACACGCCTGAGCGTTTCGAGAATTTCGAGATGCACATCCGCAACCTGCCGCAGGTCCAGGATTGCAGCCTGGTGACGGGGATGGACGCCGATTACCAGCTTAAAGTCGTGGTGCCTGACATGGATCACTACCAGAAACTGCTGTTGGGCCACCTTACCCGCATCGAGGGCGTGACCAGCGTCAGGTCAAGCTTTGTGCTCAACCAAGTGCTGGCCAGCACTGAACTACCCTTGACCCATCTGCGCAACTGATTGGCCGGAGATAAACCATGGACCCCGCGGTATTCGAAGAATGGATGATGACGATTCTGGTCACCCTCCTCATCGGCTTCATGGGTTTCATCGTCTGGGACCTGGCTAAAAAGTCCAAGGCCGGACGCTTCGGGACCTTGATCCTGTTCTTCGTGCTGGGTTTGGGGATCATGGCATTTGTGATCAAGAGTGTGGTGATTGCTTATATCGAAAGCTGAATAGCCCGCAATGCAGCCCATAGGAGCGGCTTTAGCCGCGAATATCACGGAACATCCCCCGCCAATGCCTCGATAAAACAACCGCTTCGCGGCTAAAGCCGCTCCTACGGGAGGTATTGATCAAAGTTTCGCCGGCACTTCCCGCCACTGCCCCTGATCCAGCCCCTCGATACTCCAGTCACCAATCCTGACCCGCACCAGCCTCAACGTCGGCAAGCCCACGGCAGCTGTCATGCGGCGGACCTGGCGATTGCGACCTTCCTTGATGATCAACTCCAGCCAGCTGGTGGGCACGCTCTTGCGGAAACGCACTGGCGGGTCACGTGGCCACAGCTGTGGCTCGTCCAGCTGCCGGGCTTGCGCGGGCAAGGTCGGACCGTCGTTGAGCTGCACGCCGTCACGTAACAGCTGCAACTGCTCGGCAGTGGGTTCGCCTTCAACCTGCACCCAATAAGTCTTGGGCAACTTGTGTTTGGGGTCGGCAATGCGCGCTTGCAGCTGGCCGTCATTGGTCAACAGCAGCAAGCCTTCGCTGTCCCGGTCCAGACGACCTGCCGGATAGATGCCGGGGATATCGATGAAATCCTTGAGCGTCGCCCGCCCCTCGCCGTCGCTGAACTGGGTCAGCACATCAAACGGCTTGTTGAACAGGATGAGTTTCGGCTCGGCAGGCGCAGCCTTGGCAATGCGACGATTGGCACCCGGACTTGCAGGGCGGCGAGCAGGAGGACGCTGGATACGGGACATGAGGTTTCGGTAATCGGAAAACAGAAAGGGCCACTTTACAGGCCCTTTCGTGTCACACCTAGCCTGTCAACGGAACGGCGGCTCATCGAAGCTGCGCAGTTTGCGCGAGTGCAACGAGTTCAGCTCGGTACGCAGCAGGTCCAGCGCGGCGATGCCGATATTCAAATGCTGGCTGACGGCACGCTCGTAGAACGCGTTGGCCGAGCCTGGCAGTTTGATTTCGCTGTGCAGCGGTTTGTCCGAGACGCACAGCAACGTGCCATACGGCACCCGCAAGCGATAACCCTGAGCGGCGATGGTGCCGCTTTCCATATCCACCGCCACGGCACGGGACAGGTTGATCAATGGACGTTCCTGGGCCCAGCGCAATTCCCAGTTGCGGTCGTCATAGGTCAGCACCGTGCCGGTCCGCAGACGCTTTTTCAGATCGTCGCCGCGCTCGCCCGTGACCTGGGCAGCCGACTCCTGCAACGCCAGTTGTACTTCAGCCAGTGCCGGGATCGGGATATGCGGCGGCAGGACCCGATCAAGGATCCCGTCGCGACGCATGTAGGCGTGCGCCAGCACGTAGTCACCGATAGTCTGCGATTGGCGCAGGCCGCCACAGTGGCCGATCATCAGCCAGCAATGTGGACGCAGCACGGCCAGGTGATCGGTGATGTTCTTGGCGTTGGACGGGCCGACGCCAATGTTGACCAGAGTCACGCCATGACCGTCTTCGGCAATCAGGTGGTAAGCCGGCATCTGATAGCGATGCCAGACCACGCTGGCGACGATGGCCTGAGCTTCGCCATGGTCCATGCTCTTCTCGACGACCACATTACCGGGCAAGACCATGCGCACGAAACGCGGGTCTCCGCGCAGCTTTTCCAGACCATGCACGATGAACTGGTCCACATAGCGGTGGTAGTTGGTCAGCAGGATCCAGGGCTGCACGTGACGCCAGTCGCTGCCGGTGTAGTGCACCAGCCGACGCAGGGAAAAGTCGACCCGCGCGGCATCGAACAGGGCCAGCGGCAGCGGATTGGTGTTGGCCCAGTCGTACAGGCCATCAGCGATACCGTCGGTGGCAGCGGACAGGTCAGTGCTGGGGAAAACCCGCGCCAGTGCCGCCGCCGTCACGCCGGAACCGGCCAGCTCATCGCCCTGCTCGACCACGTAGGGGTAAGGGATGTTCTGCTCGCTAACGCCGACTTCCACGACGATGGTGAATTCGGCCATCAACGGTTTGAGCTGTTCGAGCAGGTATTTACGGAACGCCGCAGGATGGGTCACGGTGACGCTATAGACGCCCGGCAGCTGGACTTTGGCGTAGGCCCGAGTGGTCAGCGGCACCTCGCCATGGCTGTGGTAGGTCAGGCGTATTTCAGGATAGCGAAACAGCGAGCGCTCATCGGCATCGGGCTCGACCCGGTCTTTCAAGTATCGCTTCAAAGCCAGGCTCAACGCGCTGGTTGCACGCTCATGCAGGGCAGCCAGGCGGTCAACAGCCTGCTCGGCCGTTTCAACGACAATAAAGTTTTCGGTCACGATTCGTATCCTTCTGATCTTGCAGGCCCCCATCTTGCCTGCATCCTTGGGGGAAGGCACTAGTGGCGCTGAATCAGATATCAGGGTCCTGCCGCTCCTCACGGTGCTGCTGATCTCTTACTGTGGGAGCGAATTCATTCGCGAATGCGGTTTTACCCACGACGAATCTCTGTCGAATGTACCGGCCCTTTCGCGAATGAATTCGCTCCCACAGGAGACCGCATCTCCCTTGAAGCCTGCTTGGTATCACGTTTGTGGCGAAGAGCGCATCACCAACGCTTCGACATCCACCCCACGCGGCAAGGTGCCGTACACCCCGCTGCGCGATGCCAGCCGACTGGCGATGAACCCGTCGCTGACTGCAGCATTGCCCGCTTCCAGCAATAACTTGGCCTGCAACGCGACGGCGATGTCCTCGGTCAGCTGCCGGGCGCGGTACTGGATGTCGCTGGTATCCCTGAAGTCCGCTTTCAGGCGGTCGATATGCAGCGCCAGGTGCTGGTCGCCATGGCCGTCGCCCAGCTCGTTGAACAGGGTGTCCAGCACGCCCGGCTCTTTGGACAGCGCGCGCAATACGTCCAGGCATTGCACATTGCCGGACCCTTCCCAGGTTGAATTGACCGGCGCTTCGCGATACAGGCGCGGCAGGATGCTGTCCTCGACATAACCTGCGCCGCCCATGCACTCAGCGGCCTCATTGATCATGGCCGGGGCCCGTTTGCAGATCCAGTATTTACCCACCGCCGTCACCAGCCGGGCGAATCGTGCTTCGTGTGGGTCATCCAGATGATCCAGCGCCCGGCCCATGCGCAGGCTCAAGGCCAACGCTGCTTCACTTTCCAGGGCCAGATCAGCGAGCACGTTCTGCATCAACGGCTGCTCGGCGAGCACTCGGCCGCCGACCGTGCGATGGGCGCAATGATGAGCGGCTTGAGTCAGGGCCTGACGCATCAAGGCGCTGGAGCCGACCATGCAATCAAAGCGGGTCATGGCCACCATTTCGATGATGGTCGCCACGCCGCGCCCTTCTTCACCGATCATCCACGCCAGCGCGCCCCGGAACTCAACCTCGCTGGACGCGTTGGACCAGTTGCCCAACTTGTTCTTCAACCGCTGGATGTAGAACTCGTTTCGGGTGTCATCCGGACGATGCCGGGGCAGCAGGAAACAGCTCAAACCCTTGTCAGTCTGCGCCAGGGTCAGGAACGCATCGCACATGGGGGCCGAGCAAAACCATTTATGCCCGATCAACTCATAGGCCTGTCCCGGCCCAGCTGCGCCAGTCGGGTAGGCGCGAGTGGTATTGGCGCGCACGTCCGTGCCGCCTTGTTTTTCGGTCATGGCCATGCCAATGGTCACACCCGTCTTGTGGGCCATGCCGATATTGCGCGGGTCATATTCGGTGGCGAGCACTTTGGGCTGCCAATGCCTGGCCAGATCAGGTTGAAGACGCAACGCGGGTACGCTGGCGAAGGTCATGGTCAGGGGGCAACCGCTGCCAGCTTCCGCCTGACTGTGCAGATAACTCATGGCTGCGCGGGCGACATGAGCGCCGGGTTGCGGGTCGGTCCAGGGCAATGACGGGATGCCGTGCTCGACCGCCGTGCGCATCAACTCATGGTAAGCAGGATGAAATTCCACCAGGTCAATGCGATGGCCGTAACGATCATGACTGGCAAATACCGGTTTGTTCTGGTTGGCGAGAAACCCGGCTGCCATCAAAGGCCCACCGGCCAGCGCGCCGTAAGCATCAATCCGGCCCTGAGCCCAATCGGCGCCGAATCGCTCGGCCCACTGTTGCAGCGGCAGGTCGATGCGGTAGAGATTGGCGCCCTCCAGGGAAGGCGGTTGGTTGGTCACTTCATGGGTTTCAGCGAACTGATGCAGGTTCATGACGCGCCTCCTTCATCAAAGAAATATGACCGTGTGGGGGGGGGGCGTGGGAGCGAGCTTGCTCGCGAAGGGGCCGGAACGCCCAAACATCTCTTCAAGCCCGAACACCGCATTCGCGAGCAAGCTCGCTCCCACGGGGCCTCGCCTCGCTACAAGCGGAGTTGGGAAGTGAACCACGCCCAAACCCCATTAAAAAGCGCCATACCTGACGAATCAACGGCGCTTTTACCCTCATGCGTCGTGGCGCAGTCGGACGGCTGGGGAAATCGCGTCGGCGGGTTGTTTATCGCATCGCAGCGGCACGCTCACGATAAAACAGCTGCCCTTGCCAGATTCAGAGCGATGGCTGAGCCGGCCACCTTGCAACTCCATCAGCTGCGAACAGATCGCCAGGCCAATCCCCAGCCCGCCGTACTGGCGCGTCAGCGAACCATCGAGCTGGAAGAAATGCTGATACAGGGTCGCTTCGTCCATACGCCCAAAGCCAATGCCGCTGTCGACCACCTCGACGAATAACTGCAGCGCGCCGCCGCCCTCGTGCTGGGCCCGTACCCGCACCTTGACGGCCCCTGACACCGTGAACTTGATGGCGTTATCCACCAGGCATTCCAGGCATTGGCTCAGCTTGCCCACATCGCCGATCACCCTGTCGGACAGCGATTCGACCATTTCGATAGAGAAGCTCAGCCCCTTGGCGTAGGCCGCATCAGCGAAACGCTCGCGCAGTTTCACAAACACATAATCCAGGCTGAAAGGCTCGCGGATCAGGCTGACGCGACCGGCCTGCAGCTCACTCAAGGTCAGGATCGAATTAACCAGGTTCATCATGTCTTCGGCAGAACTGGCGGCCGTTTGGTGGTAGGACGCCAACTCCTCGCTCAACTCAACGGTTTGCATCAGTTCCAGTGAGCCGATCACGCCATTCATTGGCGTGCGCAACTCGTGGGTCAGCGAGGCGAGGAATTCATCCTTGAGGCGGTTGGAAGCGGCGAGTTGCTGGTTGGCGCGCTCCAGGTTTTCGCTGGCTTCGCGCATCACCTGCGCATGCTCCTGGCGACTCTGGTTGATGCGTGCCGCCAGGGCCATGGACAACAATGCAGCCTCCAGCGCCGAGCCGATCTGATTGGCGTACATGGTGAAGAAGGAATGCGGCAGATAACCCATCATCATGGCGACATGTATTGAGCTGCCCAACAGAAAGGCCGTCCATGCCACCACGAAATAAAAGGCAATGGGCACTTTGTGGACCATGGCGGTAATGCCCGCGACAAACACCATCACAGTGAACGTCAATACGACCGCGCCGGACAGCCGCAATGCCAGGCCGAAGTTCGGCACCAGGCTCAACGCCATGATCAGCCCGGCGGCCACCATCAACAGCACCAGCGAGCGGTCAAGCCAGAGGCCGATGGTGCGGGTCTGCAGAAAGGATCGGGAGAACTGGCAGGCAAACAGGATCGACAGCATCAAGAGAAAGACCGGCGCCAGATTGGCCAACCATGGGTTCTCAGGCCAGAGAAACTCGACTCCGATGCCATTGAGCGAAATCTGATAGAGCGCGAACGGCGCGATATACAGCACGTAATACAAATAACTGGGGTCGCGCACGCCCACATAAATGCACAGGTTGTAGATCAGCATCACCAGCAGCACACCGAACAGCACACCCAGTACATATAAACGCGAAGGTTGCTCCTCCAGATAGGCGCTGGTGCTCCACAGCGCAAGGGGGACCTGCATCGAGCTTGAACTCTTGACCCTGAGGTAGACCGTTTTGCTCTGCCCCGGCAGCAAAGGCAACTCGAACAGGTAGTTGTTCTGTTTTATCTGACGAGAGTGGAAGGGCAGCATATCGCCCGTCTGCCAGGCCAGCTTCTGGGTGCCATCGACATCAGGCAGATAGAAGTCGACGTAATCCAGGGGCGGGTAGGCCAGCTCCAGCAGCCAGTCGCGATGGACCCTGGCGTCCCTGGGCCGATACAACAGGTCGACACGCAGCCAGAACGCCGAACTTGAAAACCCGGCATTCAGCGACTCGGTGCGCAGCGGCTTGAAGCTGTCGGACATGGCGGGCGAGCTGACGTCGCTGATGGTCGCATCGCCATTGATGTCCTCGAACACCTCGACCCCACGGCTGAGCGTCAGGCCCCGGGTGCTCTCATCGAATTCGACGGCTCCGACCCACTGAGGCAAAAATAAGACCAGCATGATCAGCAAATTGCGCATAAAGCCCCGGAAAGGTACGTCAGCCTGCCCCTTCCATTGGAGCGATGGTTCCCGCGCAGACAGTTTGAAAACTACTGCGCTCGGCAATACTGCGTTAAAAACAGGCGAAAAATGCTCATTTAGAACACCTAGACTCCGCTTTTTCGCCTGTTTTTGCCTTGTCTTGCCTTCGCTCGCTACGTTTTCATACAGTCTGCGCGAGTCCTGATGTTTCAGAGTAGTTGCAGATCGGCCATCAACATAGCCCGCAACACACTTGGGCACGACCGGCAATTACGCCATAACTCATGGCTAGTCAGATCAATCGCGCCTGTCCGTTCAAAACACCCGCCCGGAGCATAGCTGGCAAAAGGCTTTCAGGGCCACTTTTAAAACCGCAGAAAAGGCTCTAGATCAACACTCACAGGCTTTGTGACAGTATTCAGTCCGTGAATATGGGGCCGTTACATCCGCTTGATATCGCTTTAGCCTGTTAGAAAAATCCGCAGGCGATAGGCGGCCTCGAAAAAAGTTTAGTGGTAAGCTCGCGCTCCATGACTATCTACTCCTCCCGCCCTGTTGTCCTTTGCCTTTCCGGCCACGATCCAAGTGGTGGTGCCGGTTTGCAGGCAGATATCGAAGCCCTTCTCGCTCAAGGCTGTCACGCGGCCCCGGCAGTGACTGCGTTAACCGTGCAAGACACGGTCAACGTCACTGACTTCCGGGTGCTGGACCGTGAATGGGTACTGGCCCAGGCCAATGCCGTGCTCAACGACTCGACAGTGGCTGCCGTGAAGCTGGGCATGCTCGGTTCGCTGGAAATGGTCGACACCATCGTCGAACTGCTGACAGCGCATCCGCATCTGCCGATGGTGTGTGACCCGGTATTGCGCGCGGGCGGCGGCGGTCAGCTGGGCAAGGATGAAGTCGGCTACGCCATGCGTGAGCGCCTGCTGCCGCTGGCGACCATCGCCACACCGAATCTGCCTGAGGCACGCATCCTGGCCGAACTGCCCGAAGGCACAGCGGACGAATGTGCAGCGAAACTGCTGCCGTTCTGCGAGCACCTGCTGATCACCGGCGGGCATGGCGATGAGGAACAAGTCCACAACCGTCTTTACATCCGGGGCGGCGAAACCCGAACCTTTACCTGCCAGCGTCTGCCTGGCAGTTATCACGGCTCGGGTTGCACGCTGGCCAGCGCATTGGCAGGCCGACTGGCCCAAGGGGAAAACCTGATCAGCGCGGTGCAGACGGCGCTGGACTACACTTGGCGGACGTTGCGCGATGCCGAGCAGTTGGGCAAAGGACAATTCGTCCCCCGCCGCCTGCCCTTGGATTTCTGCTCGTAACGCCACGTGATGAGGCTCCAACCATGAAACTTCGTGGCCTTTATGCCATTACCGACAGGCAACTGTTGGCTGGCAAATTTCTGTCCTATGTCGAGGCCGCGCTTGATGGCGGTGTCACGCTGTTGCAATACCGCGACAAAGGCAGCGACGAAACCCGCCGCCTGCGCGAAGCCACTGAGCTGCTCAAGCTCTGCCAGCGCTACAAGACCCAATTGATCATCAATGACGACGCTGACCTGGCCGCGCGGCTGGATGTCGGCGTGCACATGGGGCAAACCGACGGCTCGTTGACTGACGCCCGAGGTTTGCTCGGCCACAAGGCCATCGTCGGCGCGACCTGCCACGGCAGTCTTGAGATGGCCGAAAAAGCCAGAGCCGAAGGCGCCAGTTACATCGCCTTCGGACGCTTTTTCAACTCCACGACCAAACCCGGTGCACCGGCGATCGAGCTGGATGTCTTGCGTCAGGCCCGGGCGCGCTTTCATCTGCCGATTGCCGTCATCGGCGGCATCACTCTGGAGAACGCGCCCCCGCTGGTGGAGCATGGCGCCGATCTGTTGGCCGTCGTACACGGCCTGTTCGGCGCCGAAAACACCCAGGAAGTCACCCGCCGCGCCCGCGCCTTCAACGCTCTGCTGAAAAGAGCCTGACCGCGCCGCCCCTATTCCGATTAAGCCAGAGACCTTCTCATGTCCCGTTCTGAAACCTTGTTCGCCAACGCTCAAAAACACATCCCCGGCGGCGTGAACTCCCCCGTCCGAGCCTTCAAGAGCGTGGGCGGCACGCCGTTGTTCTTCAAACATGCGGAAGGCGCCTACGTCACCGATGAGGACGACAAGCGCTACGTTGACTACGTCGGTTCGTGGGGCCCGATGATCCTCGGCCATAGCCATCCGGAAGTGCTGGACGCCGTGCGCAACCAGCTGCAACACGGTCTGTCCTACGGCGCGCCAACCGCCATGGAAACCGAAATGGCCGATCTGGTCTGCTCCATCGTGCCGTCGATGGAAATGGTGCGCATGGTCAGCTCCGGAACCGAAGCGACCATGAGCGCGATCCGCCTGGCCCGTGGCTTCACCGGCCGCGACAGCATCCTCAAGTTCGAAGGCTGCTACCACGGCCACTCCGACAGCCTGCTGGTCAAGGCCGGTTCCGGCGCACTGACCCTGGGCGTGCCGAGTTCGCCGGGTGTGCCTGCCGCATTCGCCAAACACACGCTGACTGTGCCGTTCAACGACCTGGCAGCGGTTAAAGAGCTACTGGCCGAAGTGGGTCAGGAAGTCGCGTGCATCATCGTTGAACCGGTAGCGGGCAACATGAACTGCGTGCCGCCTGCGCCGGGTTACCTGCAAGGCTTGCGCGACCTGTGCGATGAGCACGGCGTGGTGCTGATCTTCGACGAAGTGATGACCGGTTTCCGTGTGGCCTTGGGTGGCGCTCAGGCTTACTACGGCGTCACGCCGGACCTCAGCACTTTCGGCAAAATCATCGGCGGCGGCATGCCGGTGGGCTGCTTCGGCGGCAAACGCGAAATCATGTCGCACATCGCGCCGCTCGGCCCGGTTTACCAGGCAGGCACCTTGTCCGGTAACCCATTGGCGATGGCCGCTGGTCTGACCACTCTGCGTCTGATCAGCCGTCCTGGCTTCCACGACGAGCTCAGCGACTTCACCCGCCGCCTCCTCGAAGGCCTGCAGCAACGCGCCGACGCCGCTGGCATCCCGTTTGTGACCACCCAAGCGGGCGGCATGTTTGGCCTGTATTTCAGCGACGCCAAGGAAATCGTCACCTTCAATGACGTCATGACCAGCGACGCCGACCGTTTCAAGCGCTTCTTCCACCTGATGCTCGAAGGTGGCGTCTACCTGGCCCCAAGCGCATTCGAAGCCGGCTTCACCTCCATCGCCCACGGTGACGAAGAACTGAAACTGACCCTGGGTGCAGCCGAGAAGGCGTTTGCGGCGTTGAAATAAGCACCGCGAGCGTCCCGTGGGACCGGCTTCAGCCGGGAAGAGGCCGGTACATCCGCAACATATGTACCGCCATAAGTGTTGTCTTCCCGGCTAAAGCCGGTCCCACGCAATCTCCACATCGCTTAAAACCGGGCTTTTCAGTCCCGCGCAGCAGAAAATCCGTAAAGACTTTGTAAGGTTGGCCTCGCTTATTTCATAATGCGCAGCCAGCACGTTTAGCTGGACGGGTACGCCCGCACCTTTTTCAGAGGTAAGTCGATTCCCATGAACCGCACCGGCCGCACCCTTGCATTGGGCTGCCTGTTGCTTATTCATCCCCTGCTGGCGAATGCAGGCGGCAACTCGTTGTTAATCCCAGCGGTGGGTCGTTGCACCCTCAATACCCAGCCAGACAACCTGCCCGCAGCGCTTTCGGCCTGTGAGCAAGCTGCCGATTCCGGGGATGCACAAGCACAATACGAGTTGGGCGAGTTTTACTACGACGGTAAACACGCTCAACGCGATCTGCCCAAGGCGCTCGGTTATTTCGAGAAAGCTTCGCTGCAAGGTCATCCCCAGGCGCAATACCAACTGGGCATGATGTTCGCGAAGGGGGAAGGCGTGCAGGCCAATAATATTCAGGCGTATATCGTCCTGAAGATGGCCTCGGTCAATGGTTCTGAAGATGCGCTGGATGCGGCCGATGAAGTGTCCGAGCGCATGCAGCGCGACGAGCTCGAAGTCGCGACCCAGGTGCTGGGCCAGATCTTCCGCAAATACCTGCTTGAACTGCAAACCGCTGAAGGCCGCACGCCGTTTGCGCCGCTGCCGTAATCCCGGGATCCGACAGCTCGTTCTATTCCCTTAGCGTTACTTGTCCGTCATCGGCATCGGAAACGGCATCACGTTGCTGGTGCCGCGCGCTTCGCTGATCTTCGGAACGCCCACTCGCTCGACTTCGTCGATGCGCACTATCGAATGCATCGGCACAAAACTGCGCACCACGCCTTCGAACTGGGCCTTCAACTTCTCTTCGCTCGGGTCCACTACAACGGTCGTGCGCTCGCCGAAGACGAATTCCTCAACTTCCAGAAACCCCCACAGATCACTTTGATAGATCTGCTTGGCGTACATTTCGAACACCTGGCCCTGGTTGAGGAAAATCACCTTGTAGATTGGAGCTTCGCGTTTGGTCATATAGGACGGGTAAGAATCGGGGACTTAAAAGAGGGCGCGAACTATAGCATGCCCGTTCGATAGACGACGCTAGGAAGCAGCGACCCACGCCACTATAATGCGCGGTTCTTTGAACCACCTGATGACGTACGCATGGCCAAGAAGCTTTATATCGAAACCCACGGTTGCCAGATGAACGAGTACGACAGCTCGCGCATGGTCGATCTGCTGGGCGAACATCAAGCCCTGGAAGTCACCGCTCGTGCGGAAGATGCCGACGTCATCCTGCTCAATACCTGCTCGATTCGCGAACGCGCCCAGGACCGGGTCTACTCCCAGCTGGGCCGCTGGCGCGAACTGAAGCTGGCCAATCCGGAAATGGTGATCGCCGTGGGAGGTTGCGTGGCCAGCCAGGAAGGTGCCGCCATTCGCGACCGCGCCCCGTATGTGGACGTGGTCTTCGGCCCACAGACGCTGCACCGCCTGCCGGAAATGATCGACGCCGCACGCATCACCCGCCTGCCGCAGGTGGATGTCTCGTTCCCGGAGATCGAAAAATTCGACCACTTGCCCGAGCCACGCGTCGATGGCCCGAGCGCGTATGTGTCGGTGATGGAAGGCTGCAGCAAGTACTGCACGTTCTGCGTGGTGCCTTACACCCGGGGCGAAGAAGTTAGTCGGCCATTCGACGACGTGGTCGCTGAAGTCATCCACCTGGCCGAAAACGGCGTGCGGGAAGTGACCCTGCTGGGCCAGAACGTCAATGGCTACCGCGCCACGACTCATGACGGGCGCCCTGCTGATCTTGCCGACCTGATCCGCGTAGTGGCTGCAGTGGACGGCATCGACCGCATTCGCTACACCACCTCGCACCCGCTGGAATTCTCCGACAGCCTGATCCAGGCCCACGCCGAAGTGCCGGAGCTGGTCAAACACCTGCATTTGCCGGTGCAGTCGGGCTCGGACCGGATTCTTGCGGCGATGAAGCGCAACCACACGACCCTCGAGTACAAGTCACGGCTGCGCAAACTGAAAGCCGCCGTACCGGGCATCAGCATCAGTTCGGACTTCATCGTCGGCTTCCCCGGCGAAACCGAGAAAGACTTCGACAACACCATGAAGCTGATCGAAGACGTAGGTTTCGACTTCTCGTTCTCGTTCGTCTACAGCCCGCGCCCTGGCACACCGGCCGCTGACCTTAAAGACGACACCCCGGAAGCACTGAAAAAAGAACGCCTGGCTGCGCTGCAACATCGTCTGAATCAGCAGGGTTTCGAGATCAGCCGACAAATGGTCGGCAGCATCCAGCGCATTCTGGTGACCGACTACTCCAAGAAGGACCCAGGCGAGCTGCAAGGGCGCACCGAGAACAACCGGATCGTCAACTTCCGCTGCGCCAACCCCAAGCTGATCGGCCAGTTCGCCGACGTGCACATCGATGATGCCCAGCCGCACTCGTTGCGCGGGTCGCTGCTCCAATAGGCGCATCCCATCTGTAGGAGCTGCCGAAGGCTGCGAAATCGGTTCGTCTGACACACCGCCTTCGCAGCCTTCGGCAGCTCCTACAGGATGGATGGGCTTCATCCTGCACAACCTTTCTCAAGTCAGAGCTTTCGCACACTGGTCGCAGGGTTTATCCTTCGTTTCACATCAATTGCCCCAGGGCGGCTAAAAACGACCTTGAACGTACAAGTCGAACCACTTCGTTTTACCCTCGAACCTTTCGAGGCCTATCGCTTCGCAAATCTGTGCGGGCAGCTGGATGAGAATCTGCGCCTCATCGAACAGCGCCTGAACATCGAGATCCGCAATCGCGGAAACCAGTTCGAGCTGATTGGCGATCCCCAACAAACCACCTCGGCCGAGAATCTGCTGCGCCGCCTGTACCGGGAAACCAAGAGTACGGAGCTGTCACCGGATATGGTTCACCTGTTCCTCCAGGAATCAGGCGTCGAAGAGCTGGACAACCATCCTGCCGCCGATCCTGGCGTGGCCCTGCGCACCAAAAAAGGCATGATTCGCCCTCGCGGCCTGAATCAGCAGCGCTATGTCAAAGAGATCCTCGGCAACGACATCAACTTCGGCATCGGCCCAGCCGGCACCGGCAAGACCTATCTCGCAGTGGCCTGCGCCGTGGACGCGCTGGAGCGTGAACAGATCCGCCGCATCCTGTTGGTGCGACCGGCAGTCGAAGCGGGTGAAAAACTCGGCTTCCTGCCCGGCGATCTGGCACAGAAGATCGACCCGTACCTGCGCCCGCTGTACGACGCCCTGTACGAAATGCTCGGCTTCGAATATGTCGCCAAACTGATCGAAAAACAGGTGATTGAAGTCGCCCCGCTGGCCTACATGCGCGGTCGCACGCTCAATAACAGCTTCATCATCCTCGACGAAAGCCAGAACACCACCGTCGAGCAGATGAAGATGTTCCTCACCCGGATCGGCTTTGGCTCCACCGCCGTGATCACTGGCGACATCACTCAGGTCGACTTGCCCAAGGGCACCAAGTCCGGCCTGACCCATGTCATCGACGTGCTCAAGGACGTGCCGGGTATCAGCTTTACGCACTTCAAGCCTAAAGACGTGGTGCGTCACCCGTTAGTGCAGCGCATTGTCGAAGCCTACGAGCGCTTCGAAAATCGCCTCGACGACCAGCAGCCAGCGCCTGACAACACATCACGGGAATACCGCCGCGATGCTTGAGCTGGACCTGCAACTGGCGAGTGAAGCAAGCGTGCCAACTGAAGCCCAGTTCCGCCTCTGGTGCGAAATGGGCTTGCGCATGCGCAGTGCCGATTCGGAGCTGACCATCCGGCTGGTGGATGAAACCGAAGGCCGCGAGCTGAATCACACCTGGCGACACAAAGATTACGCAACCAATGTGCTCTCGTTCCCTGCCGATGTTCCCGACGACATGCTGGACATCCCGCTGCTGGGTGACCTGGTGATCTGTGCACCGGTCATTGCCCGCGAAGCACAGGAACAAGGCAAGGCGCTCGACGCACATTGGGCGCACATGGTCATTCATGGCTGCCTTCATCTGTTGGGTTTCGACCACATCGACGATGAAGAAGCCGACGAAATGGAAGCGCTGGAACGAACGTTGCTTAGGGAGTTGGGCTATCCCGACCCTTATGCCGACGACGACAGCGACGAACATCCACATTCAGCAACACCCAGCAAGGACAACGAGTAAGGGCTATGAGCGAAGATCGATCGAGCAACGGGCAAAAGTCATGGCTGGGTAAGCTCACCCAGGCTTTTGCCCATGAGCCGAAAAACCGCCAGGAGCTGCTTGAGCTGCTGCGCGAAGCCCATCAGAACAAGCTACTGGACAGCGAAGCGCTGGCCATCGTCGAAGGCGCCATTCAGGTGGCTGACCTGCAAGTACGGGACATCATGGTCCCGCGCTCGCAGATGATCAGCATCAAGGCCTCGCAGTCTCCTCGGGAGTTTCTGCCTGCAGTCATTGACGCGGCCCACTCGCGCTATCCAGTGATTGGCGAGAGCCACGACGACGTGCTCGGCGTGCTGCTGGCCAAAGACCTGCTGCCCCTGATCCTCAAGGAAGACGGCGGCGAAGGCGACATCAAGAACCTGCTGCGCCCGGCCACCTTCGTGCCTGAGTCCAAGCGCCTGAACGTGCTGCTGCGTGAATTTCGCGCCAACCATAACCACATGGCCATCGTCATCGACGAATACGGCGGCGTGGCGGGCCTGGTGACTATTGAAGACGTGCTGGAACAGATCGTCGGCGATATCGAAGACGAGCACGACGTTGAAGAAGACAGCTACATCAAGCCGCTGCCAAGTGGCGACTTCCTGGTCAAGGCGCTTACGCCCATCGAAAGCTTCAACGAGTTTTTCGACAGCGAGTTCTCCGATGACGAGTTCGACACCGTTGGCGGGCTGGTGATGAGTGCGTTCGGGCACCTGCCCAAGCGTAACGAGATCACCGTGATCGGCGAGTATCGTTTCCGGATTCTCAACGCTGACAGCCGTCGTATTCACTTGCTGCGTCTGAGCCCTATCTCACGTGCGTAACGCAACACAGCTTTAAGGAATGTAAATGCGCTGGATCACCACCCCCGGCTGGCCCGGTAACCTGCTGGCCGTGGTGGCTGGCGCGCTGACCACCCTCGCCCTCGCCCCGTTCGATATCTGGCCGCTGGCGCTGGTGGCCCTGGCGATGTTCTATCTGGGCCTGCGCAATCTCAGCCCACGTCAGGCGCTGGGTCGGGGCTGGTGCTTTGGTTTCGGCCTGTTTGGCGCTGGCACCAGCTGGATCTACGTCAGCATTCATAACTTCGGTGGCGCATCGGTGTTGCTGGCAGGCTTTCTCATGCTGCTGTTCATCGCCTGCATCGCCTGGTTCTTCGCCTTGCCTGCCTGGCTGTGGGCACGCTGGATTCGCCGCAACGAAGCACCCCTGGCAGACGCCCTCGCGTTCGCTGCGTTGTGGCTGGTTCAGGAAGCCTTTCGGGGTTGGTTCCTTACTGGCTTCCCGTGGCTGTACTCCGGTTATAGCCAACTGGACGGGCCGTTGTCGGCGCTCGCACCGATTGGCGGCATGTGGCTGATTTCCTTCACCCTCGCGCTGACCGCCGCACTGTTGTGCAACCTGCCCCGCTTGCGGGCACGTAAATCGTTTCTCGCGGCAGGCGTGGTGCTGCTGTTCGCGCCCTGGATCCTCAGCCTCGCCCTGAAAAGCCATGCCTGGACCTCGCCCGCAGGCGCGCCGCTAAAAGTCGTGGCCATGCAGGGCAACATCGAACAACAGATGAAGTGGGACCCGCAGCAGCTCAACGCGCAACTGGCCCTGTACCGCGACATGACGTTCCGCTCGCAGCAGGCCGACTTGATCATCTGGCCGGAAACCGCCGTACCGGTGCTCAAGGAGTCCGCTGAGGGCTATCTGAAAATGATGAGTCAGTTCGCGGCAGAGCGCGGCTCGGCGTTGATTACCGGCGTGCCACTGCGCGAGAAAGGTGAGCGCGGTGAGAATCGCTATTACAACGCAATCACCGTCGTCGGTCAGGGCGAAGGCACCTACATGAAACAGAAGCTGGTGCCGTTTGGTGAATATGTGCCGCTGCAGGACTTGCTGCGGGGCCTGATCGCCTTCTTCGACTTGCCGATGTCGGACTTCGCGCGCGGCCCAAGCGATCAAGCGATGTTGCAGGCCAAGGGCTATCAAATCGCGCCATTCATTTGTTACGAAGTCGTTTATCCGGAGTTCGCCGCCGGGCTCTCAGCCCAGAGCGATTTGCTGCTGACCGTCAGCAACGACACTTGGTTTGGCACCTCGATTGGACCGTTGCAACACCTGCAAATGGCACAGATGCGCGCCCTTGAAGCAGGACGCTGGATGATCCGCTCGACGAATAACGGCGTCACCGCGCTAATTGACCCCTTCGGCAAAATCACCACCCGCATCCCGCAGTTCGAACGCGGCGTGATGTACGGCGAAGTCGTGCCCATGCACGAACTGACTCCGTACCTGCGCTGGCGCTCATGGCCCATGGTGTTTGTCTGCGTGCTGTTGATCGGCTGGGCGCTGGTGGCGGGACGGATTTCCAAGACGGTTTAGGATTGCACGCATATACCCCTGTGGGACCTAGGCTTGCCCGCGAAGAACGATAACGCGGTGTGTCTGGCTAACCGCGTCGTTCCTATCGCGGGCAAGCCCCGCTCCCACAGACGACCGCGTTTCCATGTGGGAGCGAATTCATTCGCGAAGAGGCCAGTACATCCGACGCATCTTCATGGGTCTTGGTATTGCCTTCGCGAATAAATTCGCTCCCACAGGTCCGAGTTCAGCCAAGGCTTCTATGTGTTTTCAGAAGCCTTGGAGGCAGACATAGAGGGGAATGCATTTCAGCACTGCCTATGGATAAACCCACCGATAAACCAGCAACCCCGCCGCTTCATTCAGCAACTGCCCGCTCTGCCACATGGCCCGGCTTTCCGGTAGCCAGCCGCCGAAGATCCGCTCGTTATCTACGCCAAGAAACCCTACCGGCGCGCTGACCACGGTGAACCCCGCTTTTTCAAAGCTCCAGCGTGAGCGCGGCATATGCCAGCCCTGCGTCACCAGCACCACGCGCTTGATGCCCAGCGGCTGAAGTATCGCGGCGGTCATCGTGGCATTTTCCCAGGTGGTGCGACTCAAGCCTTCCTGCCAGCGCACGTCAACGCCGAAATCGTTCTGCAACGACTCCGCCATGATCGCTGCTTCGCTGGGTGGCTCGCCATAATGCAGCCCGCCCGTGGTCAGAATCGGCAGCCCTGATGCCTTGGCCAACCGCGCCGCATAGCGCATCCGCTCAAGCGCTACGCCAGTGGGGATGTCAGCGCCCCAGCTCGGGTCGTTACGCTCACGCCCCGAACCCAGGATCACAATGGCGTCGGCCCGCTGAGAAAGCGTTGCCCAGTCACTGCGCGCCAGCGGCGGGATCTGCTCGATGCCCCGCGCCGCCGACTCGACCACCACCGGTGAACTCATCAACCACAACCCGCCAAGCCCCAGCGCAAAGCACGCCAGCGCCAGACGCGGCCGCCCGCGGCGCAGGTAAAACGCCAGCAGTAATAGCAAAAAGAAAAGGCCAGGAGGCAGCAGCAGGGTTTTTAGCAAGTAGCGAATAGGCATCAGGCATCTCCAGAGATGCCCGAAGCCTAGAATGATTGATGCTAAGCAACAATGCTTATGAAACAGGCACGCAGCCTGTGCAGGTTACCGCTTGAAAAGATTGCTTGAGCTGTGGCGACTCAACTTTGCCGAGGTAGCGCAGCGTTTTCGATCTTTCAGCCAGATGACCTTGGCTGAACGCGACAACATCGGCACCGCCTCGGCGGACTCTCGCGACACACTGGAACCGCCCTTGGAAACGGCACTTTTAAGTTCGCCATCGGCCACGATGGCACCCTTGTTCAGATAAGCCTCGATAAAATCGAATTCGGCTCGGCTCAAGCCGCGCAATTCAAGCTCTTCTGGCCACTCGTCACGCAGCCGGATTGCCGTGTTTGCTGTTTCCAGGGCAAGCCCCAGACGATTTATCAAACGATCATAGACTTCAGGATTTGTTGCCGTGTGCTGCAGCTCTGTCATCCGCTCACCTCATCGAAGATAAACATACCCTCTCCAGAGAGCTTAGCGCTGCTGTCAAAACCGGTGCATTGCAGCGACAAACGGCGGCCGGGAGCCGCTGAACAGGCTGTTTGCGGTGTGCTGGCAGCAATCAGCGTTTCCCTCGGTAGTCGGCGCTCATGTATGCTACGGCGCTTCCTGTAATTCCACTTCCGCTCCCTTGAGCTGGAACGCACCGCACAGGCAGTCTCATTGTCCGGCAAGCGGTGCCGACCTGACTCGGCGATGCCATGAAGAGGTCAAGGGTCACCACTCTTTAGTAAAAAGTAGCCATGCACGAACTCTATCAGCCCCGCGAAATCGAAGCCGCCGCCCAAACCTTCTGGGACGAGCAAAAGTCTTTTGAAGTCAGTGAACAGCCAGGCAAGGACACTTTCTATTGCCTGTCGATGTTTCCTTACCCTAGCGGCAAGCTGCACATGGGTCACGTGCGCAACTACACCATTGGTGACGTGATCGCCCGCTACCAGCGCATGCAAGGCAAGAACGTTCTGCAGCCCATGGGCTGGGACGCATTCGGCATGCCCGCTGAAAACGCCGCGATGAAAAACAACGTCGCGCCTGCCAAGTGGACCTACGAAAACATCGCCTACATGAAGACCCAGCTCAAAAGCCTGGGTCTGGCGATCGACTGGTCTCGCGAAATCACCACCTGCAAGCCTGATTACTATCGCTGGGAACAGTGGCTGTTCACTCGCCTGTTCGAAAAAGGCGTGATCTACCGCAAAAACGGCACCGTGAACTGGGACCCGGTCGACCAGACCGTTCTGGCTAACGAGCAAGTGATCGACGGCCGCGGCTGGCGTTCCGGCGCGATCATCGAAAAACGCGAAATTCCGATGTACTACTTCAAGATCACCGCCTATGCGGATGAGCTGCTGGAGAGTCTCGACGAGCTGCCGGGCTGGCCCGAGCAGGTCAAGACCATGCAGCGCAACTGGATTGGCAAATCCCGCGGCATGGAAGTGCAGTTCCCGTACGACCAGGCTTCCATCGGTGAAGCGGGCGCACTGAAAGTCTTCACCACCCGTGCCGACACCCTGATGGGCGCGACCTATGTTGCCGTGGCTGCCGAGCACCCGCTGGCAACGCTGGCGGCCCAGACCGACCCGCAGCTGCAAGCCTTCATCAACGAATGCAAAAGTGGCAGCGTCGCCGAAGCCGACGTTGCCACTCAAGAGAAAAAGGGCCTGCCGACGTCGCTGTTCGTCGAGCACCCGCTGACCGGCGAAAAGCTGCCGGTGTGGGTCGCCAACTACGTGCTGATGCATTACGGCGACGGCGCGGTCATGGCTGTACCGGCGCACGACGAGCGTGATTTCGAATTCGCGGTCAAATACAACCTGCCGATCAAGCCAGTGGTGCGTACCAGCGCGGGTGATGAAACCCCTGCGCCATGGCAGGCGGCGTATAACGAACACGGCACGCTGATCAACTCCGGCGAGTTCGACGGCCTGGATTTCGCGGGCGCATTCGACGCCATGGAAGCGGCGCTGACCAAGAAGAACCTCGGCCAGTCCCGCACCCAGTTCCGTCTGCGCGACTGGGGCATCAGCCGTCAACGCTACTGGGGCTGCCCGATCCCGATCGTGCATTGCGACATCTGCGGCGACGTGCCAGTCCCGGAAGACCAACTGCCGGTCAAGCTGCCGGAAGACGTGGTGCCGGATGGCGCAGGCTCTCCCCTGGCGCGCATGCCCGAGTTCTACGAATGCAGCTGCCCGAAATGCGGCGCACCGGCCAAACGCGAAACCGACACCATGGACACCTTCGTGGAGTCGTCCTGGTACTTCGCCCGCTACGCCTCGCCTCACTACGAAGGCGGCATGGTCGACCCAAAAGCGGCCAACCACTGGCTGCCGGTCGATCAATACATCGGCGGCATCGAGCACGCGATTCTTCACCTGCTCTACGCACGCTTCTTCCACAAGCTGATGCGCGATGAAGGCCTGGTCACCTCGAACGAACCGTTCAAGAACCTGCTGACCCAGGGCATGGTGATCGCCGAAACCTATTACCGTCTTGAAGCCAATGGCAGCAAGACCTGGTTCAACCCGGCTGACGTCGAGCTTGAACGCGACAGCAAAGCCAAGATCGTCGGCGCCAAGCTGATCAGCGACGGCTTGCCGGTCGAGATCGGTGGCACCGAGAAGATGGCCAAGTCCAAGAACAACGGCGTCGACCCACAGTCGATGATCGATCAGTACGGCGCCGATACCTGCCGCCTGTTCATGATGTTCGCTTCGCCGCCTGACATGAGCCTGGAATGGTCTGATTCCGGCGTTGAAGGCTCGCACCGCTTCCTGCGTCGCGTATGGCGTCTGGCGCAGAGCCACGTTGCTCAAGGTCTGCCGGCTGCGCTGGATATCGCTGCACTGAATGACGATCAGAAAGTCATCCGTCGCGCGATCCACCAGGCCATCAAACAAGCCAGCCAGGACGTCGGCCAGCACCACAAATTCAACACCGCCATCGCTCAGGTGATGACGCTGATGAACGTACTGGAAAAAGCCCCTCAGGCTTCGGTTCAGGATCGCGCCCTGCTGCAAGAAGGCCTGGAAACAGTTGCCCTGCTGCTGGCACCGATCACGCCGCACATCAGCCACGAGTTGTGGAACGAGCTGGGCCACGCCTCGCCGGTCATCGATGCAGGCTGGCCGGTGCTGGATCAGACTGCACTGATTCAAGACACCCTGCAGCTGGTGATTCAGGTTAACGGCAAGCTGCGCGGGCACATTGAAATGCCTGCCAGCGCGACTCGCGAAGAAGTCGAAGCCGCTGCCCGAATCAACGAGAACGTGCTGCGCTTTATCGATGGGCTGACGATCCGCAAAGTGATCGTAGTCCCTGGCAAGCTGGTCAACATCGTCGCAAGCTGACTGAATCAAGCGCCCTGGTGAGTATCGGGGCGCTGAACATATTTCCAGGGCACGCACTGTCGGCCCAAACGGATTCAAGGGGAGCATCAAGATGATCAAACGCAATTTGCTGGTTATGGGCCTCGCCGTATTGCTGAGCGCCTGTGGCTTCCAGCTGCGTGGCACCGGCAGTACCGAATTGTCCGTCAAAGAACTCGACGTCAGCGCCCGTGATGCCTACGGCAAGACCGTCAAGCAACTGGTGCAGACGCTGCAAGGCAGTGGCGTGAAGATCTACACCGGCGCTCCGTACAAGCTGGTGATCCTCAACGAACAGGAAACCCAGCGCGCAGCAAGCTCCAGTGGCTCGGGTCGTTCGGCCGAGTACGCCCTGACCACCACGCTGGAATACCAGATCAATGGCACCAAAGATCGTCAGCTGACCTATAACAAGGTCACCGTCGACAAGATCTATGTGCATGACGGCAACAACCTGATCGGGTCCGACCTCGAAGCGGGCCAGGTGCGTACCGAAATGCGTAACGATCTGGTACAGAAACTGGTTGCCCAACTGCAACAGCTGACGCCACAGCACCTGGACGAATTGCAGGCCAAAGCCGACGCCGTGGCCAAGGCCGAAGCCGAAGCGCTGGAAGCGGCACAGAAGATCCGCGACGAGACACCACAGCAGTCGCCGATCGAAATTCCGTCCCGATAAGATTGTTCGGGGGTCAGCCGCATTCTGGCCCTGTTATTTTTCCATTTGAAATGCACTTCCCTGTAGGGGCCAACTTGTTGGCGAGACGTCGGACCTGCGCACCACCGACGACCGCCTCGCCAACAAGTTGGCCCCTACAGATTCCGTGCTTGCCGTCAGGCGGCGCGGTGTCAGGACACCGGGAAATCTTCTATGAAACTCGCACCCGCCCAACTCGCCAAACACCTGCAAGGCACCCTCGCCCCGGTCTACATCGTCAGCGGTGACGACCCGTTGCTCTGCCAGGAAGCCGCCGACGCTATCCGCGCAGCGGCGCGCCAGCAAGGTTTTGACGAACGCCAAGTGTTTAGCGCCGACTCCAGTTTTGACTGGGGCACGCTGCTGCAGGCGGGTGCGAGCATGTCGCTGTTTGCCGAGCGTCGCCTGCTGGAGCTGCGCCTGCCGTCGGGCAAACCCGGCGATAAGGGCGCGGCCGCGCTGATGGAATACTGCTCGCGCCCCGCCGAAGACACCCTGCTCCTGATCAGCCTGCCCAAGCTCGACGGCAGCGCGCAGAAAACCAAGTGGGGCAAGGCGCTGGTCGAAGGGGCACAAACCCAGTTCGTGCAGATCTGGCCTGTGGACGCTGGCCAACTGCCGCAATGGATTCGCCAGCGCCTGTCCCAGGCCGGGCTGGCGGCAACGCAGGACGCTGTTGAACTGATCGCCGCCCGCGTTGAAGGCAACCTGCTGGCCGCCGCTCAGGAAATCGAAAAGCTCAAGTTGATGGCCGAAGAAGGTCAGATCACCGTGGAAACCGTGCAGGCCGCCGTGGCTGACAGCGCGCGCTTCGATGTCTTCGGGCTGACCGATGCGATTCTCAACGGCGACGCGGCTCATGCCTTGCGCATGCTGGAAGGCCTGCGCGGTGAAGGTGTCGAGCCACCGGTGATTCTCTGGGCGTTGTCCCGTGAATTGCGCGTGCTGGCCAACCTGGCCTTGCAATTCAGCCAGGGCATGCCGCTGGACAAAGCCTTCAGCTCCGCCCGCCCGCCGATCTGGGACAAGCGCAAACCGCTGATGAGCAAAGCGCTGCAACGCTACTCGGCCAAGCGCTGGGCCGAACTGCTGATGGACGCGCAACGCATCGATGCGCAAATCAAAGGCCAGGCGGTCGGCTCGCCGTGGAGCAGCCTGAGTCGCCTTTCACTGCTGATGGCAGGCCAAAGGTTGGCGTTGCCGGCGGAGTGACATTTACGCGTCTTCTGTAGGAGCTGCCGAAGGCTGCGAAAGCGACTTCTCAGGCACCGCAATTCGCAGCCTTCGGCAGCTCCTACAGGTTTCAGACCAACCTATACCGCTCTGCCCCTGACTATCGCGCGATAGCACAGATCAATTAGACACAGCCGTCCTCAAAGCCGATCATCTGCGCCGTTTCTTACTCCCAGAGAGCGCTTGCCATGAAGCCTGCTATGAAAAACGCAAAGCGGCCCAACAAGGCCAAATCCATCATTGCCCAGCCACTGTTCCGCAGCCGTCAGGAACAACCCGGCAAAGGCAAAGGCAGCTACCGCCGCGAAGCCTTCCAGTCTAAAAGCTGGGAGGCTTCTTACTTTCTGGCTGCCTGAAACATGGCAACTTTTACCCGAGGCCCTTTCCGCCTGCAGGCATGGTAAGGTCTGCATCTAACGGTAATACCTTGGACCCAAGCATGCCCTCTTGTTTTTCCCGACGTTGGCAGTTGCGCCAACTGATCGCTGCCTCCAGCCTCGTCCTCTTAGTTGCCTGCGCGGAGAAACCCACCGCAGCTGACGCCATGCCTTTGCCTGTCACCAAGAATGTCCAGGTGTCGCCAGTGGCTGCGCCGACGCCGGTGTTGGCTGTCGATGGCAATCTCGATATCCAGCCAAACATGAGCTTTACCGAATGGCAGGCCAGCTTTCGCGAGCAGGCTCTGCGCGCTGGCATCCGACCGGATATTTTTGATCGTGCGTTCACGGGTGTGACCCCGGACATGAGCGTGGTCAAGGCCGACCGCAGCCAGCCTGAGTTCACCCGCCCCGTGTGGGAATACCTTGATGGCGCGATCTCCGAGGCTCGGGTTCGCAAGGCCCAGGCCCTGATGAACCAATATGCCGATGCGCTGCAAAGCATCGAGCAGCGCTACGGCGTTGATCGCAATGTGCTGGTCGCGGTGTGGGGCATGGAAAGTAATTTCGGGCAGTTCCAGGGCTCCAAGTCGGTGATTCGCTCATTGGCGACGCTGGCCTATGAAGGTCGCCGTCGTGGTTTCGCCCAGGACCAACTCCTGGCCGCCCTGCAGATCCTGCAACATGGCGACGTTTCTCCGGAGAGCATGGTGGGTTCCTGGAGCGGCGCGATGGGGCAAACCCAGTTCATCCCGACCACCTACAACACCCATGCCGTGGATTTCGACGGCGATGGTCGCCGTGATATCTGGAACAGCCCGACCGATGCCCTGGCGTCGACTGCACATTACCTGCAAAGCTCAGGCTGGCAGACCGGCCAGCCGTGGGGCTATGAAGTCACCCTGCCTCAGTCTATCGACTATGCACTGGCCGACGGCTCCACTCGCAAGAGCCTCGCCGAATGGCAAAAACTGGGCCTGACCCTACCCAACGGCACGCCGCTGCCCGCCAGTGCCTTGCAACAACAGGCGGCGCTGTTACTGCCCGCTGGTTACAAGGGCCCGTCATTTCTGGTGATGGACAACTTCCGCGCCATTCTGAAGTACAACAACTCGTCGTCCTACGGGCTGGCGATTAGCCTGTTATCAGGGCGGATTATGGGCGGCGGCTATGTGGTGGGCGAATGGCCGCGCGGCGACGTGCCGCTAAGCCGCTCTGAGCGCATCGAACTGCAAACCCTGCTCACGGCCAAGCGTTATGACGCAGGCAACCCAGACGGCATCATCGGCGCCAACACCCGCAAGGCAATCCGCAGTGCACAACAGTCTTACGGCTGGCCAGCGGATGGGTATCCGACGCAGGAGTTGCTGCAGAATTTGCGCAAGCCCTAGCTAATGGTTTGCGGAGGGCGTCCCTGACGCCCCGCACACTCCCTGGCGACCGAAGAACCTGTGGGAGCGAATTCATTCGCGAAAGCGTTGAGTCAGGCGTTGATGTGCTGCCTGACGAGGCCCCTTCGCGAATGAATTCGCTCCCACAGGTCGTCAATGCCCACGCAATTTTCTGAGACATAAAAAAGGGCCGGATAGTGATATCCGGCCCTTTTGCTTTCAGCTCAAGTCGAGCGGTCAGACCATTGCTTTAACGGCGATCTTGGCTTGCTCGTCAGCGTGATACGACGAACGCACCAAAGGCCCGGAAGCGACGTTCTTGAAGCCCATCTTGTAGCCTTCTTCGGCGAACCAGGCAAAGGTGTCCGGGTGCACGAAACGCTGAACGGGCAAGTGGCTGCGCGAAGGCTGCAGGTACTGGCCAAGCGTGAGCATGTCGATGTTGTGCTCGCGCATGCGCTGCATGACTTCGATCACTTCTTCGTCGGTTTCACCCAGACCCAGCATCAGGCCGGATTTGGTCGGCACGTGCGGGACCATTTCCTTGAAGCGTTGCAGCAGGGTCAGCGACCACTGGTAATCCGAACCCGGACGCGCGGCCTTGTACAGGCGCGGCACGGTTTCCAGGTTGTGGTTGAACACATCTGGCGGCTCGGCTGCAGTGATTGCCAGCGCAACGTCCATACGGCCACGGTAATCCGGGACCAGCGTCTCCAGCTGCACGTTAGGCGACAGTTTGCGGATTTCACGGATGCAGTCGGCAAAGTGCTGAGCACCGCCGTCACGCAGGTCGTCACGGTCAACGGAGGTGATAACCACATACTTCAGACGCAGGTCGGCAATGGCGACCGCCAGGTTCACCGGCTCGTCGGCGTCCAGCGCCTTCGGACGGCCGTGGCCCACGTCACAGAACGGGCAGCGACGGGTGCAGATGTCACCCATGATCATGAAGGTCGCAGTGCCGCCGGAGAAACATTCCCCCAGGTTCGGGCAGGACGCTTCTTCGCAGACACTGTGCAGCTTGTGCTTGCGCAGCAGTTGTTTGACGCGATCGACTTCCGGGGAAACCGGGATGCGCACGCGAATCCAGTCAGGTTTCTTCGGCAGATCGACCGTTGGAATGATCTTCACCGGGATACGCGCAACTTTTTCCGCGCCACGCAGCTTTACGCCAGCTTCGACTTTCGGACGGGCCACACGCTCGGAGACGTCGAGGGTGGGGATCAAGGTTTGCACGGCAGTATCAGTCGCAGTTGTCATAATCAGTCGATTCCGCCCGTTAGGGTCGTCTGCTCAGCATAGTCGAGGTGCTTGACGAGCTGCGCGCGCAGCCGGGCACTTACCTCGGCAAATTCAATCGGGCCTGCATGATCGCACAGCTGGGTCATTGCCAGCCCTGCATACCCACAGGGATTAATCCGTCGAAACGGTTCAAGGTCCATGTCGACGTTGAGCGCCAGACCATGGAATGAACGACCATTGCGAATTCGCAGCCCCAGGGACGCGATCTTCGCTCCGTCGACATACACACCCGGTGCATCGGGCTTGGCAGCGGCGTTGACGCCGTAGCTGGCCAGCAAGGCAATCAGGCTGTTCTCGATGCGGGTGACCAATGCTCGCACGCCGAAACCCAGGCGTTTCACATCCAGCATCAGGTAGACGACCAGTTGGCCGGGCCCATGATAGGTCACTTGGCCGCCACGATCGACCTGTACCACCGGAATATTGCCCGGCAGCAGCAAATGTTCGGGCTTGCCGGACTGCCCCTGAGTAAAGACAGGGGCATGTTGCAGCAGCCAGATTTCGTCCTGAGTGTCAGGGCTTCGCCCATCGGTGAAGCGCTGCATGGCATGCCAGGCCAGCTCGTAATCGATCTGGCCCAACTCGCGAACACCCAGGCTTGCGCCCATCAGAGCACCATGTGCACGAGACCCGTAGCGCGCAGGGCGCTATTGATGTCACGCAGCTGATCTTCGCCAGTGGCAACGATGTGCAACTGGATGGTGGTGTACTTGCCGTTGCTGCTTTGGCGTTCGGCAAGGGTCGAGATGTCGATTGTGGCGTGTTTGGCCAGAATCTCGATCACGCTGTCTTTGAACCCTACAGTGGTGTTCCCGATCACTTTGATCGGATAGTCCTCGCAGGGGAATTCGATTTTGTGCGACTTGACGTCGGAATCTGTCATGGCAGTAAAGGTCTCACAAGCCGTGAAGACGGAAACGCGCCCACTCAGGGTATGAGCGGACGCGCGAAGGTTGGCGCTGTGACTGGGATCAGTTGAACAGGCCGTAGAAGAACAAGCGAATGCTATCCCACACGCGGCGCAGGAAGCCACCTTCCTCGACAGCGTCCAGCGCCACAAGGTTGGAAGTGCGTACCACTTTGTCTTCCATTTTCACTTCAACCTTGCCGATCACATCGCCTTTGGCGATAGGTGCAGTCAGCTGCGGGTTCATGGTCATGCTGGCGGAGAGCTTTTTCATCTCGCCTTTAGGCATGGTCATGCTCAGGTCTTCAGCCAGGCCAGCCTTGACCTGACGGTCAGCGCCTTTCCAGACAGGGGCTTGAGCCAGCTCAGTGCCTTTCTGGTAGAAGTTCTGGGTTTCGAAGAAGCGGAAACCGTAAGTCAGCAGCTTCTGGGTTTCAGCCGCACGGGCCTGTTCGCTGCTGGTGCCGAATACAACGGCAATCAGACGCATGCCATCACGTACAGCAGAAGACACCATGCAGTAGCCCGCTTCATCGGTGTGGCCGGTTTTCAGACCATCAACGGTCTTGTCGCGCCACAGCAGCAGGTTGCGGTTAGGCTGCTTGATGTTGTTCCAGAAAAACTCTTTCTGCGAGTAGATCGCGTAGTGAGCCGGGTCTTCGTGGATGATCGCGCGTGCCAGGATCGCCATGTCGTGAGCCGACGAGTAGTGCTCAGGGTTTGGCAGGCCGGTCGGGTTCATGAAGTGGCTATTGGTCATGCCCAGATCAGCGGCAGTCTTGTTCATCATGTCGGCGAAGGCGTCTTCGCTGCCAGCGATGTGCTCGGCCAGCGCGACGCTGGCGTCGTTACCCGACTGAATGATGATGCCGTGCAGCAGGTCGCTGACGGTGACCTGGCTGCCGACCTTGATGAACATCCGCGAACCGCCAGTGCGCCAGGCGTTTTCGCTGACGGTCACCGGATCGTTTTCGCCAATCTGGCCACGACGAATTTCCAGAGTGGCGATGTAGGCGGTCATCAGTTTGGTCAGGCTTGCAGGCGCAAGGCGCTGGTCGCCGTTGTTCTCGACCAGGACGTTACCGCTGCTGGCGTCCATCAGCACGTAGGCCTTGGCGGCCAGTTGCGGGGCCGAAGGTGTCATCTGCTCGGCCGCCCAGGCAGCCGGAGTAATGAGCAGCGGTACAAGCAGGCACAAGCGTTTTGCAAAGGTGGTGATGTTCATCCGTCTCTCGAAATTGCTAATGGGCAAACATGCCCTCACGGGCAAAGCTGAACGGGTCTGTGGTAGCGGCATCGCTCCCAACGACCGGCGGTGCCAGGCTTGAATCCTGACTCACGAGGTTGGCTGTTCGACAGACAAACCCATGGACAGTTGCCTGCACTTTGCTCTGGTGGCAAATCCGCTGGCTGACAACCGTGGACCGATCCGTCCCGGACGCATCCGGGTCGTGAGCGGCTTTGATTCGGTGCTTCAATCAATCAAGTGTCACGACGCTCGGCTGGCCAAGATTGGCCGACCTTACGCTGTTTTGCATCTGCTGGGCTTCACCCTGCGTCTGGATCGGTCCCATACGCACTCGATAGAGTGTCTGCTGGTTGCGAGCGATCGAACTCACGAACACTGGAGCCCGTACCATCCCGCTCAATTTCGACCTCAGGAGTTCTGCAGCGTCCGGGTTGGCGAAGGCGCCCACCTGGAGATACAGCCCAGACGCTGGTGCGGAACCGTTTTTTTTTGCGTCGAACTGCATCGGTACCGAAGGCGCTGCGTGTTGCTGTGGCGGCGGCGTGTATTGCTCGATGGTGCCGGTCGAAGCTACCAATGCCGGCGGGGTTGCCTGTGGCATGACCTGCGGCTGATTAGGCAGCAGCGGCGTCGGGCGGCCATTTTGCGCCAGCCATTCCTGCGGGTCGATGCCTTCGACCTTGACCCGCGCGGTGCCGGTTTCGGCATAACCGAGTTTCTTCGCCGCAGCGTAGGACAAATCGATGATCCGGTCGGAGTAGAACGGGCCACGGTCATTGACGCGCAGGATAACCGTCCGGTTGTTATCCAGGTTGGTCACGCGCACGTAGCTGGGCAGCGGCAAGGTCTTGTGCGCCGCGCTCATGCCGTACAGGTCGTAGACCTCGCCATTGGCGGTGTTCTGACCGTGAAACTTGGTGCCGTACCAGGACGCAGTGCCGGACGCGACGTAACGCTTGGAGTCGCTGAGCGGAAAGTACGACTTGCCCAGTACCGTGTACGGGTTGGCTTTGTAGGGACCGGTGTGGATGGTCGGCGTGGCGTCCGGGATACGCGAGATATCCACGTCCCACCAAGGCGCGCCGTCTTTGTGGGCACGGTTGATGTCCAGGCCCGGCGGCGAGGAGATACCCGCAGTGCCCTTCTGAACCGGACGGCTCGGAGAGGAGCAACTGACCACCAGCAACGACAGCGCGGCACAGGCCATTAACTTCAACGAAGTCACGATCGGCAATGCCCGCATTATTTGGCACCCCGGGCTTGAACCAGCAGTTCAGACAATTGATGCACAGTCATGGCGTACATCACGCTGCGGTTATAACGAGTGATTGCATAAAAATTCTTCAAACCCATCCAGTATTCAGGGCCGTTCTCGCCTTCCAGCTTAAAGGCAGTGACCGGCAAGTCGTCGCGAAGCGCATCATGACTCGCCCACCCCAAGGCTCGCAACTCCCCAACGGTTTTTACTGGCTCGATTCCGGCCGTCAAACCTTCATCCACCCGATCACCCCGCACGTTAGCGAGGCTGACCACAGGCTCACCCGCGACCCAGCCGTGACGCTGAAAATAGCTGGCCACGCTGCCAATCGCGTCGTCCGGGTTGTTCCAGATATTGATGTGCCCGTCGCCGTCGAAATCCACAGCGTAGGCGCGAAAACTGCTCGGCATGAACTGCGGCAACCCCATTGCACCGGCGTACGAGCCTTTGAGAGTCAGCGGGTCGACCTGCTGTTCGCGGGCCAGCAGCAGGAACTCACGCAGCTCCTTGCGGAAGAAGTCGGCACGCGGCGGGTAATCAAAACCCAGGGTGGACAGCGCGTCGATCACCCGGTAATTGCCAGTGTTGCGGCCGAAGAAGGTCTCCACACCGATGATCGAGACGATCACCTGAGCCGGGACGCCATATTCCTGCTCGGCGCGGGCCAGCGTGGCCTCGTGCTGACGCCAGAAGTCCACACCTCGCGCAATGCGCGCGTCAGTGATGAACATCGGGCGGTATTCTTTCCATTGCTTGACCCGTTCGGCGGGGCGAGAAATCGCGTCAAGAATCGCCTGTTTGCGTTCCACATCGCGAAACACATCCATCAGCTGCTCACCGGCAAACCCGTAGTCGCGGGTCATCTGGCCGACAAATTCAGCAACCTGGGGCGAACCTTCATAATCTTTGGCGAATGCTTCCTGCACAGACCCAAGAATGCCCACCAGGCCGACCATCGGAGCGTATCGAGCCCAGCTACGCACAACTTGCATTGAATTCTTCACCTTAATCAAACCTGCGCGATCCATTTACGATGTGTATGGATCGACATCAAAACACCAAACGCTGACAGCAGGGTCACCAGCGAAGTTCCTCCATAACTAATGAAGGGCAGCGGGACGCCAACCACCGGCAGCAGGCCACTGACCATACCGATGTTGACGAAAACGTAAACAAAAAACGTCATGGTCAGCGCCCCGGCAAGCAACTTGCCGAACAAAGTCTGTGCCTGAGCGGTAATCACCAGGCCACGACCGATCAACAGCAGGTAGATCAGCAGCAATGCGCAGATCCCCACCAGCCCGAACTCTTCACCCATGACGGCGATGATGAAGTCGGTATGGCTTTCAGGCAGGAAATCCAGGTGCGACTGTGTGCCGAGCAACCAGCCTTTGCCAAATACGCCCCCCGAACCAATGGCGGCCTTGGACTGAATGATGTTCCAGCCAGTGCCCAATGGATCGCTTTCAGGGTCCAGAAAGGTCAGCACTCGTTGCTTCTGGTAGTCGTGCATGATGAAAAACCACATCGCCACCGCCACCGGCACCGCAGCGGCCAGCACGCTGATGATCCAGCGCCAGCGCAAACCGGCCATGAACAGCACAAACGAGCCCGACGCCAGGATCAGCAATGAAGTGCCCAGGTCAGGCTGGCGCACGATGAGGGCGAACGGCACACCGATCAACGCCAGACTCACCACCACATGTTTCAGGTGCGGCGGCAGCGTGCGCTTGGACAAATACCAGGCAATGGTAGCGGGCATGATGATCTTGAGGAATTCAGAAGGCTGGAAGCGGATCACGCCGGGGATGTTGATCCAGCGGGTGGCGCCCATGGCGTTGTGACCCATGACATCAACCACCACCAGCAGCAACACGCCCAAGACATAGAGCACGGGCACCCAGCGCGCCATGAACCTGGGCTCAAGCTGGGCGATCACCACCATCGCCACCAGGCCAATGCCAAACGAGCTGGCTTGCTTGATCAGCAAGTCCCAGTTCTTGCCACTGGCCGAATACAGCACGAACAGACTGCCCGCAGCCAGGGTCAGCAGCAGGATCAGCAAGGGACCGTCGATATGAATGCGCTGCAAAAAGGTGGCGCGGCGGCGCATCACGTCTTCGCTGGAAAGAATGCGGTCGAAATTACTCTTGACTGGCACTGGCCGCAGCCTCCACGGCTTTAACGCCGCCATATTCGGGTTTTAGAGTTCCGTCAGTGTTGAGCAGCCAGGCATCCATGATCTGACGAACCACAGGGGCGGCGACGCCAGAACCGGACTCGCCGTTTTCGACCATCACCGAGACCACGATTTTCGGATCATTGGCGGGAGCAAAACCGACGAACAAGGCGTGGTCGAGGTGGCGTTCCTGAACCTTGGAGCGGTCGTATTTCTCGCCCTGCTTGATGGCCACGACCTGCGCCGTACCACTCTTGCCTGCGATCAGGTATTGCGCACCGATGGCCGCCTTGCGCGCGGTGCCGCGTGCGCCGTGCATCACTTGCTGCATACCGTGGTTGACCTTGTCCCAATCCGACGGGTTACGCAGGATGATGTTCGGCATCGGGTTTTCGTCCACCGGCGGCTGGCCTTCGATGGTCTTGGCCAGATGCGGGCGATTCCACACACCCTTGTTAGCCACCAGCGCGGTGGCCTGGGCCAGCTGCAACGGCGTGGCCTGCATGTAGCCCTGGCCGATACCGAGAATCAGCGTCTCGCCCGGGAACCAGGCCTGGCGCCGAGTCGCACGCTTCCAGTCCCGGGACGGCATGAGGCCGGGGGATTCTTCGAACATGTCCAGCGAGACCTTCTGGCCGATACCGAACTTGTTCATATAGGACGACAGGCGATCAATGCCCAGCTTGTGCGCCAGGTCGTAGAAGTAGGTGTCGTTGGAACGCATGATGGCGGTGTCCAGGTCCACCCAGCCGTCGCCCGTGCGGTTCCAGTTGCGGTATTTGTGATCGTAGTTGGGCAGTTGGTAGAAGCCTGGGTCGAACACTCGGCTCGATGCGTTGACCACACCGGCGTCCAGCCCAGCGATGGCCACCGCAGGCTTGATGGTCGAACCCGGCGGGTACAGGCCGCGCAGGATACGGTTGAACAGCGGCCGATCAATCGAGTCACGCAATTCGGCGTAAGCCTTGAAGCTGATGCCGGTCACGAACAGATTGGGGTCGAAGCTCGGCGCACTGACCATTGCCAGCACCTCGCCGTTGCGTGGGTCCATCGCCACCACCGCGCCGCGACGGCCCGCCAATGCTGCCTCGGCGGCTTCCTGAAGTTTGATATCCAGGCTCAGCACGATGTCTTTGCCCGGCACCGGATCAGTACGCTTGAGCACCCGCAAGACACGGCCTCGGGCGTTGGTCTCGACTTCTTCGTAACCGACCTGACCATGCAACTCATCTTCGTAGAAGCGCTCGATGCCGGTCTTGCCGATATGGTGGGTGCCGCTGTAGTTGACCGGGTCGAGGGTCTTGAGCTCTTTCTCGTTGATCCGGCCCATATAGCCCACCGAATGCGCAAAATGCGCCCCCTGCGGGTAATGCCGTACCAGTTGCGCCACGACTTCAACGCCCGGTAGCCGGAACTGATTGACCGCCACCCGGGCGATCTGCTCTTCGCTCAACTCGAACAGGATCGGCACCGGCTCGAAAGGACGGCGCCCCTGCTTCATGCGTTTTTCGAAGATCACGCGGTCGTCCGGCGTCAATTCCAGGACTTCGACAATGGTGTCGAGCACCTGGGACCAGTCGCCGGAGCGTTCGCGGGTCATGCTCAGGCTGAAACTGGGCCGGTTGTCGGCAATCACCACGCCGTTGCGATCAAAGATCAGGCCACGGCTGGGCGGAATCGGCTGCACATGCACCCGATTGTTTTCCGACAGCGTCGAGTGATAGTCGTACTGGATGACCTGCAGGAAATACAGCCGCGCGATGAGCACACACACCAGCAACACAACAGCCACAGCCCCGACCACGACCCGGCCGCGCACCAGACGTGCGTCTTTCTCGTGGTCTTTTAGGCGAATCGGCTGAGACATTGGGCGCAGTGCTATTTGTGGTAAGGGTGCCCGGACAGAACTGTCCAGGCGCGATAGATCTGCTCACCGATGAGGATGCGCACCAGCGGGTGCGGCAACGTCAGTGGCGACAGCGACCAACGCTGATCGGCGCGTGCACAGACCTCAGGCGCCAGGCCTTCCGGCCCGCCTACCATGAAGTTCACCGTGCGCGAATCAAGGCGCCAGCGCTCCAGTTCCACCGCCAATTGCTCGGTGCTCCAGGGCTTGCCATGCACTTCGAGAGTAACGATCCGCTCGCCCGGCTGCACTTTTGCCAGCATGGCCTCGCCTTCCTGACGGATAAAGCGTGCCACATCAGCATTCTTGCCACGGGTATTGAGCGGGATCTCCACCAGGTCGAGTGCCAGCTCGGATGGCAGACGCTTGGCATATTCATGCCAGCCTTCTTCCACCCACTTGGGCATGCGCGAGCCGACCGCAATCAGACGCAGACGCACAACGGCCTCTTACTGCTGATCTTTGTTGAGCTTGAGGAAATGCTCATGGGTGTTTTCTGGGTTGTGGTGCTTGCCATCGCCCGAACGGCTCAGCTCAGCGCCTTTCCACAACCGCTCCAGGTCGTAGAATTGACGAGCCGCAGCGGTCATCACGTGAACGATCACGTCGCCCAGGTCCAGCAGGACCCAGTCGCTATCGCCCTTGCCTTCTTCGCTCAGGGATTTCAGGCCTGCGGCCTTGACCTTGTCACGAACGCTGTCGACCAGTGCGTTCAGCTGGCGGTTGGAGGTACCGGTGCAGATCAGCATGTAATCGGCGATGCTGGTCTTGTCGCGCACGTCGATGGTCAGGATGTCGGTGCCTTTGACGTCTTCCAGTGCCGCGATAGCGATCTTGATGACTTCTTCACTGCTCATTTTTTGCTTTGTCATATAAAACTCTTCAACTCGTGTGTATGGGAACGTCCAAACGCTTATCTATCAAAGCAGTTCAGGGGCGCTCCCTCAGTTTCTCGGCGCATGGTACAGCCCGTGCGCATCGATATAGGCCAGTACTGCGTCTGGCACCAGAAAACGTACCGACTTCCCGCTGGCCAGCAGTTGGCGGATCTGGGTGGCAGACACCGCTAACGGCGTCTGCCAGACGAATGTAATGTGTCCGCCCGGCCCTTTCAGGGCCTTTGGATCGCTGACTGCGCGGGCTGCCAGCAGATTGCGCATGGCATCCGGCGACTCGCTGTCGGCGTCCGGGCGCTGTAACACCACGATATGGCAGTGTTCCAGCAACTCTTCCCATCGATGCCAGGTTGGCAGGCCGCAAAAGGCGTCCCAACCCAGCAACAGGAATAACTGGTCCGCTGCGGCCAGCTCAGCGCGCATCGATTCCAGCGTGTCAATTGTGTAGGACGGTTTGTCCCGCTTCAGCTCCCGGTCATCCACCGTCAGGGGCGCGACACCGGCAACCGCGCACTCGACCATCGCCAGACGGTCTTGTGCACTGACGCTCGGTGTATCGCGATGCGGTGGCCGGGCGCTGGGCGTCAGGCGCAACTCATCGAGTTCAAGCAGCGCGGCGACTTCCAGTGCGCCGCGCAAGTGACCGATATGCACAGGGTCGAACGTGCCGCCCAGAATACCGATCCGCTTTGGCAAGACCGCAGCGGCCTCGTCTACAGCATCCGCAGGCGTTCCCGCGTGCTGTACAGGTTCGCTCAAGTCAGGCTGGCTCCTGTCCGCGCAACTGGCCGTCGCCGATCACGATGTACTTCTCGCAGGTCAGCCCTTCCAGACCGACCGGACCGCGGGCGTGCAGCTTATCAGTAGAAATGCCGATCTCCGCACCCAATCCGTATTCGAAGCCATCGGCAAAGCTGGTGGGCGCGTTGACCATCACCGAACTGGAGTCGACTTCAGCCATGAAACGGCGGATCTGCCCCTGATGATCGGAGACGATGGCGTCGCTGTGGTGCGAGCCATAGTGGTTGATGTGTTCGATAGCCTGGTCCAGCCCGTTGACGATCCGGATGGACAGGATCGGCGCCAGGTATTCAGTGTTCCAGTCTTCTTCAGTGGCCGGGATCGCCTCGATCAGGTCGCGGGTACGTTCGCAACCGCGCAGCTCGACACCCTTTTCACGAAACTGGGCCGCCATCAGCGGCAGGAATTCGGCCGCGATGGTCTGATCCACCAGCAGGGTTTCCATGGCGCCGCAAATGCCATACCGGTAAGTCTTGGCGTTGAACGCGATGCGCTGGGCCTTGCTCAGATCGGCATGGGCGCTGACATAGACATGGCAGATGCCGTCCAGGTGCTTGATCACCGGTACGCGGGCGTCACGGCTGACGCGCTCGATGAGGCCCTTGCCGCCACGGGGCACGATAACGTCCACGTATTCAGGCATGGTGATCAGCGCACCGACCGCAGCACGGTCAGTGGTCTCGACCACCTGGACCACTGCAGCGGGTAAATCAGCCTCGGCCAGACCGCGCTGAACGCAGGCAGCAATGGCTCGGTTGGAATGAATCGCCTCGGAGCCGCCACGCAGAATCGTCGCGTTGCCGGACTTCAGGCACAGACTGGCCGCATCGATGGTCACGTTCGGCCGCGACTCGTAGATGATGCCGACCACCCCCAGGGGCACGCGCATCTTGCCGACCTGAATACCTGACGGACGAAAGCTCATGTCGCGGATCGCGCCCACTGGATCGGGCAGATTGGCCACCTGACGCAACCCGACGATCATGCTGTCGATTCGTGCGGGGGTCAGGGCCAGACGTTCGAGCATGGCCGGCTCCAGGCCGTTGGCGCGGCCAGCGGCCAGGTCCATGTCATTGGCGGCAGACAGCTCGGTGCGAGCCTCATCCAGAGCGGCGGCAGTGGCGAGCAACGCGCGGTTTTTCTGCGCAGTGCTGGCACGGCCGATCACACGCGAAGCTTCGCGGGCGGCGCGACCCAGGCGGGTCATGTAGTCAAGAACGGACTCAGTCATGGTCTCAGAGGTCTTGGCAGATAGGAAAGCGGCCGATTATAGCCGTCGGGCGACGCTAACGACAGCGCAGACAGGCGGATGGTCGATAACTGAGTGAAATAGGTGGATATGGACACCTGAAATCCTGCGGGAGGCTCTCTGTTCGCCTGCAGTACGCATTTCCCGTGGGACCGGCTTTAGCCGGGAAGAGGCCTGTATACCCGATACATATTCATCTACAGAAACTCCGTCTTCCCGGCTAAAGCCGGTCCCACGACATCGCTCCAGCATTGAGATCACCCACAGAAAAACACCATCAAGCTCAAGCATCACATTCAGCTGCAATTAAGCCGCGCATTGCTATGATCAGCGCCCGTCCTGCCAATTCCTGTGCCCTATGCCCATCGCCCTGCCCGACAGTTTCTTCAACCGTGATGCCCAGGTGTTGGCCAAGGCCCTGCTGGGCAAAGTCATCCGGCACAAGGTCGGCGAGCTGTGGCTGGCGGCGCGGATCATCGAGACAGAAGCGTATTACTTCGCCGAAAAAGGCAGCCATGCGTCGCTGGGCTACACCGAAAAACGCAAAGCACTGTTCCTCGATGGCGGGCATATCTACATGTATTACGCGCGCGGCGGGGACTCGCTCAACTTCAGCGCTGAAGGCCCGGGCAACGCGGTGTTGATCAAGTCAGCCTACCCATGGGTCGATGCGGTGTCGGATGCCAACAGCCTGACGCAGATGCAACTGAACAACCCCGACGCCAGCGGTGAACTGCGCAGCCCCGGACGTTTGTGCGCTGGCCAGACACTGCTGTGCAAAGCCCTGGGGCTGAAAGTCCCGGTATGGGACGCGAAACGTTTCGATGCAAATTTGTTGCTGGTCGAAGATGTGGGCCAAACGCCACCCCGTATTATCCAGACCACGCGTCTGGGCATACCCCTGGGCCGCGATGAACACCTCCTGTACCGCTTCGTCGACGCCGAATACGCCCGTTTCTGCACACGGAACCCGTTGCGACGCGGTCAGGTCGAAGGCCGCGACTATTACCTAATCGATCAAGGAAACTGAACCATGGGCCCATGGGTCGACAGCATGACCGGCTGGCTGGCAGCCAACCCTTCCTGGCTGAGCGCAGCGATTTTCCTGATCGCGTTTGTCGAGTGCCTGGCGATTGCTGGCATCGTCGTACCTGGTACCGTGGTGCTGTTTGCCGTTGCCGCGCTCGCCGGTAGCGGGATCCTGCCGCTGAGCGAAGTGCTGTTGCTGGGTTTCCTTGGCGGGATTCTCGGTGATGTCGTTTCCTACTTCATTGGCCGCCGCTTCCACCAGGGGATCCGTCGACTACCTGGCTTGCGCACCCACCCCGAATGGATCGGCAGCGCCGAAACCTATTTCCAGCGTTACGGCATTGCGAGCCTGCTGGTCGGGCGCTTTATCGGTCCGCTGCGGCCAATGCTGCCCATGGTGGCCGGCATGTTCGACATGCCCTTCCCGCGTTTTGCGGCGGTCAGCCTGCTGGCTGCGGCGGGCTGGTCGATTGCGTATCTGTTGCCGGGCTGGGCGGCAGGCGCAGCGGTGCGGTTGCCGTTGCCGGAAGGTTTCTGGCCACAAGCTGCCGTGATCGGCGGCGGGCTGGCCGTGCTGGTCGGCGTCAGCATTCAGACCAGCCTGCGCAGCAAGCAGTACGCGACCGAGATCATGGCAGTGACCAGCGCTATCCTGCTGGCAGGCATATTTTTCGGCTGGCCACATCTGACCCAGTTCGACAACGGCATCATGACGCTGATCCAGGAGCATCGCAGCACAGTGCTCGACCAGTTCGTGATCGTGGTGACCGGGCTTGGGGATTTCCGCACTCAGCTTTATGCCGCCGCCTTGTTGTTGGTGCTGTTGCTCATCACCCGCCAATGGCGCCACGCCGCCTTTGCGTTAATCGCAACGCTGGGCACCGCCCTGGCCAACGGCAGCATGAAATGGGTGTTCGCCCGCGCCCGGCCGGAGGTTTTGCTGGAGCCACTGACCACCTACAGCATGCCCAGCGGGCACAGCTCGGCGTCGTTTGCGTTTTTCATCACATTGGCGGTGCTCGCGGGGCGCGGGCAGCCGGTGCGGTTGCGCCTGACCTGGCTGATGCTCGGCGGCATGCCAGCAATTTCCATCGCCATGTCACGGGTTTATCTGGGGGTGCATTGGCCAACCGACGTGCTGGCGGGGATGTTTCTGGCGTTTACGTTCTGTGCGATCAGCCTGTCGATCATCCAGCGTAAATCGTCGTTGACCGCATTGCCGGTGCGCATCTGGTGGCTAGTGCTGCCGTCGCTGGTGGCATTGTTCGGCTTCTTCGCCCTGCATTCAATGCCGCATGCGGTGTTGCGATATCAGTATTAACGCAACCTGGTCCTGCGTAATCAATTGTGGGAGCAAGCTTGCTTGCGAAGGGGCCGGTACACCCGCCACATTTCATTGCAGACAGATCGCCTTCGCGAGCAAGGTGGAGCGCCACCCCGGTCGTTCCCACGGAATCGCACACCTTAGTTTCCGCAAGAGCAATGCGCGAAGGCTCAAACCTGCATATCACCCTGCATTTCATCAAGCAGGTCCTGAATGGCGTCCAGACGGTCTTCGGGGTCGTCGATTTCCAGCAGGGCGATTTTGTCCTGCTCGGTAAACGGCAGCAGGTAGGCAAGCTGGTTGGCCAGTGATTGCTGGCCGTTGGCAGTCAGGCCCATGTTCAAGGCGGCGACCATCGGGTGCTCGGCCAGCGCTGAGAGCAAGGCGACCAGATCCGCGTCCTCTTCCTGCAGCGGCCGTTCCTGCACCTCATCGAGCCATTGCACTTGCGCTACCAGTAACTGGTCCTTCTGAGCGTCGGCACTGATCACCCGAAAACGCCTTCCGCCCTCAACGCGGATACCCAGCAGGCCGTTGTCCTGAGTCTGGAAATCGCGAACCAGCGCTTCGCAGCCGATCAATGAATAGCCCGCCGCAGCCTCGCCCACTTCGCTGCCTTCAGTAATGCACACCACGCCAAACCCTTCGCCCTGCTTCATGCAGCGACCGATCATGTCCAGATAGCGCGCCTCGAACAGCTGCAAATCCAGAATGCAGCCGGGAAACAGCACAGCGTTAAGCGGAAACAGCGGCAACGTCATACCCATCACCCTCAAACGACCAACGACACCGCCAACGGCAGAAACAGCGCCGTTGCGACTCCCATCAAACTCATGCCCAGCGCCGCAAAGGCGCCGCACTCTTCACCTTCCTGCAGGGCCAGCGCCGTACCCACCGCATGGGCGGTCAGCCCCAATGCCATGCCGCGCGCAGCCGGATTTTCAACCCCGGCCAGGCTCAACAACCCCGGGCCAAGTATCGCCCCCAGCACCCCAGTGATCAGCACAAACACTGCGGCCAACGCCGCCACGCCGCCAAGCTGCTCGGCCACCAGCATCGCAATGGGTGAGGTCACGGACTTGGGCGCCATGGTCATCAATATCATGTGCTCGGCGCCAAACCACCCACCCAGCAGCAGACACAGCCCGGTTGCGAACACGCCGCCCACTACCAGCGTAGTTAACGTCGGCCAAAGCAACTGACGAATTCGGCGCAGATTCAGATAAAGCGGCACGGCCAGCGCAACGGTGGCCGGGCCCAGCAGCACGCTGAGGATTTCCGTGCCTTTGCGGTATTCGGCGTAGCTCACCCCGCTGACCAGCAGCACGCCAATGAGCACCAGCATCGAAACCAGCACGGGTTGCAGGAACACCAGACGGGTTTTCTCGTAGACCGCCAGCGCCAACTGATAAGCACCCAGCGTAATGGCGATGCCAAACAACGGATGATGGATCACCGAGTTCCAGGCACCGTACCAATCAAGATTCATGCTGGCTCCTGACGCGCGCCTGACGGTTGATCAGCTTCTGCATCAACCAGCCTGCAAACGTGAGGCTGATAATCAGCGACAGCACCAGCGCACCGACAATCGCCCAGAAGTCGGCGGCAATGGCCGCGGCGTAGACCATCACTCCGACGGCAGGCGGCACCAACAGCAATGGCAGGTAACGCAACAGGCTGCTGGCAGCCAGGCTGATGGGCTCGCTGACTTCACCGCGCAGCATGAGAAACGCAAGCAGCAGCACCAGACCAATAATCGGCCCGGGCAGAATCGACAGAAACAAGTGGTTGAGCGCAGTGCCGAGCAATTGAAACAGCACCAGCCACGTCAGGCCTCGTAGCAACATGGAAAGCTCCAGCAAAATGGCGGCGACATTATAAGCACGCACAGAGGTCGGCTATAGCCTGTCATTCGCACACAGAACCTTGCTTGACCAATCGGGCTCTCTCTGCTGATCTTGCATCGACTTGCGTAGGCAAAGTCCTATGCAATAAAAGGCAAAAAACGACAAACCGTCAAAGACAAGGAGAGTACGACATGCCCTTTGTACCTGTTACAGAGCTCAAGAGTTACGTTGGCAAGGAGCTGGGATGCTCTGAATGGCTGACCATCGACCAGGAACGCATCAACCTGTTCGCCGAAGCAACCGGCGACTACCAGTTCATCCATGTTGATCCCGTCAAGGCGGCTCAAACGCCGTTCGGCGGCACCATCGCCCACGGATTTCTCTCGTTGTCGCTGATCCCCAAGCTGATGGAGAACCTGCTGGTGCTGCCCGAAGGTTTGAAAATGGTCGTCAATTACGGCCTGGACAGCGTGCGCTTCATCCAGCCGGTAAAGGTCGACTCGCGCGTTCGTCTCAAAGTCGAGCTCACTGAGGTGAATGAGAAAAAGCCTGGCCAATGGCTGCTCAAAGCCACGGCTACTCTGGAGATCGAAGGCCAGGAGAAACCCGCCTTCATCGCAGAACCCCTCTCGATGTGCTTCGTGTAACCCTCGCAAAACACCGCTAAAACGACGCTAAAACACGAAACAGTCGTTACAGACTGTTTCGTCCAGCTAACGCCCTACGGCATACTCCTCCCTGGCTTTACACCCGGCTTTGATCGACGTCGGCTGCCCACGCCTGAACCAAATTTCCCGGGATTGACCATGCGCGCGCTTGTACCTCTGGCTCTGATATTCCTACTCGCGGCTTGCGGGGACGGCGAACCGCTGTCGCCGCCAGACGCACGCCTTCCGGACGGCGGACGCTATCGTGGCGATGTCGTCAACGGCTTGCTGCAGGGCCAAGGGCGCATCGACTACCCCAACGGCAGCTGGTACGCCGGTGAATTTCACAATGGCCTCTGGCACGGCAAGGGCGAATGGCATGCCAGTAATGGCGATGTTTATAAAGGCGGCTTCGCCAACGGCCTGTTCGAGGGGCACGGCACGCTGATCACCCATGGCGGCGTTTACGTCGGGGGCTTCAAGCTGGGACGGCGCGAAGGCGAAGGCACACTCAAAGAGAAGGGCCTGACCTACCGGGGAGGCTTCAAGGCCGACCAGTACGACGGCCTTGGTCGCATCGAACTCGACGACGGCAGCCAGTATCAAGGCCAGTTCGCCCATGGCAAACCCAACGGCGAAGGCCAGCGCAGCGATGCCAGCGGCAACCAGTTCAGCGGTAAATTCGTCAACGGCAAACTCGAAGGCAACGGCAGTTTCAACAGCGCGGACGGCGACCAATACGCGGGCGGCTTTCGCAACAACCAGCTCAATGGCCGTGGGCGCTATGAGAACAGCGACGGTGACGTCTGGGTCGGCCAGTTCAAGGACGGCGCGCTGAACGGCAAAGGCGAGCTGATCGGCGCCGACGGCAGCCATTATCAAGGGCTGTTCAGTAACTGGCGCTTCTCTGGCCAGGGCCGCCTGCGCCTGGTGGACGGCAGTGTTTACGTCGGCCAGTTCGACGATGACACCTATCAAGGGCAAGGCGTGCTGACCCCGGCACAAGGCCCTGTGCAGAGTGGCACCTGGGCCAACGGCCAGTTGATCCGCGATGCCAAGGGCAAGCTGCTGCCCGACCCGCTGGAAGCCGGCATTCTGGCCCAGGGCTCACTGCTGGAAAAAGCCGTGGCAAACGTTCCTGTCTCGACCCCGGCCGTGGAGTTGTTCAGCCTGGTGGTGGGCGGTGACGGCAAGCAAAGCGTCTTCCTGCGCGAAGCGAATTACGTCAACAATCTGCTGGCCTCGCGCTTTGGTGCGTTCGGGCAAATCACTCTGGTCAACCATCGCGATCATTTGATCGACCGGCCCATGGCCACGCGTGAAAGCATCACCCGCGCTGTGCAAACCCTGGCGCAACGCAGCGGCCCGGAAGACCTGCTGTTCATTTACCTGACCAGCCACGGCACCCACGATCACGAGCTGGTGCTGGATCAACCGCGCCTGGAACTGGCGGACCTGCCTGCCGATGAACTGGCGACGGCCTTGGCGCCGCTGAAAAATCGCGACAAGGTGGTGGTGATTTCGGCCTGCTACTCAGGCGGTTTCATCCCGGCACTCAAGGACGAACGAACCCTGATCATGACTGCATCGCGAGCTGATCGTGTGTCGTTCGGGTGTTCGGAAGAAGCCGATTTCACGTACTTCGGCGACGCACTATTCGCGAGGGCGCTGGTCGAAACCGATGACTTGCAACAAGCCTTCAATGATGCAAAGAATTTCGTGGCCGAACGCGAAACTGCCGAGAACTATGAAGCGTCCGAGCCGCAAATCTGGGCACCCAAAGGCGTTATCACGCACTGGCAGTTGCTGCGTAAACAGCAGGCAGAACGGGCACTCAACACCACAATGACGCGCAAGGAAGCGAAGTCGTCCGTCAGCCACTAAGCTGTCGGAATCAAGGGAGAACTGTATGTACTTGACGCCACGCCACATCCTGCTTGCCGGTGCCACCGGTCTCACGGGCGAACACTTACTGGATCGCCTGCTCAACGAACCCACCGTCAGCCGCGTGCTGGCCCCGACCCGCCGCCCGCTGGCTGAACACGGGCACCTGGAAAACCCCGTCGGTGATCTGAGCGCCCTGCTGCCTACTCTGAGCGGGCAGGTCGACATCGCGTTCTGCTGCTTGGGCACCACCATTAAAAAGGCCGGTTCGCAGGAAGCATTCAAAGCCATCGATCTGGATCTGGTGGTGGAGTTCGGCAAGCGCGCCCGGGAAATGGGCGCACGGCATCTGCTGGTGATCAGCGCCATCAATGCTGACCCGAAATCCAGCGTTTTCTACACCCGCATCAAAGGCGAGATGGAGCAGGCGCTGATCGCTCAGGACTGGCCACAACTGACCATCGCCCGCCCGTCACTGCTGGTGGGCAACCGCTCGGAACAGCGCCTGGCCGAGCAGTTGGCTGCCCCGCTGGCCAAGTTGATACCCGGAAAATACGGCGCCATCGAAGCCTGCACCCTGGGTTGGGCGCTGTGGCGTCTGGCCCTGGAAGAGCAGGATGGCGTAAGGATTGTCGAGTCGGATGAGTTGAGAAAGCTGGGGAAGTAAGCGAACGCTGAAGCCGATGACATCGTGACGTGGGACCGGCTTTAGCCGGGAAGGCAATAGTGCTAACGAGGCATTTGTGTTGAATACACGGGCCTCTTCCCGGCTAAAGCCGGTCCCACAAGTTTGCACAGCGCCCGCACCCGCTACAGTCCACCCGAAGCGCCAAACCCGACACCCGCTGCCGTCAACAATGACAACGGCAACAACAGCGTATCAAGCAACGCACTCGCTGGCAGGTCCAGCCCCGGATAGCTCGGCGCCTGCGCGCCAAACTTGTCCATCGCGCAACAGCCGCCCTGCATCGCATACAAATCCAGCCGCGTACCGGCATACACCAGCGGCGCGCCAGGTTGGGCGGCGTTGAGGGTGCGGGCGGTGGCGCAGCCGGTCAGGCTCAGCGCCAACGCCAACGCCACCAGCAGCAGCTTATTCATCAGCGCTCAAATGATGCTCACCCCAACGCGGCAGCATGTCCTGCGGGATGTTGAGCAGATTGAGAATCCGCGCCACCACAAAATCAATCAGGTCGTCGATGGTCTGCGGCTGGTGATAAAAGCCCGGCGACGCAGGCAGAATCACCGCCCCCATGTTCGACAGCTTGAGCATGTTCTCCAGATGGATACTGGAAAACGGGGCTTCACGGGGCACCAGAATCAACTGCCGCCGCTCTTTGAGAGTCACGTCGGCGGCGCGTTCGATCAGGTTGTTACAAGCGCCTGTGGCGATGGCCGACAAGGTGCCAGTCGAGCATGGCACCACCACCATCGCGCTAGGTGAGCCGGAACCCGACGCCACTGGCGACATCCAGTCTTCCTTGCCATAGACCCGAATTTGCCCGGCGGCGGCGCCAGTGTATTCGGTCAGGAAGGCCTGCATCATCGTCGGCTTGGGCGGTAGCGACACATCGGTCTCGGTGGCCAATACCAGCTGCGCAGCCTTGGAGATCAGGAAGTGGACTTCGCGATCCTCCCGTACCAGGCAATCGAGCAGGCGCAAACCATACTGCGCGCCAGAAGCACCGGTCATCGCAACCGTAACGCGTTCAGGGCCGCTCATTGCAGGGCCTCGGCAAGCTTGCCATGCAGGCCACCAAAACCGCCGTTACTCATGATCACCACATGCATTCCCGGCTGGGCCTGGCTTTTGACCCGGGCAATAATCCCTTCCAGAGAATCACTGACCACCGCAGGCACGGAACACAGCGCAGCAGTGGCGGCCAGATCCCACCCCAGATTGGCCGGGGCATACCACACCACCTGATCAGCCTGTTGCACACTTTCCGGCAAACCATCGCGGTGCGCGCCGAGCTTCATGGAGTTGGAACGTGGCTCGATGATGGCGATCAGTGGCGCATCGCCAATCTTCTTGCGCAAGCCATCCAGAGTGGTAGCGATGGCGGTCGGATGGTGAGCGAAGTCGTCATAGATGGTAATGCCGCGCACTTCCGCGACTTTCTCCATGCGCCGTTTGACGCTTTTGAACGCGCTCAAGGCTTCAACGCCCAACGCCGGGACCACGCCCACATGCCGCGCGGCAGCCAGGGTCGCCAGTGCGTTGGCGACGTTGTGCTGACCGGTCATGTCCCAATCAACGGTGCCTTGCACTTCACCTTCGAAAATCACTTCAAACTGCGACCCGTCATCGCGCAGCAAACGTGCTTGCCACTGGCCGCCTTGGCCGGTGGTCTGCACCGGCGTCCAGCAGCCCATCTCGATGACGCGGCTCAGCGCAGGCTCGGTGGTCGGATGGATCACTAGGCCTTCGCTCGGGATGGTGCGTACCAAGTGATGGAACTGGCGCTCGATGGCAGGAAGATCGGGGAAGATGTCGGCGTGATCGAACTCAAGATTGTTGAGGATCGCCGTACGCGGGCGGTAGTGCACGAACTTGGAGCGCTTGTCGAAGAAGGCGCTGTCGTATTCGTCGGCTTCCACCACGAAAAACGGCGTGCCGCCCAAACGTGCGGACACCGCGAAGTTCTGCGGCACGCCCCCGATCAGGAAACCAGGGCTCATGCCCGCATGCTCAAGCACCCAGGCCAGCATGCTGCTGGTGGTGGTTTTGCCGTGCGTTCCGGCAACCGCCAGCACCCAGCGACCTTGCAGCACGTGATCCGCCAGCCATTGCGGGCCGGACACATACGGCAACCCTTTATTGAGCACATATTCCACAGCAGGATTGCCACGCGACAGCGCGTTGCCGATCACCACCAGATCAGGTGCCGGGTCCAGCTGCGCAGGGTCGTAGCCCTGGGTCAGCTCAATGCCCTGCGCCTGCAACTGAGTGCTCATCGGCGGATAGACATTGGCGTCGGAGCCGGTCACCCGATGGCCCAACTCTTTGGCGAGCACCGCCAGCGAACCCATGAAAGTGCCGCAAATACCAAGGATATGAATATGCATGACCACCTCTTAAAACGTCCGCGCAGGTTAGCTCACAGAGGGTGAAATGGCACTTAGTGTTTCTCGCCATGACATCCGACGTGGGACCGGCTTTAGCCGGGAAAGCGCAATACCTGATCATAGAGATGCAGTGGATGTACTGGCCAATTCCCGGCTAAAGCCGGTCCCACGCAAATATGCACCCATCCGGCAAAGCCTGCCCCTTTGCTCTACGCTTTGAACTGGCGCACTATCCCGGAGCGACTTCACGTCAGCTCTCCCAACAACAAAAAATCAGGAGAATTCACCATGCGTTACGCACATCCCGGTACCGAAGGCGCTCTGGTCAATTTCAAGGAGCGCTACGGCAACTACATTGGCGGCCAGTTCGTTGAGCCGGTCAAAGGTCAATATTTCACCAATACGTCGCCGATCACCGGCAAGCCCATTGCTGACTTCCCCCGTTCCACTGCCGAAGACATCGAAAAAGCACTGGACGCCGCCCATGCTGCTGCCGAAGCCTGGGGCACGACCTCAGTGCAGAACCGTTCGCTGACGCTGCTGAAAATCGCTGATCGCATCGAACAGAACCTCGAAATCCTGGCGATCACCGAAACCTGGGACAACGGCAAAGCGATCCGCGAAACCCTCAACGCCGACATTCCGCTGGCAGTCGATCACTTCCGTTATTTCGCCGGCGTCTTGCGCGCACAGGAAGGCAGCGCTGCGGAAATCGACGGCAACACCGTGGCGTATCACATTCATGAGCCCCTGGGCGTGGTCGGGCAGATCATCCCGTGGAACTTCCCGATCCTGATGGCTGCCTGGAAACTCGCCCCGGCGCTGGCGGCTGGCAACTGCATCGTGCTCAAACCCGCCGAGCAAACGCCGCTGGGCATCAGCGTACTGATGGAGCTGATCGGCGACTTGCTACCACCCGGCGTACTCAACGTCGTACAAGGTTATGGCCGCGAAGCCGGTGAAGCACTGGCCAGCAGCAAGCGGATCGCCAAGATCGCCTTCACCGGCTCGACGCCTGTTGGCTCGCACATCATGAAACTGGCCGCCGACAACATCATCCCGTCCACCGTAGAGCTGGGCGGCAAGTCGCCGAACATCTTCTTCGAAGACATCATGAACGCCGAGCCAGAGTTCATTGATAAAGCCGCCGAAGGCGTGGTGCTGGCGTTCTTCAACCAGGGCGAAGTCTGCACCTGCCCTTCCCGTGCGCTGGTTCAGGAGTCGATCTATCCGCAGTTCATGGAAGCGGTGATGGCCAAGGTTCTGAAAATCAAACGCGGCGACCCGCTGGACACCGACACCATGATCGGCGCCCAGGCTTCGCAACAGCAATTCGATAAAATCCTCTCGTACCTGGAAATCGCTCAGGGCGAAGGTGCCGAGCTGCTCACCGGCGGCAAAGTGGAGAAAATGCAGGGCGACATGGCGACCGGTTATTACATCCAGCCGACGCTGCTCAAGGGCAACAACAAGATGCGCGTGTTCCAGGAAGAGATCTTCGGCCCGGTGGTGAGTGTCACCACGTTCAAGGACGAAACTGAAGCGGTGGCGATTGCCAACGACACCGAGTTCGGTCTGGGCGCTGGCCTATGGACCCGCGACATTAACCGCGCTTATCGCGTCGGTCGGGCGATCAAGGCCGGGCGTGTGTGGACCAACTGCTACCACCTGTACCCGGCTCATGCTGCGTTCGGCGGTTACAAAAAATCCGGCGTCGGCCGCGAAACCCACAAAGTCGCGCTTGAGCATTACCAGCAGACCAAAAACCTGCTGGTGAGCTACGACACACATCCGTTGGGTTTTTTCTAAAGCGCTGATTACCAAGGGCCTCTTCGGGCCCTTGGTTTTCTGGACGGCCACGGACTAGACCTGTGGGAGCGACCGGGGTGGCGCTCCACCTTGCTCGCGAAGAGGCCGGCACATTGGCACATATTTCTGAAGGCAGGAACATTGCCTTCGCGAGCAAGCTCGCTCCCACAGGTCATGCACAACCCCGGGCAACGTGTGCACTCAATTAGTTCGCAAACGCCCGCTACTCACCCTTGCTCCCCCGCAATTGGCGACTTCAGCCACGATGGAGTATTAATTGCTTACGTTGCTGTCCTCTCCCCGAGATTGATCCGGGGTGTCATGGAGATTGTGTATGGCAAGCTTTTCCCATTCTGTCGGGGCGCAGACTTATCGCTTCGACAGCCTCAAGGACCTCATGGCCAAGGCCAGTCCCGCGCGCTCCGGGGATTTTCTCGCGGGTGTCGCCGCGCACAACGATGCTGAACGGGTTGCCGCGCAGATGGCGCTGGCGAATGTCCCGCTCAAGCACTTCCTTGAAGAAGCGCTGATCCCGTACGAGCAGGACGAAGTTACCCGGCTGATCATCGACACCCACGACACACTGGCCTTCGCGCCGGTCAGCCACCTGACCGTGGGCGGCTTTCGTGACTGGCTGCTCAGCGACAAGGCCGACGAAACCAGCCTGCGCGCGCTGGCTCCCGGTCTGACCCCGGAAATGGCCGCCGCCGTGTCGAAAATCATGCGCGTGCAGGACCTGGTGCTGGTAGCGCAGAAAATCCGCGTCGTCACAAAGTTTCGCGGCACCCTGGGCCTGCGCGGTCGTCTGTCGACCCGCCTGCAACCCAACCACCCCACGGACGATCCTTCGGGCATTGCCGCAAGCATTCTCGACGGCCTGTTGTATGGCAACGGCGACGCCATGATCGGCATCAACCCGGCCACCGACAGCACGTCGTCCATCGTGGCGTTGCTGGAAATGGTCGATGCGATCATTCAGCGCTATGAAATCCCGACCCAGGCCTGCGTGCTGACCCATGTCACCACCTCGATTGAAGTGATCAACCGTGGCGTGCCGGTGGACCTGGTGTTCCAGTCGATCACCGGCACCGAGGCGGCCAACTCGAGTTTCGGCATCAACCTGAATTTGTTGCAGGAAGGCTACGAAGCCGGCTTGAGCCTCAATCGCGGCACGCTTGGCCAGAACCTGATGTATTTCGAGACCGGTCAAGGCAGCGCGCTTTCGGCCAACGCCCATCACGGCCTTGACCAGCAGACCTGCGAAACCCGCGCTTACGCCGTGGCGCGGCATTTCAAACCGTTTCTGGTCAATACCGTGGTCGGTTTCATCGGGCCGGAGTACCTGTACAACGGCAAGCAGATCATCCGCGCCGGCCTGGAGGATCACTTCTGCGGCAAGCTGCTGGGTGTGCCCATGGGATGCGACATTTGCTACACCAACCACGCCGAAGCCGATCAGGACGACATGGACACCCTGCTGACGCTACTGGGCGTGGCAGGCATCAACTTCATCATGGGCATCCCCGGCTCCGACGACATCATGCTCAATTATCAGACCACCTCGTTCCACGACGCGCTCTACGCACGGCAAACACTGGGCCTGCGCGCCGCGCCGGAATACGAAGCGTGGCTGGAGAAAATGGGCATCTTCACTCAGGCGGACGGCCATGTGCGCTTCGGTGACAGCCTGCCGCCCGCCTTCCGCCACGCCTTGGCGCATTTGTCATGACGGACGAGCTCATGAACGAACCGATGCTTGATCCTGCCCCGCAAACGCCAAACCTCTGGCTGGAACTGCGCCGCCTGACTCCCGCGCGCATTGCCCTGGGCCGCACCGGCACCAGCCTGCCCACCGCCGCGCAACTGGATTTCCAACTGGCCCACGCCCAGGCCCGGGACGCCGTGCACCTGCCGTTCGATCACGCTGCCTTGAACGAGCAACTCACTGCCAAAGGCCGGGAAACCGTCCTGCTCCACAGCGCCGCGCCGGATCGAGACAGCTATCTACAGCGCCCGGACAAAGGCCGGCGCCTGGATGAAGCCTCGGCGCAGGCGTTGCGTGAGTACTCCGCCGCGCACCCCGGCGGCGTTGATGTGGCGGTGGTGGTTGCCGATGGTCTGTCGTCGCTGGCTGTGCACCGGCATACCTTGCCGTTCCTGCAGCGCATGGAAGAACTGGTGACGGCGCAAGGCTGGACCCTTTCGCCGGTGATCCTGGTGGAACAGGGTCGCGTCGCAATTGGTGACGAAATCGGCGAACTGCTGGGCGCGAGGATGTCGGTGGTGCTGATCGGCGAGCGTCCGGGCCTCAGTTCGCCTGACAGCCTGGGCCTTTACTTCACGTATGGCCCGAAGGTGGGCCTGAATGACGCCCACCGCAATTGCATCTCGAACGTGCGACTTGAAGGCCTGAGCTATGGGATGGCCGCCCATCGTCTGCTTTACTTGATGCAGGAAGCCTGCAAGCGGCAGCTGTCAGGGGTCAATCTCAAGGACGAAGCTCAACTGCTCAGCGTTGATGCTGACGAACTACTGAACCCCAAGGGCAATTTTCTGCTTGCTGGCCCCTCGGGCTGATCATTAGATTGTGCTTTCTAAACCCATCCGACAGCATCGGGTCGCACGCTTGAATCGCAGCTCGCACCGTTCGTCGCTAGCCATCATGAAGTTGAGGCCCAACCATGCGGATCATTAAAGCCACACTGGAACATCTGGACCTTCTGGCGCCGCTGTTCGTCAAATATCGCGAGTTTTATGGCGAACTCCCTTACCCGGACTCTTCCCGTGATTTTCTCGAAAAGCGCCTGAGCCGGGATGAATCCGTGATCTACCTGGCCATGCCGGTGGACGATGACAAGAAGCTGCTGGGCTTCTGCCAGCTTTATCCCAGCTATTCATCGCTGTCGCTCAAGCGTGTCTGGATCCTCAATGACATCTACGTCGCCGAGGATGCCCGCCGCCAACTGGTGGCCGACCACCTGATGCGAACCGCGAAAAAAATGGCCAAAGAGACCCAGGCCGTGCGCATGCGGGTCTCGACCAGCAGCAACAACGAAGTCGCGCACAAGGTCTACGAATCGATCGGTTTCCGGGAAGACACCCAGTTCAAGAACTACGTTTTGCCGATTAACGAGGACTAATGCGACTGCTCAATCCTGACGTTTGCCCCCCATTGTGGGAGCGAATTCATTCGCGAAGGCGGTAGCGTGGTCGATAAATTTGTATCGGATGCACGGGCACCTTCGCGAATGAATTCGCTCCCACGGATATTGCGCCCTGCCACACTCTGCGCGACCAAAAACCTAACCTGTGGGAGCAAGCTTGCTTGCGAAGGCGGTAGCATGGGCGACAGACATCTATCGAATGTACCGACCCCTTCGCGAATGAATTCGCTCCCACGGGTTGCGTGCCAGCCTCCAGCCTGACTGCCGCCATACCCTGTAGGTGCGAACTTGTTCGCGAGCGGGCCGCCCGGTCAGCATCAAGACAACTGACACACCGCGGCCCGAAATAATCCGCTGGGTGATCGATTGCATTACCAACAAGTTGGCTCCTACAGGTTCGCCACTCACCCCCTCCACCCATTCTGCTTCTATAATCCCGCCGCAACGCTCAAGTAGTTAACTTCGCACGTGACCCGTTCTGGGTCTCCGCTATTGGTGCCTTACATGGATTTCAACCCGCTCGACCTTATTCTGCACCTGGATGTGTACCTGGACTTGTTGGTTACCAACTACGGAACCTGGGTTTACGCGATTCTGTTTCTGGTGATTTTCTGCGAAACCGGCCTGGTGGTGATGCCATTCCTGCCGGGTGACTCGTTGCTCTTCATCGCAGGCGCCGTCGCCGCAGGTGGCGGCATGGACCCGGTGTTGCTTGCCGGGCTGCTGATGGCCGCCGCCATTCTCGGCGACAGCACCAATTACATCGTCGGGCGCACCACGGGTGAGCGGCTGTTCCGCAACCCGGACTCGAAGATCTTCCGCCGCGACTACCTGATGCGCACCCACGAGTTCTACGACCGTCATGGCGGCAAGACCGTGACGCTGGCGCGCTTCCTGCCGATCATCCGCACCTTCGCGCCGTTCGTGGCAGGCATTGGCCGCATGCATTACCCGCGCTTTCTGGGCTTCAGTGTATTGGGCTCGATTCTGTGGGTCGGCAGCCTGGTTACCCTCGGCTACTTCTTCGGCAACGTACCTTTCATCAAGAAGAACCTGTCGCTGCTGGTGCTGGCGATCATTGTCCTGTCCTTGCTGCCGATGATCATCAGCGTGGTGCGTGGGCGCATGACGCGTTCGGTCAGCGTGCGCTGAGCGATGTGGTCGTTCAGCCACTGGCGTCGGCAACGCAGGCTCGCAAGAAACCCGGTCGAACCCCAGCTTTGGCAGCGGGTGCGCCAGCAGTTGCCGATTCTTGACGGCCTGAGCGCCGAACAGGACGCCCTGCTGCTGGAAAACAGCGTGCTGTTCCTGCAGGACAAACACATCAGCAGCCTGCCAGGAGTGGAACTGAGCGACGAACAACGTCTGCACCTGGCCGCTCAGGCGCAACTGCCGCTGCTCAACCTGGGCGACCTGAACTGGTATCAGGGCTTTCACGAACTGGTGATCTACCCGGACGACTTCATCAGCCCCCAGCGCCATCGCGACCCCAGCGGTATCGAACACGAATGGCAGGGTGAGCACAGTGGTGAAGCCTGGGAGCGAGGCCCGGTGATTCTCGCGCTGCCCGGCGTGCTGTCCAGCGGGGGCTGGGACGCCTACAACCTGGTGATCCACGAACTGGCACACAAGCTCGACATGCTCAACGGCGACGCGAACGGCCTGCCGCCCCTGCACAGCGACATGCGGATCAGCGATTGGGCCAGCGTCATGCAGCACGCCTACGACGACATGAACCGCCAGCTGGATGAGCACCCTGACGTCGAAACCATCATCGACCCTTACGCTGCCGAAGACCCGGCCGAGTTTTTCGCCGTCACCAGCGAATACTTCTTCAGCGCGCCGGACCTGCTGGCCGAGGCCTACCCGGCCGTATACGAGCAGCTCAAAGCCTTCTACCGTCAGGACCCGCTCAGCCGGCTGCAAACCCTGCAGCGTGATGAACCTTCCTACCAAAACCGGGACTAACGCCTGCAGGCCGCCACGCGTGGCAACACCATCAGAATATGCCTATAATCCGGGCCACTTTTTGGCGTAACCAGCCAAAGCCGTCTGGTCAATCAAGGGGGGCAATGCCCAATGAGCTACAGCAAGATTCCGGCCGGTAAAGACCTGCCGAACGACATCTACGTCGCGATCGAAATTCCGGCCAACCATGCGCCGATCAAATACGAAATCGACAAAGATTCCGATTGCCTGTTCGTTGACCGTTTCATGGCCACGCCGATGTTTTACCCGGCGAACTACGGTTTTATCCCTAACACCCTGGCTGACGACGGTGACCCACTCGACGTGCTGGTCGTGACCCCTTACCCGGTATCCCCAGGTTCGGTCATCCGCGCCCGTCCAGTCGGCATCCTGCACATGACCGACGACGGCGGCGGCGATGCCAAAGTCATCGCAGTCCCACACGACAAGCTGTCCCAGCTGTACGTCGACGTGAAGGAATACACCGATCTGCCTCCGCTGCTGCTGGAGCAGATCAAGCACTTCTTCGAGAACTACAAAGACCTCGAAAAAGGCAAATGGGTGAAGATCGACGGCTGGGGCGACGCTGAAGCTGCCCGCACCGAGATCATGAAATCGGTTGCTGCCTTCAAAGGCTGATTGATCGCTGCATCCAAAAGGGGTATCTGCCAGCAGATACCCCTTTTTTATTGCCCTTGGCCTACCGTTTTATTGAAGCACAGGAGGCAACAATAATATTTTTGTTAAACATAAGTTGAATGATAGATCCTGATATAAAAACTCACTAAACAAGCCGTTACGCAGTTGATATAGGGTTAAACATAAAATTCATGTTTACACGCAAATTACGTATTACAGAACAAGCCTACAAATCCGCCAAAACCCCGTAATCCCTGGGGCAAGCAACAATTAGAACAAGCGCTCATTTGAACACCTCGTTTATTTAAACCAGTTCACGACCGCCGTAAACTCGTTGCCATGAATACATCAGGTGATCGACTCCGCGCCCTCCTTCGGGAGTGCCATCTCTCAGCCACGGACTTCGCTGCCAACCGGAAGGTCACGCCTCAGCATGTGAACAACTGGTTCAAGCGCGGCATCCCCATGGCTCGCCTGGAAGAGGTGGCTGAATTGTTGAGCGTCAACGCACGCTGGTTACGCTATGGCGAAGGCCCGAAACATCCCAGCGAATCCGCCAACGAAAACAGCGGCGGCGACTCCATCCCAATGCAAAGCGGAAGAAGCTTCTCCCGCGGCGATGTGGAAGTCCCGATCTATAAAGAAACCGAATCCGATAACGGCCAGACAATCATCGCCGAGGCGCCCGGCAAAAAGATCCGGCTGCCTTTGCATGTGCTGCAAAGCATGAACATCAGCGTCGACAACGCGATCTGCGTGGCCATGATCGGCAACAGCATGGCCGACAAGATTCAGGCCGACTCACTGATCGGCATCGACCGCGGCCTGACTCGTATTATCGATGGGGAAATGTATGCGCTGGAACACAGCGGCATGCTGCGCGTGAAATACCTCTACCGGCTACCCGGCAACGGCTTGCGCCTGCGCAGCCACAACAGCGCCGAATACCCCGACGAACTGTTCACGGCTGAGCAGATAGAGGAGCAAGGCATACGCGTCTGGGGCTGGGTGTTCTGGTGGTCAACGCTCAATATCCAGAGGCCGACGTTGCAATTTCGGTGATGGGCCAGGCTGCTGGAGATTCTATGATGTTGGTCACGGCCCCGTGGGAGCGAGCTTGCTCGCGAAGGCGATAGCAAAGCCGATAAAGATGCGTCGGATGTACCGGCCTCTTCGCGAATGAATTCGCTCCCACGGGTTTGGTGATCGGCTGCGAATCGCTCTAACCCGACACATCGCCTTCGCAGCCTTCGGCAGCTCCTACGTCACGCCTCCCTGGTCAGCTTGACCCCGGCCCCGTGGGAGCGAGCTTGCTCGCGAAGGCGATAGCAAAGCTGATAAAGATGCGTCGGATGTACCGGCCTCTTCGCGAATGAATTCGCTCCCACGGGTTTGGTGATCGGCTGCGAATCGCTCTAACCCGACACATCGCCTTCGCAGCCTTCGGCAGCTCCTACGTCACGCCACCTTGGCCAGTTCAACCCCGGCCCCGTGGGAGCGAGCTTGCTCGCGAAGGCGATAGCACAGCCGATAAAGATGCGTCGGATGTACCGGCCTCTTCGCGAATGAATTCGCTCCCACGGGTTTGGTGATCGGCTGCGAATCGGTCCAACCCGACACATCGCCTTCGCAGCCTTCGGCAGCTCCTACGTCACGCCTCCCTGGCCAGCTTGACCCCGGCCCCGTGGGAGCGAGCTTGCTCGCGAAGGCGATAGCACAGCCGATAAAGATGCGTCGGATGTACCGGCCTCTTCGCGAATGAATTCGCTCCCACGGGTTTGGTGATCGGCTGCGAATCGGTCCAACCCGACACATCGCCTTCGCAGCCTTCGGCAGCTCCTACGTCACGCCTCCCTGGCCAGCTTGACCCCGGCCCCGTGGGAGCGAGCTTGCTCGCGAAGGCGATAGCAAAGCTGATAAAGATGCGTCGGATGTACCGGCCTCTTCGCGAATGAATTCGCTCCCACAAGTTACGCCCTACTGACCGCCCGCTTGATGACAAAACATTTCAACGCTGGGCAATCGCCGCGAACCTCAGTATCCTCCCCGCCATCCCGGCCCGAGGCACACCCACCCCGCAGCCGACAGCGACGCGAAGCTGCACCCGCGTCGCCATCCTCATTAGCGCCACTCGCTGAGCGCACCTGTTAAAGGCGAGCACGGTTTGCCAAAAACAAACCAAGCTCGTCCTTGAGAAGCCGGCCACAAGCCGGCTTTTTAATGCCTGCTGCAAAAGCCCGACGCGTGTCGCGTCCGGTTAAATCCCCGCCATCTCCGCCGAAGCCTCCACCTCCGCCATTTGATACTGCAACAACGGCATTTCAATCAACGCAACCTGCGTGGGAGAGAAGTGGTTTTCTTCTTCGGTATCGGTGGTGCTCAGGCTGATGCCTAGGGGCATACCGGAGTAAGCGTCGAGGACAAGGTTGTAGAGGTCGGCGCCGGATGCACGGATTTTGCTGACGGCGCCGCTGGCCATGTGGACGAAGCAGCGGGACATGAAGTCCATGGACGGGTCGTCTTTGAGTTGATACTTGTCGACGATTTTCTGGATGAGCGCCTGGGTGGAGGCCGAGTTGCAGTGTTCGAAGGTGAAGCTGTCCCAGTGGTACTCGCCCAAGGCGCGGTAGAGCTCCGGCACCATGCCAGCATCATAGTCCCAGCCCTGATTCCAGGCGTCGTCTTCGGGCGCGCCGCTGGCGTCGTCCACCAGCCGGATACGCTGGATCTGCTCGGGATTGATGATCAGCTTGCGGCTGTTCAGGGTGCTGACTACCAGCCAGTGCGGCTCCTCGCGCTCGGTGGCCAGCGCATCGCGTACCCGGGAGTACTCGCTCAGGGTGATGGGATACCAATTGCAATTAAGTTGGCCGGGCAGCAGCAACCCAAGGTGCCCCCAGAAACCGTCGAGGATAGGGTGCTCCCCTGAAAACCAGTGTCGGGATGCCATCTTCCGGCCGCTGGTATCAAAGTCGAGCAAGTCATCGACACTGGTGCCCAGCAGCGTGGCGATGTCTCGAAGCACCGTCCCATCAGGCTCGGCTGTCCCGCTTTCCCAAGACTGAACAAGCGGTTCGGGGACGCTCAGCTCCCTGGCGAAGTCGGCAATAGAAAGTCCCAGGGTGGTGGTGCGTAATTCTTGTAGTCGTTGCATCGAAAACTCCAACAATCAAATCATCCAAGACACGACAACGCCCGGCGAACCCCAGCGGGGGATGACCAGAGCCGCGTGGCACATGCCGAACCCAAGGTAGCCGCAGCAGGCATTTATGGAATGCCCAAACGTTTACGGAACGAGTAGCTCATGGCGTAATCGACTGAAGGACGTTTCCCACAAGTGTTCGAACGAGATGACACTCGGGCGAACTGACACAGAAGAAAAACACCGGATTCAAAGACATCAGCCGTGTATTTCAGGGCCTGCTCATTTGCCCCGAGGCCCACGCTCTGCTAGTGTCGCGCCGGTTTAACCTCTACCGGAAAAGCGCCCATGGCCCGCAAGAAAGCTGCACTGGATTTCGAACAATCCCTCGCTGATCTGCAAACGCTGGTAGAGCGTTTGGAAAATGGCGAGTTGTCGTTGGAAGACTCGTTGACCGCCTTCGAGCAAGGTATCCGCCTGACCCGCGACTGTCAGGGCGCACTGGCGCAGGCTGAGCAGAAGGTACAAGTGCTGCTCGAGCGCGACGGTGAACTGGCCGAAGAGCCTTTCGATGCGGAACAGCCCGAATGATCGCGAACTATCAGGCGTTGAGTCAGAGCCGCGTCAATGCGGCGCTGGAAGGTCTGTTTGCAGCACCCGCTCCTGAGTTGACCCGCCTTTATGCCGCCATGCGCTACAGCGTGATGAATGGCGGCAAGCGCGTGCGTCCGCTGCTGGCCTATGCCGCTTGCGAAGCACTGGGTGGCAAGGCCGAAGACGCTAACGGCGCCGCCTGCGCAGTGGAGCTGATTCACGCGTATTCGCTGGTGCACGATGACCTGCCTGCCATGGACGACGACGATTTGCGTCGCGGCCAGCCCACCACTCACAAGGCCTTTGATGAGGCCTGCGCGATCCTGGCCGGTGACGGGCTGCAGAGCCTGGCATTCACTGCCCTGCTCGACCCGAGCCTGAGTTCTCGCGATGCCGACACGCGCTTGCAGATGGTCAGCGCCTTGGCGCAGGCCGCAGGGCCTGCTGGCATGGTCGGCGGCCAGGCCATTGATCTGGGCTCGGTGGGGCTCAAGCTGGACCAGGCGGCACTGGAATTCATGCACCGGCACAAGACCGGCGCGTTGATCGAGGCCAGCGTCAGACTCGGCGCCCTGGCCAGCGGTCATGCCGATCAGACCAGGCTCGATGCGTTGCAGGTGTATGCCCGCGCCGTTGGCCTCGCGTTCCAGGTGCAGGACGACATCCTCGACGTTGAAAGCGATACCGAGACCCTCGGCAAACGCCAGGGCGCGGACATCGCACGCGACAAACCGACCTACCCGGCGCTGCTCGGCCTGGAACCTGCTCGGCAGTACGCCTTGCAGTTGCGCGATCAGGCGATTGACGCCTTGCGACTTTTCGACGCATCTGCCGACCCGTTGCGTGAACTGGCTCGTTTTATCGTCGAACGGCGCAATTGATCGCTTTCATGTGATTGAAAAACTCCCGAACCGGACGCCATTGGCCGGGTCAGAGACTTGTATTTGAACGGTTTGCCTGCGCATCCGCCACTGCACTTCATGGGCAGCATGCGATGCATCAGGTAAACTGCCGCCTCTTTTACTTATAACGATTCGCCTGATGCCCACGACGTTCAAAGAGATCCCCCGCGTGCGCCCGACCACGCCGCTGCTCGACCGTGCTGACACGCCGGACGGCCTGCGTCGCCTGGGTGAAGCCGAGCTGGAAGCACTGGCCGATGAACTGCGCCTGGAGCTGCTCTATTCCGTTGGCCAGACCGGCGGGCATTTCGGTGCCGGCCTGGGTGTCATCGAGCTGACTATCGCCCTGCATTACGTGTTTGATACCCCCGACGACCGCCTGGTCTGGGACGTCGGCCATCAGGCGTATCCGCACAAGATCCTCACCGGCCGTCGCCAGCGCATGAACACCCTGCGCCAGAAAGACGGTGTGGCAGCCTTCCCGCGGCGCAGCGAGAGCGAGTACGACACCTTTGGCGTCGGGCACTCCAGCACTTCGATCAGCGCCGCACTGGGCATGGCGATAGCCGCCCGACTGCAAGGCAGCGATCGCAAGTCCATCGCGGTGATCGGTGACGGCGCGTTGACGGCGGGCATGGCGTTCGAAGCGCTGAACCATGCGCCGGAAGTCGCCGCCAACATGCTGGTGATCCTCAACGACAACGATATGTCGATCTCGCGCAATGTCGGCGGGCTGTCGAACTATCTGGCAAAGATCCTTTCCAGCCGCACGTACACCAGCATGCGCGAAGGCAGCAAAAAAGTGCTGTCGCGCCTGCCGGGTGCCTGGGAAATCGCGCGCCGCACAGAAGAATACGCCAAGGGCATGCTGGTCCCCGGCACGCTGTTCGAAGAGCTGGGCTGGAACTACATCGGGCCTATCGACGGCCACGACCTGCCGACCCTGATCGCCACGCTGCGCAACATGCGCGACCTCAAAGGCCCGCAGTTCCTGCACGTGGTGACCAAAAAAGGTAAAGGCTTCGCGCCGGCCGAAGTCGACCCGATCGGCTATCACGCCATCACCAAGCTTGATCCACTCGACGCTCCGGCCAGCGCGCCGAAGAAAGTCAGCGGGCCCAAGTATTCCGGTGTGTTTGGCCAGTGGATCTGCGACATGGCCGACGCTGATTCGCTGCTGGTAGGTATTACGCCAGCGATGAAAGAAGGCTCAGACATGGTCGAGTTCAGCGAGCGCTTCCCGGAGCGCTACTTCGACGTCGCCATTGCCGAGCAGCACGCAGTGACGTTGGCGGCAGGCATGGCCTGTGAAGGCGCCAAGCCAGTGGTGGCGATTTATTCGACGTTCCTGCAACGCGGCTATGACCAACTGATTCATGACGTGGCGGTGCAGAATCTAGACGTGCTGTTCGCCATCGACCGCGCCGGTCTGGTAGGCGAAGACGGCCCGACGCACGCGGGCAGCTTTGACCTCTCCTACCTGCGCTGCATCCCCGGCATTGTGGTGATGACCCCGAGCGACGAAAACGAACTGCGTTCGATGCTCAGCACCGGCTACCTGCACAACGGCCCGGCGGCTGTACGCTACCCGCGCGGCACCGGCCCAAACGCAGTGATCGACAGCGGCCTGGCGCCTATCGAGATCGGCAAGGGTGTTGTTCGTCGTAATGGCCAGGGCGTTGCCATTCTGGTGTTCGGCGTGCAATTGGCCGACGCATTGAAGGTCGCCGAGAAGCTGGACGCCACCGTGATCGACATGCGCTTCGTCAAACCCATTGATGAAGCGCTGATCCGCGATGCAGCGGCCAATCACGAGCTGCTGGTCACCCTGGAAGAGAACGCGATCATGGGCGGCGCCGGCGCGGCCGTCAGCGAGTTCCTGGCCCGGGAAAACATCCTCAAGTCCGTGCTGCACCTGGGCTTGCCGGACGCTTACGTCGAACACGCCAAGCCCGCGCAGATGCTGGCCGAATGCGGGCTGGACGAAGCCGGGATTGAAGCGGCGATCAATGAGCGGTTGGTGTTGATTGGCTGATCGTTGGAAATCAAAGAAAGGCGCTCATTGAGCGCCTTTTTTGTGCGCGATAGGTTCAATCCTGCGCAAACCCTGTGAAAGATTCTATGCCTGCCTGCAACCCCGCAGGGCCCCAGGCTCAGTAGATCCCTGTGGGAGCGAGCTTGCTTGCGAAGGCAATGTTCCTGCCATCAGAAATATGTGGGATTGTCCCGGCCTCTTCGCGAGCAAGCTCGCTCCCACAGGGAATCCCCTAAACAATGCGAATGCAACTCAAGCCAGCTGACGGGGTATCCGGTAGAGATACAACAGCACAACGCTGGAAAACCCCAACAGCAACAGCGGCACCAACTCCAACCCAACAAACACGCCCAGAGCGGCAATCCATGCCGGTAGCCCGGCAGCCAGAAACGCGCTGCGGCGAGCATCGGCCAGGGTGATCCAGGCGGCGGGTTCTTCAAGGGTATCCCGGGCAGCGCCGGTGGCGATCAAGGCGTGTTTGTAGCGGCCGAAAGGCTTGAGGCTGACGAACATTGAGGTCAGGCCCGCGACAAAGAAAGGCATTGCCAGCACAGGCAGGATGGCATTGCTGCTATCGAAGGAGCTGCTGACCACAAACAATGGGGCCAGCGTCAACACCAGTTGCCACCACCACCCGAGGGCGAAGCGGCGTCTGGTGTTGTTGCGGTTCACGCGCGATCGGCCTCGCCTTGATGCTCGTTGCCCATCATGTGCCCGAGCTTGCCGGCTTTGGTGGCCAGATACAGTTTGTTGTGCGGGTTGTGCCCGGTGTGCAGCGGCACGCGCTCGGCGACGTTGATGCCCATCTCAGTGAGGGCTTTGACCTTGCGTGGGTTGTTGGTCATCAAACGCAGTGCGTCGACACCCAGGTGCTGCAGCATCGGCAGGCAGATCGCGTAGTCGCGCTGGTCTGCGGCGAAACCCAGACGTTCGTTGGCTTCTACAGTGTCAGCGCCGCCATCCTGCAACTCGTAAGCCCGGACCTTGTTCAACAGGCCAATGCCCCGGCCTTCCTGACGCAGATACAACAACACGCCACGACCTTCGGAAGCGATGGCGCGCAAGGCGGCTTCGAGCTGGGAGCCACAATCACAGCGCTGGCTGAACAGGGCGTCGCCGGTCAGGCATTCGGAATGGACGCGACCCAGCACTGGAGCGCCGTCAGATACATCGCCAAGGCTCAGAACCAGATGTTCGCGACCGGTCGCATGCTCAAGGAAGCCATGCATGGTGAATTCTGCAAATGGGGTAGGCAGCTTGGAGGCGGCTACAAATACGACGGGCACCGTGTGCTCCTGATCAGTATGGGACTGGAAATTCGCAAGGCGGCATTGTAACAGCAGGTCCGGGCGGACGCTTAGGCTGAATTGTCGAGGATATTGATCAGGAAGTTAGATTGATGCCTTCCGTGATATTTCCCTGTAGGAGCTGCCGAAGGCTGCGAAGGCGATATTTCGGCAAACCGCCATTCGCAGCCCTCGGCAGCTCCTACAGGTTCAACTCAAAACCACGCCCAAGCCCAGACGATGCCCTGCATCGCCACCCAGGCGAAGACCCCGGCCAGCACGTCGTCGAGCATGATGCCTACGCCGCCGTGAACATGCCGGTCGATCCAGTGAATCGGCCACGGCTTGAGGATGTCGAAAAAGCGGAACACCAGGAACCCCACCAAGAGCCAGACCCATCCCTCGGGCACCAGCCACAAGGTGATCCACATGCCGACCATTTCGTCCCAGACGATGCCTTCATGGTCGTGCACGCCCAAATCGTCAGCCACTTTGCCGCACAGCCAAAAGCCGAACAGCATGGTGATGCCCAGCATCAGCCAGTAACCCCAGTCCGGGAGCATTTGCCACAGCGGAATAAACGGCACGGCCACCATTGAGCCCCAGGTGCCGGGTGCTTTGGGTAAGGTGCCGGAACCGAAGCCGAAGGCAAGAAAGTGCCACGGGTTGCTCCACACCGAAGGTGGAACGAATTCAGCCGGGACCTGCTTGGGATGATCTGTCACGGTGTCTCCCGAAAATGTTGGTAGCCGCGTGCCAGGACAGGAATGTCGTGACCCTGGTGATCGATCAGCCCGACGCCCTCGCCTGCCTCGACACGCCCAATGACGTGAACCGGCAGATCTGCGTCAAGCAAACCCTGCAAATGCGTAGCTGGCAGAGTAAATGCCAGCAGATAATCGTCGCCCCCGCTCATGGCCGCCTGTTGCGCCGCTGGCAGCCCGAGCAGCGCCAGCAATGACGGCGACAGCGGGAGTTTATCCTGTTCGACCAACAGCCGAACCTTCGACGCCAGCGCGATGTGGCCGCAGTCCGCCAGCAGGCCATCGGAGATATCCAGTGCCGCGCTGGCCTTGCCACGCAACGCCAGCCCGAGGACAAATTGCGGCTGCGGTGACCAGTAACGCGCCAGCAAAGCCTCTGCGATAGACGCCTGCGCGTCGCGCTGGTTCAACACCAGTGCCAATGCACCGGCCGCATCGCCCAATGGGCCGCCAACGCACAGCAGGTCACCGGGCTGTGCGCCGCCGCGGGTCAGCGCCTGGCCTTCTGGCACTCGACCGAACACCGTCAGGGTCAGGCTCAGCGGCCCGCGTGTGGTGTCGCCGCCGACCAAACGCAGCCCACAACTCTGCGCCATGAGGTTCAAACCCTGAGCGAAGTGCTGCAGCCAGTCGGCGGAGACATCGGGAAGTGTAAGGGCCAGGGTGAACGCAACAGGTGTCGCGCCCATGGCAGCCAGATCACTGGCGGAGACGGCAAGGGCTCGCTGCCCGAGAAGAAATGGATCGCAGCCATCGGGGAAATGCACCCCGGTGACCAGCGTATCGGTAGAGATCGCCAACTGTTCGCCAGGCGGCAACGTCAGCAAGGCACAATCGTCACCGATCCCCAGTGCAACGCCCTCGCCCGCCTGCGCGCAAGGCGCGGCAGCGAAGTAATTGCGGATCAGCTCGAACTCGCCCATCGGGATCTCTTGTTGTGTAAAGTCTTGTACGACGCCCGACCTGTAGGAGCCAACTTATTGGCGAGGCGTCGGGGCAGACAATCCATCAGCGCCTGATACACCGCCTCGCGAACAAGTTCGCTCCTACAGGACCTGTGCGCAATCCTGTGGGAGCATCGTGTTCAGCTCGAAATCTCAGCGCTTGTACGCTTTGACTTCAGCTTCACGCAGGCGCGGGGCCAGTTTGTCCAGCACGCCGTTGACGAACTTGTGGCCGTCGGTGGAGCCGTAGACTTTCGCCAGCTCGATACCTTCGTTGATCACCACGCGATACGGCACGTCGATGCGCTTGAGCAGCTCATAGGTGGACAGGCGCAGGATGGCCAGTTCAACCGGGTCGAGTTCTTCAAGGGTCAGGTCCAGGCATGGCGTGAGGGCAGCGTCGATCTCGCTCTTGTTGGTCGGCACGCCGCGCAACAGTTCGCTGAAATAGTTGCCATCGACGTCTGTGAAATCGTTGTCGACGCGGAACTGCGCTTCGATTTCATTCAGCGAATGACCCGCCATGTGCCACTGGTAAAGAGCCTGAGTCGCGAGCTGACGGGCTTCGCGACGTTTTACGCTCTTGGATGGCTTGCCAGCATCGGCCGGCTTTGGATCGCGCGGGTTGAACTGATCGCTCTCGTCAGAAATCACTTGGCCTCCAGCTGCGACAGCAGACTTACCATTTCAAGGGCGGACAACGCAGCTTCTGCGCCTTTGTTGCCAGCCTTGGTGCCGGAACGCTCGATGGCTTGCTCGATGGTGTCGACAGTCAGCACGCCGAAGGCAACCGGTACGCCGAACTCCATGGAAACCTGGGACAGGCCTTTGACGCATTCGCCAGCGACGTATTCAAAGTGTGGTGTACCACCACGGATCACGGCGCCCAGTGCGACGATGGCGGCGAACTCGCTGCGCTGGGCAACCTTCTGCACAACCAGCGGGATTTCGAAGGCACCCGGGGCACGGATGATGGTGATGTCGCTTTCTTTGACGCCGTGGCGTACCAGGGCATCAACAGCGCCGCTCACCAGACTTTCCACGACGAAGCTGTTGAAACGGCCAACTACCAGAGCGTAGCGGCCTTGGGGAGCGACGAAGGTACCTTCGATGGTCTTCAGGGTCATTCGTGTAAGTCTCGTATTAAAGAGCAAGTACGCCTTGGGGCGGACTATAGGGATGTTAGGCCACGAAACAGAGATCAGGGGCGAAACGCGCATCAATCACGCTTCACCCGACCGGTCTTTATTCGGAGGGCACGTATTCTACAACTTCCAGATCGAAACCGGATATCGCATTGAACTTCATTGGCGAACTCATCAGGCGCATTTTACGCACGCCCAGGTCACGAAGGATCTGCGAACCGGCGCCGACCGTGCTGTAAGTGGTCGGTGTCTTGACCGGCAACTGCCCGGCCGTCTCGCGGATATGCGCCAGCAACAGGTCGCCATCCAGCGGGTGGCCGAGCAGCAAAACCACACCGCTGCCCGCCTCGGAAACCGCACTCATGGCAGCCCGCAGGCTCCAGCGGCCGGGCTGTTTGACCATCAGCAGGTCGCGCAGCGGGTCCATGTTGTGCACCCGAACCAGGGTGGGTTCTTCTGCGCAAATCTTGCCCAGGGTCAGCGCCAGGTGAACATCGCCTTCTACGGAATCGCGATAGGTCACCAGATTGAACTGGCCCAGTTCGCTGTCCATGGGCTGCTCGGCAATCCGCTGAACGGTACGTTCGTGGATCATCCGATAGTGGATCAGGTCGGCAATTGTGCCGATCTTGATGTCGTGCTGCTGGGCAAACGCTTCCAGTTCGGCGCGACGGGACATGGTGCCGTCGTCGTTCATCACTTCGCAGATCACGCCGCTGGGCTCGTAACCGGCCATGCGTGCCAGATCACAGGCCGCCTCGGTGTGACCGGCGCGAGCCAGCGTGCCACCGGCCTGAGCCATCAACGGGAAGATGTGACCGGGGCTGACGATGTCTTCGGCCTTGGCGTCTTTGGCCGCAGCAGCCTGAACGGTGCGAGCGCGGTCAGCGGCAGAAATGCCGGTGGTCACGCCCTCAGCGGCTTCAATGGACACGGTGAACTTGGTACCGAAACCGGAGCCATTGCGCGGCGCCATCAGCGGCAACTTGAGGGTTTCGCAGCGCTCGCGGGTCATGGGCATGCAAATCAGGCCGCGCGCAAAGCGGGCCATGAAGTTGATGTGCTCGGCCTTGCAGCATTCGGCGGCCATGATCAGGTCGCCTTCGTTCTCACGGTCTTCGTCATCCATGAGGATGACCATCTTGCCTTGGCGAATGTCTTCAACCAGTTCTTCGATGCTGTTGAGCGCCACGCGGCACCCCCTTCAATAATTCAGGATTTGAGGTAGCCGTTGGCGGCCAGAAAGCTTTCGGTGATAGCGCCAGCCTGCCCTTTGGAGGAATCGGCAGCCTTGTCGCCCATCAACAGACGCTCCAGATAACGCGCCAGCAAATCCACTTCAAGGTTGACCTTACGACCCGGACGGTAGTCGGCCATGATGGTTTCCGCCAACGTATGCGGCACGATGGTCAGCTCGAACTCGGCGCCATCGACGGCGTTCACGGTCAGGCTGGTGCCATCAACGGTGATAGAACCCTTGTGCGAAATGTACTTGGCCAGCTCACGAGGTGCGCGCACCTTGAACTGAATGGCCCGAGCGTTCTCCTCACGGGAAACGATTTCACCGACGCCATCCACATGGCCGCTGACCAAGTGACCACCCAGACGCGTGGTCGGGGTCAGGGCTTTTTCCAGATTCACCGGGCTGCCGGTTTTGAGATCAATGAAGGCCGTCACGTCGAGGGTTTCACGACTGACATCAGCCCAGAAGCCATCGCCGGGCAGCTCTACAGCCGTCAGGCAAACGCCATTGACGGCGATGCTGTCGCCCAGTTTGACGTCGCTCAGGTCGAGCTTGCCGGTGGCCACATAAACGCGAACATCGCCGCCTTTAGGGGTGATGGCGCGGATGCTGCCGATGGATTCAATAATGCCGGTAAACATGGGTCCTCCAGGAGAACAAGGCCAGCGCACTAAGCGAAAGCCGGAAATTATACGCCGGGTAACGGCTTCGGTACTGCAATGACTCGCCAGTCATTGCCTACTGCGCGCATTTCCACAATCTGCAGCTCCAGCGCCTCGCTCATCTGCGCCAGCGGCAGGTCGAGCAGAGGGCGAGCCGATGAGCCCATGAACTTGCCCGCGATGAAAATCTGGAACTCATCCACCAGACCCAGGCGGGTAAACGCGCCCGCCAGACGTGGTCCGGCTTCGATCAATACGTCGTTGACGCCACGGCTGGCCAGTTCCACGAGTAACTTGCGCAGGTCCACATGCCCGTCGCTCGCCGCCAGGGCTAGCAGATCATGGCCTGCATCGTGATAACGCTCGCGGGCCGAAGCGGCGGCGCAGGTCACGACCAGCGCGTGGTCCGCCTGAAAGAACGGCGCATCCAGCGGTACCCGCAAACGGCCGTCGATCAATACCCGCAGTGGCGGGCGTGTCATGGCCAATGCCGTCAGCTCGGCGTTGAGGCCCAGCTCATCGGGGCGCACGGTCATGCGGGCCTTGTCGGTCAGCACGGTATCTGCGCCGGTCAGCACCACACTTGATTGCGCGCGCAAACGCTGCACCGCCGAACGTGCTTGCGGGCCGGTGATCCACTGGCTTTCGCCGCTGGCCATGGCGGTGCGGCCGTCCAGGCTCATGGCCAGTTTGACCCGCACATACGGCAGGCCCTTGGTCATGCGCTTGAGAAAGCCTTTATTCAAGGCCCGGGCTTCGTCTTCCAGCACGCCGCACTGGACCGCGATACCGGCATTCATCAAGCGCAGCAGCCCACGCCCGGCCACATCCGGATTGGGGTCCTGCATGGCCGCCACTACGCGCCCGACGCCGGCATCCACCAGCGCATCAGCGCACGGCGGCGTACGGCCATGGTGGCTGCACGGTTCGAGGGTGACGTAAGCAGTCGCGCCCTTGGCCTTGTCGCCCGCATGACGCAAGGCGTGGACTTCGGCATGGGGCTCACCGGCCCGGGCGTGCCAGCCTTCGCCGACAATCTGCCCGTCGCGCACGATCACACAACCGACACGCGGATTGGGGTGGGTGGAGTAGAGGCCTTTGCGGGCCAACTCCAGCGCGTGCGCCATGTAATGCGCATCCAGCACGGTTTGCTCAGTCAACGGGGCACTCACTCTTTGGCGGGCTCGCGAGCCAGGCGGTCGATTTCTTCACGGAATTCGTTGAGGTCCTGGAAACGCCTGTAGACCGACGCGAAGCGGATATAAGCCACTTCATCCAGTTTTTGCAGTTCGCCCATGACCAGATTGCCAACCACCAGGGATTTGACCTCGCGCTCGCCGGTGGCACGCAGCTTGTGCTTGATGTGCACCAGCGCGGCTTCCAGGCGTTCAACGCTGACCGGGCGCTTTTCGAGGGCGCGTTGCATGCCGGCGCGCAGCTTTTCTTCATCGAAAGGCTGACGGCTGCCGTCTTGCTTGATCAGGCGCGGCAAGACCAGTTCGGCGGTCTCGAAGGTGGTGAAACGTTCACCGCAGGCCAGGCATTCGCGGCGACGGCGAACTTGCTCGCCTTCGGCAACCAGGCGGGAATCGATGACTTTGGTGTCATTGGCACCGCAGAAGGGACAGTGCATGGTGGCAGGCAACAAAAATAGGAAGGGCCGCCATGGTAGCGCATCTCGCTGGCAAGACAAGTCTTGGGCTTTGCGGTATATAGACGCGCATCCGGCGCAGTGTTCAGCGATACTGCGCACACAAGCACTGGCCCGTCCGGGCTGTTCCGTCATTGAACGGTAGTTGCTGTCCTTCGTATTGGTTATTTGTTGGAGCTGTTCATGACGCTACGACCGCTCGTTTTGTTTAGCCTGGTCGCCCTGCTCGCCGCGTGCAGCAGCAATGAGCCACCTAATCCCGTCGCAGCCAAACCTGCTGCGGCGCCAGTTGTAAAAGCCCCGGCTGGCCCCGGCCCATTGCAACCTTTTCAGCGTGAGCTGAGCGGCCAGCTGCTGGGCGTGCCCAGTGGTGCGGAAGTTGAGCTGGCATTGCTGGTGATCGACGAACGCGGCCGCCCGCAGAAGCTGCTGACCAGCACGGTGTTGCAGGGCAACGACAAATCCCTGCCTTTCCAGCTGCGCTTCAACCCGGAAGCCTTCCCGGTGGGTGCCCGCGTCGAGCTGCGCGGTCGCGCCAGCAAGTCCGGGCAATTGATCCTGCATCTGCCGTCGCTGCGCATTGAACAACCCAACACTCAGGCGCTGGGACCTTTGCAGTTCGAAACCGCCCCATGATTGCACCGCAACACCTGCAACGGGCGCTGAGCGAACTGCTCGGGGATGCCCGATTGGTCGCCACGGCGCTGCCGGAAACCGAGCTGCAGTTGTGGCTGATCGACGCGGACAACATGGACCGCGCTTTCAGCCCTGAAGAAACCCGTCGCATCCTCGAAGAACCTCCCTACTGGAGCTTTTGCTGGGCCAGCGGCCTGGCATTGGCGCGCTTTCTGGCCGAGCAGCCGCATTGGGTTGCGGGCAAGCGGGTACTGGATTTCGGCGCAGGTTCGGGAGTGGCAGGGATCGCAGCTATAAAAGCTGGCGCGCTGGAAGTGGTGGCCTGCGATCTTGACCCGCTGGCACTGGCAGCCTGCCGCGCCAATGCGGAACTGAATGATGTGCAGCTCAGTTACTCGGCGGACTTCTTTGCCGAGGCGGATCGCTTCGACCTGATCATCGTCGCCGACGTGCTCTACGACCGCGCCAACCTGCCACTGCTCGATCAGTTCCTCAGCCGTGGTCGCCAGGCATTGGTCGCGGATTCGCGGGTGCGGGATTTTCAGCATCCGGCGTATGAGCGGTTGGGCATCTTTGAAGCGCATACGCTGCCGGATCTGGCTGAGCCTCATGAGTTTCGACATGTGAGCCTTTATCACGCTGAGCGCTGCGGCTGAATAGATTCCTGTAGGAGCTGCCGAAGGCTGCGAAAGCATCCTCATGCCAGACCGAATTCGCAGCCTTCGGCAGCTCCTACAGAAAACTCACCACCTACACACCGCTTTGCGCAAACCAGCGCGCCCTTTATAGTTGGCGGCATTCAGATTCCCCCGAGACTCGCAATGAACCAGGATACGACCTACATCTTCGACGCCACGGCGGCGACTTTTCAGCAGCTGGTCATCGACAAGTCTTTCGACCAACCGGTGCTGGTGGATTTCTGGGCCGAATGGTGTGCGCCGTGCAAGGTGCTGATGCCGCTGTTGGAGCAAATCACCGAGAGTTACCAAGGCGAACTGCTGCTGGCGAAGGTCGACTGCGACGCCGAGCAGGACATCGTTGCGCGCTTCGGCATTCAAAGCCTGCCCACGGTGGTGCTGTTCAAGGACGGCCAGCCGATTGATGGTTTCACCGGTGCGCAACCTGAGTCCGAGATCCGCAAGATCCTCGCTCAGCACGTGGTCATGCCGCCACCGAAGGCTGCCGACCCGCTGAAACTGGCGCAGGAAATGTTTGCCGAGAGCCACTTCGCCGAAGCCGAAGCGGTGCTGCAGCAGATCCTCACCGAAGACAACACCAATGCCGTGGCGCTGATCCTCTACGCCCGTTGCCTGGCAGAGCGCGGCGAGCTTGACGAAGCCCGTGCGGTGTTGGACGCGGTGAAAACCGACGATCACAAGGCTGAGCTGGCTGGCGCCCGTGCGCAGCTGACATTCCTGGCCGAAGCCAAAGCCTTCCCGGATGCCGCCGACCTCAAGGCGCGTCTGGCGCAAAACCCGCTGGACGACGAAGCCGTGCATCAGCTGGCGCTTCAGCAACTCGCTCGCCAGCAGTACGAAGCGGCGCTGGAAGGCCTGCTCAAATTGTTCATCCGCAACCGCAGCTACGCCGAAGGCTTGCCGCACAAGACGTTGTTGCAGGTGTTCGATCTGCTGGGCAACGACCACCCGCTGGTCACGTCTTACCGTCGCAAGCTGTTTGCGGCGTTGTATTAAGCGCTGGTTCCCGCCCAACTGTAGAGCGGCGCGTCCTGCCCGCTCTCGACCTTGACCTGTGAACTGTGGCGCAAGCGCACCAACAGGCGCTTGCCCGCCGCCGTGCTGCCGGTCAGCCCTTCCAGTTGATCCAACAGTTCTGGCCCGCTGATCTGCCCGGTGTCACGCAGCAGGTCGAGGGCTATTTGCCAGATCTTGTCGTCCTGAGTGGCGGGCTTGCTGGCAGCGACTGGCGCTACTTCAGGTTTGGCCGCCTTGAGCTGCGCGCCCAGTTGCGCCCAATCCCCTTCATCCAGCTCCAGCGTCAAATCCACCGGCCAGTCGCCAACGGTTCCACGAATACGCAACATGGGTGCTTCCTCTTTTTGCAAGGCGGACATGCTCGCATAGATCATCTTTTCGCGCTGGCCCTGTAGGAGCTGCCGAAGGCTGCGAAGGCGGTGTGTCAGGTTTATGGCTTTCGCAGCCTTCGGCAGCTCCTACAGGGACGTGTTCACAGCTCGTAATGCTGAACAAACCGTAATTCCAACTCACGCCCACGAACACAATTGTTATAAGATCACATAACTACTTTTAACCCATTTTGTCCGGAGTCTGTTTTTATGCGCCGCTTGCTGCTTGCTTTGCCCTTCGCTCTGCTTCCCCTCGCCATGGCTCATGCAGCGCCTGAGCATGATCACGACCATGAGCACGGCAGCCTCGGCGCGCACGAGCATGGCGTGGGTCGGCTGGACGTGGTGCTCGAAGGCCGCACGCTGGAGTTCGAACTGGACAGCCCAGCGATGAACATCGTGGGTTTTGAACACGCGGCAAGCAGCGCTGAAGACAAAGCCAAACTCGCCGCCGCCAAGGAAGTGTTGCTCAAGCCTCACGCGTTGTTCAGTGTGCCGGAAGCAGCCGAGTGCACCGTCGTCGCGCAGAAGCTGGAAAGCCCGCTGTTTGGTGACAAGCCGGACGCCGATGACGATCATGACCACGAAGCCGGCGGCCACGATGAGCACGAGCACAGCGAAATTCACGGCACGTACAAATTCACCTGTAACGTCCCGGCTGTTCTGAAAACCCTGAACCTGACGCAGATTTTCAAATCCTTCCCCGCGACCCAGAAGCTTCAGGTACAACTGATCTCGCCAAAAGGCCAGTCGGGTGCCGAAGTTCGTCCGAGCAACCCAAGCCTGAAGTTCTGATTCCGTCAGCTTGAAACCGACCGGGCTTGCCCGGTCGTCTGGTTTAATCAAAGGCACTTCCCGCTATGACCCAAGCACTTATCGAACTCAGCGACCTTGGCTTCAGTTGGCCCGGGCATGCGCAATTGCTTGATATCCCGGCGTTTCGCCTGGACGCGGGCGAAACGCTGTTTCTCAAAGGCCCAAGCGGCAGCGGCAAGACCACCTTGCTTGGCTTGCTGGGCGGCGTGCAGACGCCCAACCACGGCAGCATTCGCCTGTTGGGCCAGGAGCTGACGCAATTGTCCGCCGGTGCTCGCGACCGGTTTCGGGTCGACCATACGGGTTACATCTTTCAGCAGTTCAACCTGCTGCCCTTTTTGTCGGTCCGCGAGAACGTAGAGCTGCCTTGCCACTTCTCCAAGCTACGCGCAGAGCGGGCGAATCAGCGCCACGGCAGCGTCGAACAAGCCGCTACGACCCTACTCGCCCACCTGGGTTTGAAGGATCCGGAAATGCTCAGCCGTCGCGCCGACTCCTTATCCATCGGCCAGCAGCAGCGTGTCGCCGCCGCACGCGCGTTGATTGGCCAGCCGGAACTGGTGATCGCTGACGAACCCACTTCGGCGCTGGATACCGACGCTCGCGAGGCGTTTATCAAGCTGCTGTTCGCTGAATGCCGCGAAGCCGGGGCCAGCCTGTTGTTCGTCAGCCACGACCAGAGCCTGGCACCGCTGTTCGACCGCAGCCTGTCGTTGTCCGAACTCAATCGCGCCGCCGTCGCCGCAGAGGTTTGAGATGTACTTGTTTCGTCTAGCCATGGCCAGCCTGGCAAACCGCCGCTTCACAGCGTTCCTCACGGCATTCGCCATCGCGTTGTCGGTCTGCCTGCTGCTGGCAGTCGAGCGCGTACGCACCGAGGCGCGAGCCAGTTTCGCCAGCACCATCAGCGGCACAGACTTGATCGTCGGCGCGCGCTCCGGCTCGATCAACCTGTTGCTGTATTCAGTGTTCCGTATCGGCAACGCCACCAACAATATTCGCTGGGACAGCTATGAAGAGCTGGCGAACAGCAAACAGGTGAAATGGGCGATCCCGATTTCTCTGGGCGATTCCCATCGCGGTTATCGGGTGATGGGCACCAACGAGAGCTATTTCGAGCATTACCAGTTTGGCCGCCAGCAACACTTGCAGATGGCCGAAGGTCGCGAGTTTCAGACAGACCCGTTTGAAGTGGTGCTCGGCGCAGAAGTCGCCGACGCCCTCAAGTACAAACTGGGCGACAAGCTGGTGCTGGCCCATGGCGTGGCGGTGGTCAGCCTGGTCAAACACGATGACAAACCGTTCACCGTGGTCGGCATTCTCAAGCGCACCGGCACACCCGTGGATCGCACGCTGCACATCAGCCTGGGCGGCATGGAGGCAATCCACATCGACTGGCAAAACGGCGTGCCCGCCCATGGCGCCGGGCGCATTTCCGCCGATCAGGCGCGAAATATGGACCTCACACCCAAAGCCATCACTGCATTCATGCTGGGCCTGAACAGCAAGATCGCGACCTTTGCCGTGCAGCGTCAGATCAACGAATTTCGTGGCGAGCCGTTGCTGGCGATCCTGCCCGGCGTTGCGCTTCAGGAGCTGTGGAGCCTGATGGGCACGGCGGAAAAAGCCTTGTTCGTGATTTCCCTGTTTGTAGTGCTGACCGGCCTGATCGGCATGCTCACCGCAATCCTCACCAGCCTCAATGAACGGCGTCGGGAGATGGCGATTCTGCGCTCGGTGGGCGCGCGGCCCTGGCACATCGCAACGCTGTTGATCATGGAAGCCTTCGCCCTGGCGCTGGCAGGGGTGGTCAGCGGCACAGTCCTGCTGTATATCGGCATCGCCGCCGCCCAAGGCTATGTGCAAAGCAATTACGGCTTGTTTCTGCCGCTTTCTTTGCCCAGCGAATATGAATGGACGCTGCTCGGTGGCATTCTGACGGCCGCGCTGCTGATGGGCGTTATTCCCGCCTGGCGCGCCTATCGGCAGTCACTGGCCGATGGTTTGTCGATCCGGCTATGAGGATGTGGAACATGCGGCGCTTGTTGTTGATGTTGCTGTTATCGGTCAGTTCACCACTGTGGGCTGCCGAGCCGCGGGTGATCACCTGGGAAGATATGATCCCGCCTGACGCCCCCAGGATCGCGCCCATCACGGCACCGATTCATAACCTGGCCGGGTTGTCCGACGCGCTGTCGGTGGAATCAGCCCCTGCCGCGCATCAACAGGCGCCCCATGCGCCGGTGGTCAAGGCGCTGGACGGTCAGACCGTGCGCCTGCCGGGCTATATCGTGCCACTGGAAGTCAGCGAAGAAGGCCGAGTGATCGAGTTCCTGCTGGTGCCGTATTTCGGCGCATGCATCCACGTGCCGCCTCCGCCATCGAATCAGATCGTGCATGTCACCAGCGAGCTGGGAGTGAAGGTCGAGGAGTTGTATCAGCCGTACTGGATCGAAGGGCCGATGCAGGTCAAGGCGTCCACCAGTGAGCTGGCCGATGCGGGCTATCAGATGGAGGCTGACAAAATCCTGGTCTATGAGTTGCCCGATACCTAAGCGTTCTGAGGCTTCATCGCGATTTCATTGAGCTGTGTCAAAGCCGCCTGCTAGACGGGCCGTAACATTGGCAGCAGACAAATTGAACCGCCTTTTGGAGCCCCCATGAACAAGACCTTGCTCAGCGCTTCCCTTTTCGCGCTGGCGCTCAGCGCCCCTTTCGCCGCCCAGGCTTATGAGGCCGGTGATTTCATCGTCCGCGCCGGTGTGGCGCACGTCGAACCTAACGAAGACAGCGGCGAAATCCGTCTGGACGGCAGCAAGGTCTCCGGCACCAAGGCGACCGTCGACGGCGAGAACCAGCTCGGCCTGACCTTCGGCTACATGATCACCCCGCACATCGGCCTTGAACTGCTGGCCGCCACGCCGTTCAGCCACACCGTTTCGGTCAAAGGCCTGGGCGCGGGCCTGGATGGCAAGCTGGGCGACATCAAGCAGCTGCCACCCACCCTCTCGCTGCAGTACTACCCGATGGAGGCTTCGTCGAAGTTCCAGCCCTACGCGGGTATCGGCATCAACTACACCACCTTTTTCGACACTGACCTGACAGGCAATCGCAAAAGCCAGGGCTTCAGCAATCTGAAACTGAAAGACTCCGTAGGGCTGGCCGGTCAAATCGGTATGGACTACCTGCTGACCGACAACATCCTGCTCAACGCATCGGTCTGGTATGTGGACATCGACACCGAAGCCACTGTCGACGGCCCGTCTGCCTTGAGCGTGGGCAAGACCAAGGTGGATGTGGACATCGACCCATGGGTTTACATGGTAGGGGTGGGTTACAAGTTCTAAATATCGGCTTTCTGTAGGAGCTGCCGAAGGCTGCGAACGCGGTATCCCTGATACACCGCCATTCGCAGCCTTCGGCAGCTCCTACAGGAATAATCAGCAGGCGTAAAAAAAGCACCTCATCGGTGCTTTTTTTGTGCGTGTCAGCCTGGCGTTATCGCCCCAGCAACCTCGCCAGCCCAACCTTCAACGGCGTCGGCTCATCAAGGGTGAAGCGCGCCAGCAACCGCTGGTTGTTGGCCCGTGAATGGCGGATGTCGCCGGAGCGTGCAGTTTGATAAGTCACTTCAGGCCGTTTACCGACCACATCTGCCAATGCTGCCAGCAGCTGATTCAAAGACGTCGTATTGTTCAAACCCACGTTGACCGCACCGGGTTTGACTTGCGGCAGATCCAGCGCCTGAGTCAGCAACTTGACCACGTCACCCACGTAAAAGAAGTCCCGGGTTTGCTCGCCGTCGCCAAATACGGCAATGGGCAGGCCTTTCTCGGCGCGTTCGGCAAAGATGCTGATCACGCCGGAGTAAGGCGAGGACGGATCCTGGCGCGGGCCGAAGATATTGAAGAAGCGGAAAATCACGGGTTCCAGACCATGCTGACGGCCGTAGAAATCCAGATAGTGCTCGCTGGACAACTTGTCCGACGCGTAAGGCGTCAAAGGTGACTTGGGCGTGTCTTCGCTGATCGCCTCGCCTTCGCCGTTGTTGCCATACACCGCAGCGCTGGAGGCAAACACCACGCGCTTGATGCCCGCTTCACGCATGGCTTCGCACACGTTCAGCGTGCCGATGAAGTTGCTTTGATGGGTGCGCACCGGATCGTCCACCGAAGCTTGCACCGACGCTACAGCCGCCAGATGCACCACCGCTTTGCAGCCATGGGCAGCGCGAGCCACCAGCGCAGCGTCGGCGACGTCGCCTTCAATCAGTTCGATACGGGGGTTATCCAGCGCCAGGTTGCTGCGTTTGCCGGTGGACAAGTCATCCAGCACGCGCACCGCATGCCCTTGGGCAAGCAGCGCATCGGCCAGATGTGAACCAATAAACCCGGCGCCGCCGGTGATGAGAACAGGAGCATCAGACATGTCGGTAGTAACGATCCAATAGGCTCGGCAGGCCAGCACGCCAGGCGCGAGGCTTGATACCGAAGGTATGGAGGATTTTCTTGCAGGCCAGCACGCCATGTTGCGGCTCGTCGCTGGCATCGGCACCGGCGGCATGGGCCTGGGCGGTGGGCGACTCAATCGCCAGCGGGTGCAAGAGGTGCGCTTCGGTGAGGATCGCCTGCCCCAGCGCCAGCGGCGTTGTCGCCTCATGCCCGGCGTAGTGGTAAGTGCCCCACAGAGGTGATTCGCAATCGAGTTGCTTGAGTACCGCGATGATGACCCGCGCGGCGTCATCCACCGGGGTCGGGTTGCCACGGCGGTCATCGGCCATCAGCAGTTCTTGCGGCAGCTTGGCGCGGGTCAGGAAACGGCCCAATACACCGTCGGCGCTGTCGTCGAGCAACCAGCCAAAACGCAGCAACAGGTGCTGCGGGCAGGTCGCGCGCACGCTTTGCTCGATCCGCAACAAGGCCTGACCGCGCAGCCCGAGGGGCACCGGCTCGTCTTTTTCGCTGTAGGCAGTCGCCCGCGAGCCATCGAACACGCGATAGCTGGACGGTTGCAACAGGGTGATGTTGTGGTGTTGGCACAGCTGGGCAAGACGCTCGACCGAGCGCTCCTGGCTGGCCAGACGCGACTCGCTTACCGATTCCGCCTGAAACCAGTCGAAATAGTAGGCAAGGTTGATCAAGGCATCCGGACGGGTGTCATCAAGCAGTTGCGTCAAACTCGCTGCGTCCCAGCCATCTTGCGGCGGACGCGGTGCCAGGAAGCCAATGTCTTCCTCGGCACCCAGACGAATCAGCGCCTGCCCAAGGGCATTCCCGCCGCCCAACAGCATAAGGCGCATTCGCATAGAGTCAGCAGGCCCAATATCAAATCATTGAAAACATAAGTGTAAAACGCCTGCAAACATATCACGTTGCCGCTTATCCCCCAACCGTTAGGCTTTGTGGGGGGGTTTCCGCTTCTGGAGGGCACCATCTGGCCCGTGGGAGCGAGCTTGCTCGCCAAAGCAGTGTTCCATACTCCAGATGTATTGCGAATGTACCGGCCTCTTCGCGAGCAAGCTCGCTCCCACGTAGATAAGCTTGCGCCGTATACCAGCACCGATCAAAGGCGCTTGCATCTTCACGGCCCCACCCTCATTAATCCGGCCATGAATCTTCCCCACATTCCCGACCCGGCGCTCGACGGTTTTCATCCGGCGGTCAGCGCGTGGTTTCGCAGTACGTTCCCGGCGGTGACACCCGCTCAGGCTCAGGCGTGGCCGTTGATCAAGGCGCGACGGTCGACGCTGATTGCCGCGCCTACAGGTTCGGGCAAAACCCTTACCGCGTTCCTGGCGGTGCTGGATGATCTGGTCCATCGCGGCCTGGAGCATGGCGGCGAGCTGCCGGAGCAGACCTTCGTGGTCTACGTCTCGCCCCTTAAGGCGCTGTCCAACGACATCCAGATCAACCTGCAAAACCCGTTGGCGGGCATCACCGCGCAACTGGAGCGCATGGCCCTGCCGCCGCTGCGTATAAGCACCGCCGTGCGCACAGGCGACACGCCGCAGAAAGATCGCGCGGCCATGCGCAAGACCGCGCCGCATATTCTGGTGACGACCCCCGAATCATTGTATGTACTGCTCGGTTCGGATTCCGGCCGACGCATGCTCGCCAGCACCCGCACAGTAATCGTCGACGAAATCCACGCCATTGCTGCCAGCAAACGCGGCAGCCACCTGGCGCTGACCCTCGAACGTCTGCAAGCGCTTTGCGCCGAGCCTTTGCTGCGCATTGGCCTGTCGGCTACGCAAAAGCCCATCGAGCTGGTGTCCAGGTTTCTGGTGGGTGCCGATCCCGTCAAACGGCCCTGCGCCATTGTCGATATTGGCCACGCCCGCCCACGGGATCTGGCGATCGAAGTACCGCCCGTGGCCCTCGGGCCGGTCATGGCCAATGACGTGTGGGAACTGGTCTACGACCGCCTTGCGGAACTGGCCCGGGAACATCGCACCACGCTGATTTTCGTCAACACCCGGCGCATGGCCGAACGCATGGCCCGCCACTTGAGCGAGCGACTGAGCAAAGAGGCGGTCGCCGCGCACCACGGCAGCCTGGCGAAGGAACAGCGACTGGACGCCGAGCAACGCCTCAAGCGCGGCGACTTACAGGTATTGATCGCCACCGCGTCGCTGGAATTGGGGATCGATATCGGCGACGTGGACCTGGTCTGCCAGATTGCCTCGCCCCGCTCCATCTCCGGGTTTCTGCAAAGGGTCGGCCGCTCCGGGCACCACGTCGGCGGCACACCCAAAGGTCGACTGTTCGCCACGTCCCGGGACGACTTGATCGAGTGCACTGCGCTGCTGGACTGCGTACGACGTGGCGAACTGGATATCCTGCAGATCCCCAAGGCGCCGCTGGATGTCCTCGCGCAACAGATCGTCGCCGAAGTGAGTTTGCAGGAATGGCACGAACAGGCGCTGCTGGAAATGTTCCGTCAGGCGTCACCTTATGCCGAGCTGGACGCCGAACATTATCAGGCGCTGCTCGCCATGCTGGCCGAGGGTTACAGTGGTCGCCAAGGCGTGCGCAGCGCTTATCTGCATCGCGATGCGCTGACCCGGACCTTGCGCGGCCGACGCGGCAGCAAGCTGACAGCCGTCACCAGCGGCGGGACCATCCCCGACAACGCCGACTACAGCGTGATCCTTGAACCTCAGGCGCTGAACATCGGCACGGTCAACGAAGACTTCGCGGTGGAAAGCATCGCGGGCGATATCTTCCAGCTGGGTAACACCTCGTACCGCATCCTGCGCATCGAAACCGGCCGCGTGCGGGTTGAAGACGCCCAAGGCCAGCCGCCGAACATTCCGTTCTGGATGGGTGAAGCGCCAGGGCGCAGCGCTGAACTGTCGTTTGCCGTGGCGCGCCTGCAAGGGCAGATCGATGAACTATTGAGCGCCCACCCCGGCGACTTGCAGCCCTGCGTCGACTGGCTGATCGACACCCTCGGCCTGAACCTGGCCAGCGCCGAGCAATTGGTGGATTACCTGGCGCGAACCCGTTCGGTGCTGAGCGCGCTGCCGTCCCAGGATACGTTGATCATGGAGCGGTTTTTCGACGAGTCTGGCGGCACGCAACTGATCATTCACACGCCGTTCGGCAGCCGCATCAATCGCGCCTGGGGCCTGGCGCTGCGCAAACGCTTCTGCCGCACCTTCAATTTCGAGCTGCAGGCCGCGGCCAGCGAAGACGCCATCGTGCTGTCGCTGTCCACCAGCCACAGTTTTGCTCTGGATGAAGTCTGGCGTTACCTGAACTCCAACAGCGCTGAGCACCTGTTGATTCAGGCGGTGCTGGATGCGCCATTGTTCGGCGTGCGCTGGCGCTGGAACGCTGGCACGGCTCTGGCGTTGCCACGTTATAGCGGTGGGCGAAAAGTCGCGCCGCAGCTGCAACGCATGAAAAGTGAAGACCTGATCGCCACGGTCTTCCCCGACCAGATCGCTTGCCTGGAGAACATTGTCGGCGAGCGGGAAGTGCCTGAGCATCCGCTGATCGAACAAACCCTCGATGATTGCCTGCACGAAGCCATGGATGCCGAAGGCTGGCTCACGCTGCTGCGGCGCATGGAAAGCGGCGAGGTGCGGCTGATTGCCCGGGATTTGCCAGCGCCCTCGCCTCTGGCTGCCGAAATCCTCAATGCCCGGCCTTATGCGTTTCTCGACGATGCGCCTCTGGAAGAGCGCCGCACTCAGGCGGTGCTCAATCGCCGCTGGAGTGATCCGCAATCGTCCGACGACCTCGGCGCATTGGATGCCGACGCCATCGTGGCGGTGGGCGAAGAAGCCTGGCCGCAACCGCAGAACCTCGATGAAATGCACGAAGCGCTGATGAGCCTCGGCTGCATCGGCGGCGCCGAAGCGGCAGCGCGGCCAGACTGGCCGAAATGGCTGGACACTCTGGCCCGCTCAGGTCGAGCTACGCGTATTCAGGTCAGTGACGATCAGGCGCTGTGGATCGCAGTCGAGCGCCTCACCTGCCTGAGCGCCATTTATCCACAGGCTGACATGCATCCGACGCTTGAGGCGCTGCAGGATTTCGATGAAGCGTGGGATCGCGACGAGGCGATTGTCGAGGTGGTCCGCGCGCGCTTGAGCGGCTTCGGTCCATTGCCGGTGCACGAGATTGCAGAGCCTTTGGCGTTAAGCGCCAGCAGCATCGCTCAGGCCTTGGCGCGACTGGAAAGCGAAGGCTATGTATTACGCGGCCGCTTCAGGCCCGGCGCTAGCGAGGATCAATGGTGCGAGCGGCATTTGCTGGCGCGGATTCATCGCTACACGGTCAAACGCCTGCGCCGGGAAATCGAGCCAGTGTCGCTGCAGGACTTCATGCGTTTTCTGTTCGACTGGCAGCACTTGTCCGCCAGCACCCGCAGCCAGGGTCAGGCCGCATTGCCGGAAATCATCAGCCAACTGGAGGGCTTCAGCGCCGCAGCCGGAGCATGGGACAGCGATCTATTGCCCGCGCGGCTCAAGGATTACTCGCCGAGCTGGCTGGATGAAATCTGCCGCTCGGGCAAGGTGGTCTGGACGCGCCTGGCGGCCAACGGCAAACCTGGCGCTGCAGCGCTGCGCAGTACGCCGATTGTGTTGTTGCCACGTATTCAGTTGAATCTTTGGAGCGGGCTGACCGGGCAATCTTCACCTGAAGAGCTGTCGCCCAAAGCACAAAAGGTCCACGCCGCACTGAGCAGCCACGGCGCGATGTTTTTTGATGAGTTGGTCAGCGAAGCGCATCTGCTGCGCACCGAACTGGAAATCGCCCTGCAGGAGTTGGTCGCTGCCGGGTTGGTCAACGCCGACAGCTTCGCCGGTTTGCGCGCCCTGATCACTCCCGCCAGCAAACGCTCGGCGCATACCAGCAGGCGCAACCGAGGCGCCTTTATCGGCGGCATGGACGATGCCGGGCGTTGGGCACTGTTACGTCGTACGCCTGCGCCTGTCGACACCGAAAGCAAACGCCCTCAAGCCATCGACCCCACGGTGCTGGAGCACATTGCAATGACCTTGCTACGCCGCTATGGCGTGGTGTTCTGGCGCCTGCTTGAGCGTGAGGCAGACTGGTTGCCAAGTTGGCGCGAGCTGCTGCGCACCTTTCATCGCCTGGAAGCGCGAGGCGAGATACGCGGTGGCCGGTTTGTCAGCGGCTTGGCGGGGGAGCAATTCGCGCTGCCTGAGGCGATTCCGGTACTGCGGGAGATTCGCAAGCGGCCTCTGGACGGCAGCCTGATCAGCCTGAGCGGCGTCGACCCGTTGAACCTGGTCGGAACCTTGCTGCCAGGCAACAAGGTTCCGGCGCTGGTGGGTAATCGTTTGGTTTATCGGGATGGCATTCCTGCTGCGGCGACCATCGCAGGAAAACCGCAGTACTGGCTGGAGCTGGACCAGCAGGCCATGGCTCATCTGCGGGATCGGTTGTTGCGGTGAATCCGTACTTAAACCCTGTTCAGGCAAATCACTGAACCCGTGGGAGCGAATTCATTCGCGAAGAGGCCGGTACATCCGATAGAGATCCATCGTTTGTAACACCGCATTCGCGAATGAATTCGCTCCCACGGGACAGGTGATCGACCTTGGGAGCCAGCCATGGCTCAGGTGCGGGATCGGATGCTGCGGTGAGGCGGGGATTTCCAACCCTGTTCAGGAAGATCACTGAACCTGTGGGAGCGAGCTTGCTCGCGAAAGGGCCGGTACAGCCGCCACATCTCGGAAGCTGAACCAATGCTTTCGCAAGCAAGCTTGCTCCCACAGGGACCGCACCGCCTGGTTTTGCGTATGCGCTTTATTTAGGCTGCACCGGCGGGCTTTCGGAGCCGTCGACATTCACCACATTGCCTTTGCCCGACGCCGGTTGCGCGTCCCTGTCCACCGACAGCTGTTGCACATGCCCGGCGTTCGGACTCATCACGGTCTGTGGGTAAGTTTGCGCGAAGCGTACGTCATCGGATTTATCCACAAGCTTTTTCAGCCGCTCGTTGAATGCCCGACCCACGCTGTATTGCCCTCCGGAGGTGGTGCGGAATTGCGCGGTCAGCACCACGCCGTTGAGGTCCATGCGGTCTACGCCGAACACTTCCAGCGGGCCTTGCAGGTTGCTCTTGAGCAGAATGTCTTCAGTGATCGATTGGCCAGTTTCGCGAATCAGCGACAAGGCGCTGTCGATGTCCGAGTCGTAGGTGAACTGCACCGAGAAAAACGCATAGGCGAACTGCCTGGACTGGTTGGTCACCGCCTTGATCTGGCCGAACGGCACCGAGTGCACAAAGCCCTTGCCGTCCCGCAGGCGGACCGTACGAATCGTCAGGCTTTCGACAGTCCCGGAATGACCGGTGCTGAGCACCACCCAGTCGCCGATGGAGAACGTGTCCTCGATGATGATGAACAAACCGGTGATGACGTCCTGCACCAGTTGCTGGGAACCGAAACCGATGGCCAGGCCGACCACACCGGCACCGGCCAGCAACGGCGCGACGTTGATGCCCAGATTAGCCATGGTGGTAATGGCGCAGATCACCACCAGAATGATTTTGATCGCGTTACGCAGCAGCGGCAGGATGGTCTTGATCCGCGTGCTCGGCTGGCGATTGGAACGGTGATGAACCGGCGGCTTCAGGGCTTCCTGAATCGCCGTATCCAGCACCACCCACAGCAGCCAGGTGACCAGAAAGATCAGGCCAATGCTGCTCAGGGATTCACTGATAACCCGGCCCAAGGTGTTGCGCTGGGCAAACTCGAACATCGAGAAACCCCAGATGCGGCCGAGGATTTCAATGAACGAAACGGCAAGGATAATCCGCATCACTGCGTGTGCCAGGCTCAGCAAACGCGCCCGGTAGACGTGCACGCCTCGCGCCCGGTTTTCAGCCGGCTTGAACAGGTGCTGGAAGACCGTGCTGAGAAATACCGTGGCGATCAGCAGAATCGTGGTGAACAGCGCACAGCGCAATGCCTTCTGGCTGTCTTCGCCCGCGCCGATCAGGCTGATGGCCGAGACCAGAATCATCAACAGAATCGGCAGGTGCCAGAGGTTGGAGAATATCTTCAAGGATTGCTGCAACGCAGGCTGAGCCAGTCGGCTGCTCAGTGAGCGATTGCGAATCAGGTGGGCAATCGGGCGACGCACTTTGATGATCAACATGCAGAACACCACCGAGGCAAACAAACCGGTGAAAACCGCAACGCTGGTGGTGACGTTATTGCCGATCTGGCGGGCGATTTGCGGGCTGGTCAGGGCATCGCTCAAGGCGGCCAGGAAGCCGATGACGAACAAAGGTTTCGGGGCATAGCGACGGATCATCCGCACGGCTGCGCGTTTATGCCCGTAGTTGAACATCACGATCACGCACAGCAGCACGGAAGTGGAGACGATGCCGCTGCTGGTCGCGTAGGCAAAGCACAATCCCAGCGCACGCCCTACCGAGGTGTCCATGAAATGACTGGCGTACAGGGTCAGCGGCAGGCTGACAATTGCGGGCAAGGTGTACGGCAACACGTAACTGAGCAATGCCTGGCTGCGCTCGCGAATCATCATGAACGGTCGCCGGTTGAGGCGTACCGCGATGAAGCTACCGAGCAGGGTCAGGATGGCAAAGGTCCCGATCCACGCCATGGATAGCATGACAAAATCGCCCACCGAGCCCCACTGTGTTTCGGGCGCGGGTTTGCTGACCAGCTTATCCAGCTCATTGGCCGCCCGATCCGCCCGCAAGCGCCAACTCTTGAGCCAGTTGCCATCCAGGTCGAGCTTGTCCTGCACATCGTCAATGCCCGAACTGATGGCGCCAAGCAACCCGCCCCGGAGCAGGATTTCCGGCGGGGCCGGGGCGGCGGCGTCCTCGGGCAGTAAAGCGGAAAGTGCGGCGCCGGGTGTGGTGGGTGCGGGTGCCGCCGGGGCAGCGGGCGCTTCTGCCGCCTGAAGATTGAAGCTGCCGACACATAGCAGAAGGCAGAGCAGGAGGATGGATTTGAGATTCGACAAAACGCGGGGTTCCTCAGGATCAGCGGCACGGGCAATCAATAACACTAGGAACTGATCAATATCTGCCCGACAAGTTCGGTTCTGGCCTTTCGATAGCTCCGGCTACCGCAGGGCTTACCGCTGGTGAATCAGCACCGAACCTTTGCTACAGGCGCCACGTCAGACTTCACAAGACGGTCAGAGCCGCCCGTATTTCGTCGGCTGCACGAGGCACATTTCGATGCTCATTCATCCTCAAGCACACTATCGCCCCTACGCCGACGCCTCGGGCGGATGGGGCTCGGCCAAGTCCGTGATGCACATCCTGTGGCGCGAGCAGGCCTTGCGCAAAGCCCCACTTGCCCTGACCAAGCAAAACAAGCCCGGCGGGTTTGCTTGTGTCAGTTGCGCGTGGGCCAAGCCTGGCAAGCCTCACTCTCTTGAGTTTTGCGAGAATGGCGCGAAGGCCACAGCCTGGGAACTCACGTCACTCAAGACCAGCCCGGAATTCTTTACCCGTCATTCAGTCACCGAGCTGTTGCAATGGCGTGACTATGATCTTGAACAACATGGCCGACTGACTCACCCCCTGCGCTACAACCCACAGACCGATCATTATGAGGAAACCACCTGGGAGCAGGCCTATCAGGAAATCGGCTCGCAACTGCGCGCCCTGGAGCCTGACAGCGTCGCGTTTTACGCATCAGGAAGGGCGTCGCTGGAAACCTCGTTCATCTATCAACTGTTCGCCCGCGCCTACGGCACCAACAATCTGCCGGACAGCTCGAACATGTGCCACGAAAGCACCTCGGTCGGTTTGCAGGAAAGTATCGGCGTGCCCGTGGGGACCGTGACGCTTGATGATTTCGAGCACACCGACTGCATCTTTTTCTTCGGCCAGAACGTGGGCAGCAACAGCCCGCGCATGCTGCATGACTTGCAGCACGCACGCAGACGCGATGTGCCGATCATCACATTCAACCCCATCCGTGAGCGCGGGCTCGAGCGCTTCGTCAACCCGCAATCACCCACGCAAATGCTTGGCCCCGACTCGACGATCATCAGCACCCAATATCACCAGGTGGCTATCGGCGGCGACATTGCTGCGGTGATGGGCATTGCCAAGGCGCTGTTCGAAATGGACAAAACGGCGCTGATCAAAGGCGAGCCGGCCGTGATCGACCAGCAATTTATCGCCCAGCACACAGAAGGCTTTGGCGAGTTTGCTGCGATGGTTCGCGAGTCTGAATGGGCTGTGCTGGAAATGCGCTCAGGCCTGCAGCGCGGCGCCATGGAAGCTGCCGCTACGGTCTATGCACGCAGTGAACGCGCCATGATCATCTACGGCATGGGCATCACCCAGCACCGCAAGGGCGTTGATGCGGTGCAGATGCTGGTCAACCTGCTGTTGCTGCGCGGCAACATCGGCAAGCCCGGTGCAGGCATCTGTCCGGTGCGCGGCCACTCCAACGTGCAGGGGCAGCGGACGGTAGGCATCAGCGAGGACCCGGGCAAAGTACCTGTGGATAAAATCGAATCGCTGTTCGGCTTCCGGGTGCCGACCAAAAAAGGCCGCGCAACCGTGGAAACCTGCGAAGGCATCCTCGACGGCAGTGTGCGTGGTTTCATCGGTCTGGGAGGCAACTTTCTGCGAGCAATTCCCGATACATCGCGCATGGAACCGGCCTGGAAAGACTTGCAGCTGAGTGTGCAGATCGCGACCAAGCTCAATCGCACCCATTTGGTCACGGCAAAAAATGCCTGGCTGCTGCCCTGCCTGGGCAAGATCGAAATCGATCGGCAAAACGGCGTCGAACAAAGCTACAGCACTGAGGACAGCACCGGCTGCATCCATGGCTGGAAAGGCAATGGTGAGCCGGTCAGCCAGCATGTGCGGGCCGAGACTACCATCGTGGCCAATCTTGCCAAAGCAACGTTATCCGGCAGCGAGCGCATCGACTGGGATGCCTGGCGCACGGATTATTCGAAGATCCGCGAAGCCATCAGCGAGGTCTACCCGGCGATTTTCCACGACATGGAAACCCGGATGTGGGAAACCGGAGGCTTTCACAAGCCTGTGGCCGCTGCGCAGCGCGAGTGGAATACCGACAGCCAGCGAGCACAGTTCATGACCCCACGCCTGCTGGCCGAAGATGATGATGTAGAACAGAGCCAGGAACGTCGGGATGTACTGCAACTGATGACGCTGCGCAGCAACGACCAGTTCAACACCACCATCTACGGCTATGACGATCGCTTTCGCGGCGTCAGCGGCACTCGCACCGTGATCTTCATGAACCGCAACGACATCATCCGCCTGGGCTTTGCCGCTGGAGACTGGGTGACGCTGACCACCGCCGTGGAGCCTGAAATCCCCCGCCAGGTCGGCCCAATGCAAATCATCGCCTACGACATCCCGCAAGGCTGTAGCGCCGCTTACTACCCCGAATGCAACCCGCTGGTGCCGCTCTGGCACCACGCTGAACGCAGCAAAGTACCGGCGGCCAAGTCCGTGCCGATAGTCCTGAGTCGGGCGGCGCCGCCGGCCAACTCCAACGGGGTGGTTCCGGAGGGTGATCAGGTGAATTGATACAGCCCCGAACCCTGTAGGAGCTGCCGCAGGCTGCGAAAGCGGCCTTCCTGATAAAGCGCCTTCGCAGCCATCGGCAGCTCCTACAAACATTGATCACCCATTTGCGCACAACAAAAAGCCCGCAGCGTTTGAACGCTGCGGGCTTTTTCGTTTAGCCGGATGGAGCGAGTTTCCTAGAACGGAATATCGTCATCAAAGCTGTCGAAATCCGCTGCCGGTTGTGGCGCCTGCTGTTGCGGGGCCGGGCGGGATTCGCGTTGTGGCTGTTGCTGTGGCGCGGACTGCTGAGGGCGCGACTGCTGTGGACGTGGTGCGGAGTTCTGATAACCGCCGCCACCTTGGCCTTGTGGAGCGCCGTCGTTTTGTGGACGGCCGCCCAGCAGTTGCATGGTGCCTTGCATGTCGACGACGATTTCAGTCGTGTAACGCTTGATACCGTCTTTTTCCCATTCGCGGGTCTGCAGCTTGCCTTCGATGTAAACCTGGGAACCCTTGCGCAGGTATTCGCCAGCGATCTCGGCAACTTTGCCGAACATCGAAACACGGTGCCATTCAGTCTTTTCGACCTTCTGACCGGTTTGTTTGTCGGTCCACTGTTCGCTGGTCGCCAGACTCAGGTTGGTCACGGCGTTACCGTTAGGCAGGTAGCGAACTTCGGGATCCTGGCCGCATGTACCGACCAATATGACTTTGTTAACCCCACGGGCCATAACGCTCTCCTAGGCTTCGCACGTTTCTGTCGCTGGGTTGACCATCCGTTCCAGAGACGCGCGATCCAATAGTTCTGTGTCTAATTTGATGTATATGGCCGCCTCTTCAGCGACCACTACTGCATCCGTTACGCCCTTTACCGCCTTGAGCCGCTCTGCCAGGCCTGCATCACGCTGCGCTTCTGGCGACAACGGCAGACGAAGGCTCGTCACATAAGGCGGCTCACGCATGGTCACTGCAACGGCCAGCCAGATTGCAGCCAGCGCCGCGCCTCCGAGGAAAACCACGTCAAGGCCGCCATGCTGGAACAACCAGCCGCCGAGTATCCCACCTGCGGCCGATCCAAGAAACTGGGAAGTGGAATATACCCCCATCGCCGTCCCTTTTCCGCCGGCCGGCGATACCTTGCTGATCAGCGAGGGCAAAGACGCTTCCAGCAGGTTGAACGCGATGAAGAATACCACTGTACCTATCACCAGCGCTCGCAACGAATCGCCGTACGCCCAGAAGAATAGCTCAGTGAGCATCAGCACGCCGACAGCGCCGATCAGCACGCGCTTCATCTGACGCTTTTTCTCACCATAAATGATGAAGGGAATCATTGCGAAGAATGAGATCAGCAAAGCGGTCAGGTACACCCACCAGTGCTGCTCCTTGGGCAAACCGGCTTTTTCGACCAGCGCCAGAGGCAAGGCCACGAAGCTTGACATGAGCATCGCGTGCAACACGAAGATACCCAAATCCAGACGCAGCAGGTCCGGATGGCGCAAGGTCGGGCCCAGTGCCTGACGTGCGACACCGGACTCACGGTGCTGCAAGGTGCCGGTCTTGTGAGGGACCACGAACGCCACGATCAGAACGCCGATCAAAGCCATCCCGCCCGTCGCCAGAAATAACCCGGACAAGCCGAATGCGCTGGTCAGCAACGGCCCCACCACCATGGCGATGGCGAACGACAGACCGATGGTCATGCCGATCATAGCCATGGCTTTGGTCCGGTGCTGCTCGCGGGTCAGGTCGGACAGTAGAGCCATGACCGCCGCTGAGATCGCGCCTGCACCCTGAAGGATTCGCCCGGCAATGATTCCCCAGATGGAATCGGCATTGGCCGCCAGCACGCTGCCCAGGGCGAAAATGATCAGGCCGAAATAAATGACCGGCCGACGCCCGATGCGGTCGGAGAGGATCCCGAAAGGGATCTGCAGCACGGCTTGGGTCAGGCCGTAGGCGCCGATTGCCAATCCGATCAATGCAGGGCTAGCCCCCGCCAGGTCCATGCCATAGGTCGCCAGCACGGGCAAAACCATGAACATGCCAAGCATGCGGAACGCAAAAACCAGCGCCAGACCGCCTGCTGCGCGTGTCTCGCCGCCGCTCATTCGTTCGCTGTGGGGATCGTGCATGGAAAAACCTCATGTGAACCGGCGGCGATTCTACCAGTCCCATCGATTGACGGGGTATATCGCGACGCTATGACGCGCCTGCATGACACAGTCTTCATCTAAGCCTGATGACTGACAGATAGTGTGCATCCATCCAGTGTTTCGCCGTATACTCCAACGTTTGCGACGCCCGCCGAGCGAGGCCACTTTGGACAAGATCCTGATTCGTGGGGCCCGAACCCACAACCTGAAAAACATCGACCTCACCCTGCCACGCGACAAACTGATCGTCATCACCGGGCTTTCCGGTTCTGGCAAATCGTCGCTGGCCTTCGACACACTCTACGCCGAAGGACAGAGACGTTACGTCGAATCGCTTTCTGCCTACGCCCGCCAATTTCTGTCGATGATGGAAAAGCCGGATGTCGACACGATCGAAGGCTTGTCGCCTGCGATTTCCATCGAGCAAAAGTCCACATCGCATAACCCGCGCTCCACCGTGGGCACCATTACCGAGATCTACGACTACCTGCGCCTGCTGTACGCTCGCGTCGGTCAGCCGCGCTGCCCGGATCATGACATTCCGCTGGAGGCGCAGACCGTCAGCCAGATGGTTGACCTGGTGCTGGCGCAACCTGAAGGCAGCAAGTTGATGTTGTTGGCTCCGGTGATCCGCGAGCGTAAGGGCGAGCATCTGTCGGTGTTCGAAGAGCTGCGCGCTCAAGGGTTCGTCCGCGCCCGGGTCAACGGTCGTTTGTGCGAGCTGGACGAACTGCCCAAGCTGGATAAACAGAAGAAGCACTCCATTGACGTGGTCGTCGACCGCTTCAAGGTGCGTGCCGACCTGCAACAGCGTCTTGCCGAGTCTTTCGAGACCGCGCTCAAGCTGGCTGACGGCATTGCCTGGGTTGCGCCCATGGACGACGAGCCTGGCGAAGAGATGATCTTCTCCGCCCGCTTTGCCTGCCCGATTTGCGGGCATGCCATCAGCGAGCTGGAACCCAAGCTGTTTTCATTCAATAACCCGGCTGGTGCGTGCCCGACCTGTGACGGCCTGGGTGTGAAGCAGTTCTTCGACATCAAGCGTCTGGTGAATGCCGAGCTGACGCTGGCCGAAGGTGCCATACGTGGCTGGGACAGGCGTAACGTCTATTACTTCCAGATGCTTGGCTCGCTGGCCAAACATTACGATTTCAGCCTGGAAGTGCCATTCAAGCAACTGCCCGCCGACACGCAGAAGATCCTGCTCAACGGCAGCGGCTCGCAGAATGTGGACTTCCGCTACCTGAATGATCGCGGCGACATCGTAAAGCGTGCCCACCCGTTCGAAGGCATCGTGCCTAACCTCGAACGCCGCTATCGGGAAACCGAGTCGGCGACCGTGCGTGAAGAGTTGGCCAAATTCCTTGGCACTCAGCCGTGCCCGGATTGCCGTGGCACACGTCTGCGCCGTGAAGCCCGTCACGTCTGGGTTGGCGAGAAAACCCTGCCTGCAGTCACCAATATGCCGATTGGCGATGCGACCGAGTATTTCGGCGTGCTGAAGCTGACCGGCCGTCGCGGCGAAATCGCTGACAAGATCCTCAAGGAGATTCGTGAGCGCCTGCAGTTCCTGGTCAACGTCGGTCTCGATTATCTGACTCTGGACCGCAGCGCCGATACCCTCTCCGGTGGTGAAGCCCAGCGTATTCGTCTGGCCAGCCAGATCGGCGCCGGCCTCGTCGGTGTGATGTACATCCTCGACGAACCTTCGATTGGCTTGCATCAACGGGATAACGACAGGCTGCTGGGCACCCTCAAGCACCTGCGCGATATCGGCAACACGGTCATCGTGGTCGAGCATGACGAAGACGCGATTCGTCTGGCTGACTACGTTGTCGACATTGGCCCAGGTGCGGGTGTGCATGGCGGACATATCGTTGCCGAAGGTACGCCTGCCGAGGTGATGTCCCACCCGGACTCGCTGACCGGCAAATACCTGTCTGGCCGAGTCAAGATCGAAGTGCCGGCCAAGCGCACGCCGCGTAATAAGAAGCTGTCGCTGAGCCTCAAAGGCGCGCGCGGTAATAACCTGCGCAACGTGGATCTGGAAATCCCTATAGGCCTCTTGACCTGCGTCACGGGCGTTTCGGGCTCGGGCAAGTCGACACTGATCAATAACACCCTCTTCCCGCTCAGCGCCACGGCACTCAACGGCGCGACCACGCTGGAAGCGGCGACACACGACAGCATCAAGGGGCTTGAGCATCTGGACAAGGTCGTCGACATTGACCAGAGCCCGATCGGCCGCACGCCGCGCTCGAACCCGGCGACGTACACCGGGCTGTTCACACCGATTCGCGAGCTGTTCGCGGGCGTCCCGGAATCACGCTCGCGTGGCTACGGGCCAGGGCGTTTCTCCTTTAACGTCAAGGGTGGGCGTTGCGAGGCTTGCCAGGGTGATGGCCTGATCAAGGTAGAGATGCACTTTCTGCCGGACATCTATGTGCCGTGCGACGTGTGCAAGAGCAAGCGTTACAACCGCGAAACCCTTGAGATCAAGTACAAGGGCAAGAGCATCCACGAAGTCCTGGAAATGACTATCGAGGAAGCCCGGGTGTTTTTCGACGCGGTTCCGGCCCTGGCGCGCAAGCTCCAGACCTTGATGGATGTAGGCCTCTCCTACATCAAGCTGGGTCAATCGGCGACGACCCTCTCGGGCGGTGAAGCGCAACGCGTGAAACTGTCACGCGAGCTGTCCAAGCGCGATACCGGCAAGACGCTGTACATCCTCGATGAGCCGACCACGGGCCTGCACTTCGCGGATATCCAGCAATTGCTCGACGTACTGCATCGTCTGCGCGACCACGGCAATACCGTGGTGGTGATCGAACACAACCTGGATGTCATCAAGACGGCCGACTGGCTGGTGGACCTTGGTCCAGAAGGCGGCTCGAAAGGTGGCCAGATCATTGCCATGGGTACACCTGAGCAAGTGGCCGAAATGGAGCAATCCTATACAGGGCACTACCTCAAGCCACTGCTACTGCGCGATAAAGCCTGACGGTTAACGCCAGGCAACAAAAAGCCCCTGCCATGTGAGTGACAGGGGCTTTTTAATGGTTGCCGCCGGCGGAATCAGAACTGCGATTGCAGGTAGTTCTCCAACCCGATGGTCTTGATCAGACCCAACTGCTTTTCCAGCCAGTAGGTGTGATCTTCTTCGGTGTCGTTCAGCTGTACACGCAGGATTTCGCGAGTCACGTAATCCTTGTGCAGCTCGCACAGCTCAATGCCTTTGCACAGGGCGGCACGCACTTTGTATTCCAGGCGCAGGTCGGCTGCGAACATCTCAGGAACAGTGGTGCCCACATCCAAATCATCCGGACGCATGCGCGGTGTGCCTTCGAGCATCAGAATGCGGCGCATCAATGCGTCTGCGTGCTGAGCCTCTTCTTCCATCTCGTGATTGATGCGCTCATAGAGCTTGGTAAAGCCCCAGTCTTCATACATACGCGAGTGGACAAAATATTGATCGCGCGCTGCCAGCTCGCCAACAAGCAACGTGTTCAGATAATCGATTACTTCCGGATGGCCTAGCATCGCCCACATCTCCGCTGCTTCAAAGCGCATAGTCTGAACCAACCGGCGTGGAAGGTCACTCGTTCAAGGACAGAAAAGTGACCAAAAGCAGCGAAAACCAGGGCTTTTGATGCGAAAAACCGCCCAAATGAGGGCGGTTCTGTTTATCACTTCGAGTTAGCCCAGCTTAACCCCCAGCGCGTTGGCGACGCCTTCTCCGTAAGCGGCGTCGGCTTTGTAGAAATGCTGCAACTGACGCTGTACGACATCACTGGAAACGCCACCCATTGCACCGGCGATGTTATTGATGAGCAGCGCTTTCTGATCAGCATTCATCAGGTTGAACAGCTTGCCGGCCTGGCTGTAATAGTCGCCATCCACGCGATGATCAAAGCGATCAGCCGCACCGCTGAGCGCCAGTGCTGGCTCGGCATAGCGAGGATCCTGCTTGGGCGCGTCTGAATAGCTGTTTGGCTCATAATTAGGAGCCGAACCGCCGTTGGTACCAAACGCCATGGAACCATCACGCTGATAGCTGTGAACAGGATTCACCGGCGCGTTGATCGGCAGTTGCTGGTGGTTCGTTCCGACGCGATAACGGTGCGCATCCGCATAGGCAAAAACCCGACCCTGCAGCATGCGGTCTGGAGACAAGCCAACACCCGGTACCATGTTGCTCGGCCCGAACGCCGCTTGCTCCACTTCCGCGAAGTAGTTTTGCGGGTTGCGATTGAGCTCCAGCTCGCCGATTTCAATCAACGGGTATTCTTTCTGCGACCAGGTTTTGGTCACATCAAACGGGTTCTCGTGATGGGCAGCAGCTTGCGCTTCGGTCATCAACTGAATGCAGACGCTCCATTTTGGGAAGTCGCCCTTCTCGATGGCGCCGAACAGATCGCGCTGGGCGTAATCAGGGTCAGTGCCCGCAATACGCGCAGCATCGGCCGGGGCGAGGTTCTTGATGCCTTGCTTGGTCTTGTAGTGCCATTTGACCCAGTGGCGTTCACCGCTAGCGCTGATCAGGCTGTAGGTGTGGCTACCGAAGCCGTGCATATGACGGTAGCCGTCAGGAATGCCACGATCAGAAAACAGAATGGTGACCTGGTGCAGCGCTTCAGGAGAATGCGACCAGAAGTCCCACATCATTTGCGCGCTTTTCAGGTTGGTCTGAGGCAAGCGCTTTTGCGTGTGAATAAAATCGGGGAATTTCAGCGGATCGCGAATAAAGAACACTGGCGTGTTGTTGCCGACGATGTCCCAGTTACCTTCTTCGGTATAGAACTTCAACGCGAAGCCACGTGGATCACGTTCGGTATCCGCCGAACCACGCTCACCGCCCACTGTTGAAAAACGCAGGAAGATGGGGGTTTGCTTGCCGACCGTCTCAAACAGCTTGGCGCTGGTGTACTGCGTAATGTCGCGAGTGACCGTGAACGTGCCGTGAGCGCCCGAGCCTTTCGCGTGGACGCGGCGCTCCGGGATATTTTCACGGTTGAAGTGAGCGAGCTTTTCGATCAGATGAAAATCGTCGAGCAATAGCGGACCACGCGGGCCTGCGGAGCGGGAATTCTGGTTATCAGCTACGGGAGCGCCACTGGCGGTGGTCAGCGTTTTATTCTGGCTCATACGATCTACTTCCTCTGTCAGTCTTTTAACTGCCGGCTAATGGGCTGGACGGGAGTATTCATCATCCTCGGCACACCTACAAATTCATTAAATTGTAGTTGTCGATAGATAATTACTAACTCGCTATATCAGCCCATAGGATGGAATTAGCGAGGCGGGGAAGCTTGTACGAACGGCGCTTTTTCTTGCGGATACAAAAAACCGGGCGCTAGGCCCGGTTCTTTGTTTCAGACTGACATCTTACTCAGCGGATACAGCTTCACCGCCAGCAGGACGATCAACCAGCTCGACGTACGCCATAGGCGCGTTGTCGCCAGTGCGGAAGCCGCACTTGAGGATGCGCAGGTAGCCACCCTCACGGGTTGCATAACGCTTGCCCAGATCGTTGAACAACTTACCAACGATTGCTTTCGAACGAGTACGGTCGAAAGCCAGACGGCGATTAGCCAGGCTGTCTGTTTTGGCCAAAGTGATCAGCGGCTCAGCAACGCGACGCAGTTCTTTAGCTTTCGGCAATGTAGTTTTGATCAGCTCGTGCTCGAACAGCGACACCGCCATGTTTTGAAACATGGCCTTACGGTGCGAGCTAGTCCGGCTCAGGTGACGACCACTTTTACGATGACGCATGGTTCATTCCTTACCAAACACAACGTTCGGTGATTACGACGATCAGGCAGTCGCCTTGTCGTCCTTCTTAAGACTTGCCGGCGGCCAGTTGTCGAGGCGCATGCCGAGGGACAGACCACGGGAGGCCAGGACGTCTTTGATCTCAGTCAAAGACTTCTTGCCAAGGTTTGGAGTCTTCAACAGTTCTACTTCGGTGCGCTGAATCAGGTCGCCGATGTAGTAAATGTTCTCCGCCTTGAGGCAGTTGGCCGAACGTACAGTCAGTTCCAAATCGTCAACCGGACGGAGCAGGATCGGATCGATCTCGTCTTCCTGTTCGATTACCACTGGTTCGCTGTCACCTTTGAGGTCGACGAACGCAGCCAACTGCTGTTGCAGAATGGTTGCAGCGCGGCGAATAGCCTCTTCAGGATCCAGAGTACCGTTGGTTTCCAGATCAATAACCAGCTTGTCCAGGTTAGTACGCTGCTCGACACGGGCGTTTTCCACCACGTATGCGATACGGCGAACCGGGCTGAACGAAGAGTCAAGCTGCAAGCGACCAATGCTGCGGCTTTCATCTTCATCGCTCTGACGCGAGTCTGCCGGCTCATAACCACGACCACGAGCTACGGTGAGCTTCATGTTCAGGGCGCCGTTAGACGCCAGGTTAGCGATTACGTGATCGGGATTAACGATCTCGACATCATGATCCAGCTGAATATCGGCAGCGGTAACCACCCCCGAACCCTTCTTCGACAAGGTCAGCGTAACTTCGTCTCGACCGTGCAGCTTGATAGCCAGACCTTTAAGGTTCAACAGGATTTCAATGACATCTTCCTGTACACCTTCGATGGCGCTGTACTCATGGAGTACACCGTCAATCTCGGCCTCGACTACTGCACAGCCGGGCATGGAGGACAACAGGATGCGGCGCAGCGCGTTGCCCAGGGTATGGCCGAAACCACGCTCGAGAGGCTCGAGAGTGATTTTGGCGCGGGTTGGACTGACAACCTGCACATCAATATGGCGGGGTGTCAGGAACTCATTTACCGAAATCTGCATGGATGCACCTATTTTCTAGCCCTTACTTGGAGTAGAGCTCGACAATCAGGCTTTCGTTGATGTCGGCGGACAGATCACTGCGAGCTGGAACGTTTTTGAAGACGCCAGATTTCTTCTCAGTGTCTACTTCTACCCATTCTACGCGGCCACGTTGGGCACACAGATCGAGAGCTTGGACAATGCGCAGTTGGTTCTTAGCCTTCTCGCGGATAGCAACCACGTCACCAGCACGAACCTGGTACGAAGGTACGTTAACGGTTTTGCCGTTTACGCTGACCGACTTGTGCGAAACCAGTTGACGGGATTCTGCACGCGTCGAGCCGAAGCCCATGCGATATACAACGTTATCCAGACGGCATTCGAGCAATTGCAGCAGGTTCTCACCAGTAGCGCCTTTCTTGCCGGCAGCTTCTTTGTAGTAACCGCTGAATTGACGCTCGAGAACGCCATAGATACGACGTACTTTTTGTTTCTCACGCAGCTGAGTGCCGTAATCGGACTGGCGACCGCGGCGTTGGCCGTGGATGCCTGGAGCTGCTTCGATGTTGCACTTGGATTCGATAGCGCGAACGCCGCTCTTCAAAAAGAGATCGGTGCCTTCACGACGAGCAAGTTTGCATTTTGGACCAATGTAACGAGCCATTTCTTACAGTCTCCTGGATTACACGCGGCGCTTCTTCGGCGGACGGCACCCGTTGTGCGGGATTGGCGTCACGTCGGTGATGCTGGCGATCTTATAGCCACAGCCGTTCAAAGCACGGACAGCAGACTCACGACCTGGACCTGGACCCTTGACGTTAACGTCGAGGTTCTTCAGACCATATTCCAGCGCAGCTTGACCAGCACGTTCAGCAGCTACTTGAGCAGCGAACGGGGTGGACTTACGTGAACCGCGGAAACCCGAACCGCCGGAGGTAGCCCAAGAAAGCGCATTACCTTGACGATCGGTGATGGTGACGATTGTGTTGTTAAAAGAAGCGTGGATGTGGGCGATGCCATCAACCACCGTCTTTTTAACTTTTTTACGAGGACGAGCAGCAGGTTTTGCCATGACTAAATTCCTGTCGTTGCGCTGGTGCGATTACTTGCGGATCGGCTTACGCGGACCTTTGCGAGTACGCGCGTTGGTCTTGGTACGCTGACCGCGCACTGGAAGACCACGACGATGGCGCAGACCGCGGTAGCAGCCCAAATCCATCAAGCGCTTGATTTTCATGTTGATTTCGCGACGCAGGTCACCTTCAGTGGTGAACTTCGCCACTTCGCCACGCAGCTGTTCAATCTGCTCGTCGCTCAGATCTTTGATCTTTACCGCTGGGTTAACCCCAGTGGTTGCACAGATTTTCTGTGCAGTGGTGCGACCAACACCATAGATGTAGGTCAACGAGATAACAGTATGCTTGTTATCTGGAATGTTAACGCCTGCAATACGGGCCATTCAGTGGGACTCCAATTGACAGCTACCTACGCCCCGGAAGCCAAGAAATAGGGCGCGAGATAATATCGCTGTAATAACAAATAATCAACCCAGCAGCGCACTAGCTGCTGGGCTTAAGCACAAATCACAATCAGCCTTGGCGCTGTTTATGACGTGGTTCCGCGCTGCAAATTACTCGAACAACACCTTCGCGGCGAATAATCTTGCAGTTACGGCACAGCTTTTTCACCGATGCACGAACTTTCATTACCAGCTCCTCGAACCTTATGGGTGCTTCAGCGCAGCATGCCGCTGCCGTAGCCCTTCAGGTTGGCTTTCTTCATCAGGGATTCGTACTGGTGCGAAACGAGGTGCGATTGTACTTGGGACATGAAGTCCATAACAACCACTACCACGATCAGCAACGAGGTCCCGCCAAGGTAGAACGGTACGTTTGCTGCAACCACCAGGAACTGGGGAAGCAAGCACACGGCCGTCATATATAGAGCACCGAACATGGTCAAGCGAGTCAGAACGCCATCAATATAGCGCGCAGACTGCTCACCTGGACGGATGCCCGGAATAAAGGCACCGGACTTCTTCAGGTTTTCCGCTACGTCTTTCGGATTGAACATCAACGCCGTATAGAAGAAGCAGAAGAAAATAATCCCTGCACTAAACAGCAGAATATTCAACGGCTGACCAGGAGCGATCGACTGCGAGATGTCCTGCAACCAGCCCATACCTTCAGACTGGCCGAACCAGGCACCCAACGAAGCCGGGAACAGCAAGATGCTGCTTGCGAAGATCGCTGGAATAACACCAGCCATATTCACTTTCAAAGGCAAGTGGCTGGTCTGCGCAGCGAAAACCTTACGGCCCTGCTGACGCTTGGCATAGTGAACGGCGATACGACGCTGACCACGCTCAATGAACACCACGAAACCGATGATCGCTACTGCCAACAGACCGATAGCAACCAGGGCGAAAATATTGATATCACCCTGACGTGCAGACTCGAAAGACTGCCCAATCGCTCTCGGAAGACCGGCGACGATACCTGCGAAAATCAACATCGAGATACCGTTACCAACACCGCGCTCGGTAATCTGCTCGCCCAACCACATCATGAACATCGCACCCGCCACAAACGTGGTGACCGCGACGAAGTGGAAGCCGATATCTGCAGAGAACGCAACGCCCTGACCGGCCAAACCAACGGACATGCCGATAGCTTGAACCAGGGCCAGGACGACGGTGCCGTAGCGGGTGTACTGGCTGATCTTGCGACGGCCAGCTTCACCTTCCTTCTTCAACTGCTCCAGTTGCGGGCTTACGGCGGTCATCAGCTGCATGATGATCGATGCCGAAATGTACGGCATGATCCCCAGTGCAAAGATGCTCATCCGTTCCAGCGCGCCACCGGAAAACATGTTGAACAAGCTAAGAATGGTCCCCTCATTCTGTCGAAACAGGTCTGCGAGTCGCTCCGGGTTAATACCTGGAACCGGGATGTGTGCGCCTATTCGGTAGACGATAATCGCCAGGAACAGAAAACGCAGACGAGCCCAGAGTTCAGACATACCGCCTTTGCCGAGCGCAGAGAGAGCACCTTGCTTAGCCATTTATTCCTCGAACTTGCCGCCAGCTGCTTCGATAGCCGCACGCGCACCTTTGGTGGCTGCGATACCTTTGATGGTGACAGCGCGAGTAACCTCACCGGACAACATGATTTTCACACGTTGTACGTTTTGGTTGATCACGTTGGCATCCTTCAGGGACTGCACAGTTACAACGTCGCCTTCCACTTTAGCCAGCTCGGACAGACGCACTTCTGCGCGGTCCATGGCCTTCAGGGAAACGAAGCCGAATTTTGGCAGACGACGATGCAACGGCTGTTGGCCGCCTTCAAAGCCCGGAGCGATAGTGCCACCGGAGCGGGAGGTCTGACCTTTGTGGCCACGGCCACCGGTCTTACCCAAACCACTACCGATACCACGGCCCGGACGATGCTTTTCGCGACGGGAACCCGGCGCTGGACTCAGATCATTGAGTTTCATCGATTAACCCTCGACTCGCAGCATGTAGTAAGCCTTGTTGATCATCCCGCGATTCTCGGGAGTATCCAGCACTTCTACAGTGTGACCGATGCGACGCAGACCCAGACCTTTAACACACAATTTGTGGTTAGGAATGCGACCGGTCATGCTTTTGATCAGCGTTACTTTAACGGTAGCCATGATCAGAAGATCTCCTTGACACTTTTGCCGCGCTTGGCAGCAATAGACTCAGGAGATTGCATAGCTTTCAAACCTTTAAAAGTGGCGTGTACCACGTTTACCGGGTTAGTCGAGCCATAGCACTTGGCCAATACGTTCTGAACACCAGCAACTTCCAACACTGCGCGCATAGCGCCGCCAGCGATGATACCGGTACCTTCAGAAGCAGGCTGCATGTACACCTTCGAAGCGCCATGGGCGGACTTCATTGCGTACTGCAGAGTAGTGCCATTCAGATCAACCTGGATCATGTTGCGGCGAGCAGCTTCCATCGCCTTCTGGATCGCAGCAGGCACTTCACGTGACTTGCCACGGCCAAAACCAACACGCCCTTTACCATCACCAACCACGGTCAACGCGGTGAAAGTGAAGATACGGCCGCCTTTTACAGTCTTTGCAACGCGGTTAACTTGAACCAGCTTCTCAATGTAGCCTTCGTCGCGTTTTTGGTCGTTATTTGACATAACTTAGAACTCCAGTCCGCCTTCACGAGCAGCATCAGCCAGCGCTTTGACGCGGCCGTGGTACTTGAAGCCAGAACGGTCGAAAGCCACTTGTGATACGCCGGCGGCTTTCGCACGCTCAGCAACCAGCTGGCCAACCTTAGTGGCCGCGTCGATGTTGCCAGTGGCAGCATCACGCAGTTCTTTGTCCAAAGTCGAGGCGCTCGCCAAGACTTTGCTGCCGTCGGCCGAAATGACCTGGGCATAAATGTGCTGCGAAGAGCGGTACACGCAGAGACGCACGACTTCTAGCTCGTGCATTTTCAGGCGTGCTTTGCGAGCGCGACGCAGTCGGGTAACTTTTTTGACGGTCATTAGCTATGCCCTACTTCTTCTTGGCTTCTTTACGGCGGACGACTTCGTCTGCGTAACGCACACCTTTGCCTTTGTACGGCTCAGGACGGCGGAAGTCGCGGATCTCAGCGGCCACTTGACCAACCAACTGCTTGTCGATACCTCGGATGAAGATATCGGTCTGGTTGGGAGTCTCAGCGGTGATGCCTTCCGGCAGTTCGTAATCCACTGGGTGCGAGAAGCCAAGAGCCAGGTTCAGCACTGTGCCTTTTGCTTGCGCTTTGTAACCAACACCGACCAGCTGGAGCTTACGCTCAAAGCCTTGGCTTACGCCCTGGACCATGTTGTTAACCAGTGCACGAGTGGTGCCGGCCATTGCGCGAGTCTGTTGATCGCCATTGCGAGCAGCGAAACGCAACTCACCGGCTTCTTCAACAATCTCAACGGACGAATGGATGTTCAGATCTAGAGTACCCTTGGCACCCTTCACCGAAAGCTGCTGGCCGACGAGTTTAACTTCGACGCCTGATGGCAGCTTAACGGGGTTCTTAGCTACGCGTGACATGCTTATCCCCCCTTAGAACACTGTGCAAAGCACTTCGCCGCCGACACCGGCAGCGCGCGCAGCACGATCCGTCATCACACCTTTACTGGTGGAGACGATAGACACACCGAGACCGCCACGTACTTTTGGCAGATCATCGACGGACTTGTACTGACGCAAGCCTGGACGGCTGACGCGCTTCACTTCTTCGATGACTGGACGGCCTTCGAAGTACTTCAGCTCGATGGACAACAGCGGTTTTGCTTCGCTGCTGATCTGATAACCCGCAATGTAACCTTCGTCCTTCAGGACTTTTGCTACAGCTACCTTCACAGTGGAAGATGGCATGCTTACGACGGGCTTTTCAGCCATCTGGGCATTACGGATACGAGTTAGCATGTCCGCTAACGGGTCCTGCATACTCATGGGCTAGACGCTCCTAATACAAAATAATTAGCCTTGCGGCTACAGCTTATCGCCGAGCAAACCGGGCAAATGGAAAACACGGGCTCAGGCGAGCCGGCAATTCTAGGCGTACCCCAGAAATGAATCAAGCCCCAATAGGGGCTTGATTCAAATTCAGGCTCTATTCCGACCAATCGCTTGCACGATCGGTCGAAATTTCGCGAGAAAGGCGTATTACCAGCTGGCTTTAACCAGACCTGGTACATCACCACGCATTGCAGCTTCACGCAGCTTGTTACGGCCGAGGCCGAACTTGCGGTAAACGCCGTGCGGACGACCAGTGATGCGGCAGCGGTTACGCATGCGCGCAGCGCTTGCGTCACGTGGCTGCTTTTGCAGAGCTACGGTAGCTTCCCAACGCGCTTCTGGACTTGCGTTCAGATCAACGATGATTGCTTTGAGCGCTGCACGCTTAGTGGCGTACTTGGCAACGGTGAGCTGACGCTTCAGCTCACGGTTCTTCATGCTCTTCTTGGCCATTTTCCTACTCCAATCAGTTGCGGAACGGGAATTTGAAAGCACGCAGCAGAGCGCGGCCTTCATCATCGTTCTTGGCAGTGGTGGTCAGGGTAATGTCCAGACCGCGGAGAGCATCGATCTTGTCGTAGTCGATTTCCGGGAAAATGATCTGCTCTTTCACGCCCATGCTGTAGTTACCACGACCATCGAAGGACTTGGCATTCAGGCCGCGGAAGTCGCGTACCCGAGGCAGGGAGATCGACAGCAGACGATCCAGGAATTCATACATACGATCGCGGCGCAGAGTCACTTTGACGCCGATCGGCCAACCTTCACGGACTTTAAAGCCAGCGATGGATTTCCGAGCGTAAGTCACAACGACTTTTTGACCGGTGATCTTTTCCAGGTCAGCAACAGCGTGCTCGATGACTTTTTTGTCGCCGATCGCTTCGCCCAGACCCATGTTCAGGGTGATTTTGGTAACGCGCGGAACTTCCATCACGTTCGCGAGCTTAAGTTCTTCCTTAAGCTTCGGAGCGATTTCCTTCCGGTAAATCTCTTTTAGTCGTGCCATGGTCTTCTACCTAGCAGTGTTCAAGCATCAACCGCTTTTTGGGTCGACTTGAAGACACGAATTTTCTTGCCGTCTTCAACTTTGAAACCAACGCGGTCAGCCTTGTTGGTTGCGCCGTTGAAAATGGCGACGTTAGAAGCGTGCAGTGGCGCTTCTTTCTCGACGATACCGCCTTGTACGCCCGACATCGGGTTAGGCTTGGTATGACGCTTCACCAGGTTGATCCCACCAACGACCAAACGGTCGTCAGCGAGAACCTTGAGCACCTTACCGCGCTTACCTTTGTCTTTGCCGGCGATCACGATGATCTCGTCGTCACGACGAATCTTTTGCATGTCGGATCTCCTTACAGCACTTCTGGGGCGAGCGAGACGATCTTCATGAACTTCTCAGTACGAAGTTCACGGGTCACTGGCCCAAAGATACGGGTGCCGATCGGCTCTTGCTTGTTGTTCAGAAGAACAGCAGCGTTGCCATCAAAGCGGATAATGGAGCCGTCAGCACGACGAACGCCGTGGCGAGTGCGGACTACAACAGCAGTCATCACTTGGCCTTTTTTAACCTTACCGCGCGGAATTGCTTCCTTGACGGTTACTTTGATGATGTCACCGATACCAGCGTAACGACGATGGGAGCCACCCAGCACCTTGATGCACATAACGCGGCGAGCGCCGCTGTTATCGGCCACATCGAGCATGGATTGAGTCTGAATCATATAATTTCTCCGACCCCTAGTCCTTAGACTTCCACAGCGCGTTCGAGAATATCAACCAATGCCCAAGACTTGGTCTTGGCTACCGGACGAGTTTCACGAATCGTGACTTTGTCGCCAATGTGGCACTGGTTGGTTTCGTCGTGCGCGTGCAGCTTAGTCGAACGCTTAACGTATTTACCGTAGATCGGGTGCTTTACGCGACGCTCGATCAGTACGGTGATGGTTTTGTCCATCTTGTCGCTGACGACACGGCCAGTCAGCGTACGGACATTTTTTTCGGCTTCAGCCATGATCACTTACCTGCCTGCTGGTTGAGCACAGTCTTCACGCGAGCAATGTCACGCTTAACTTGCGAGAGCAGGTGAGACTGCCCCAACTGGCCAGTTGCTTTCTGCATACGCAGATTGAACTGGTCGCGCAGCAGGCCGAGCAGTTGCTCGTTCAGCTGCTGTGCTGATTTTTCACGAAGTTCATTCGCTTTCATCACATCACCGTCCGTTTAACAAAGGAGGTGGCGAGTGGCAGCTTCGCAGCAGCCAGGGCGAAAGCCTCACGCGCCAGCTCTTCAGTAACACCCTCGATTTCATACAGGACTTTGCCTGGCTGAATCTGGGCAACCCAGTACTCCACGTTACCCTTACCTTTACCCATACGAACTTCGAGGGGCTTTTTGGTAACTGGCTTGTCCGGGAATACACGGATCCAGATCTTGCCGCCACGTTTTACGTGACGGGTCAGTGCGCGACGCGCTGACTCGATCTGACGGGCAGTGAGACGACCACGAGCAACAGACTTCAGCGCATATTCGCCGAAGCTGACTTTGCTACCGCGCAATGCCAAGCCACGGTTGTGGCCAGTCATCTGCTTGCGGAACTTCGTACGCTTTGGTTGCAACATTTGGCGTACCCCTTACTTAGCAGCTTTTTTACGAGGCGCAGGTGCTTGTGGTTTCAGTTCTTCTTGGCGACCACCAATTACTTCGCCTTTGAAGATCCAAACCTTTACACCGATCACACCATAAGTGGTGTGAGCTTCGTAGTTGGCATAGTCGATGTCGGCACGCAGGGTGTGCAATGGCACACGACCTTCGCGATACCATTCAGTACGTGCGATTTCAGCACCGCCGAGACGACCGCTCACTTGGATTTTGATGCCTTTGGCACCAATGCGCATTGCGTTCTGTACAGCGCGCTTCATAGCGCGACGGAACATTACGCGACGCTCCAGCTGCTGAGCTACGCTCTGCGCAACCAGCATACCGTCAAGCTCCGGCTTGCGGATCTCTTCGATATTGATGTGCACAGGCACACCCATTTGCTTGGTCAGGTCCTGACGCAGTTTCTCAACATCTTCACCTTTCTTCCCGATAACGATACCAGGACGAGCAGTGTGGATAGTGATACGTGCTGTCTGAGCCGGACGATGGATATCGATACGGCTTACGGACGCGCTTTTTAGTTTGTCTTGGAGGTACTCACGCACTTTCAGATCAGCGAACAAATAGTCCGCATAAGTCCGACCGTCTGCGTACCAGACGGAGGTGTGCTCCTTGACGATTCCCAGGCGAATGCCAATGGGATGTACTTTCTGACCCATCTCTTCGACTCCGTTACTTGTCAGCAACCTTGACAGTGATATGGCAAGACCGCTTGACGATGCGATCAGCCCGGCCTTTGGCACGAGGCATGATGCGCTTCAGCGAACGCCCTTCGTTGACGAAAACGGTGGAGACCCGGAGGTCATCTACGTCTGCGCCTTCGTTGTGCTCGGCGTTGGCTACAGCCGACTCCAGCACTTTCTTCAGGATCTCGGCAGCTTTCTTGTTGCTGAAAGCCAACAGGTTGAGCGCTTCGCCCACCTTCTTCCCGCGGATCTGGTCGGCGACCAAGCGGGTTTTCTGGGCGGAGATTCGAGCGCCCGACAGCTTAGCGGCTACTTCCATCGTTCCTTACCCCTTAACGCTTGGCTTTCTTGTCTGCCACGTGCCCACGATATGTGCGGGTACCGGCAAACTCGCCTAGTTTATGGCCGACCATGTCTTCGTTCACGAGAACTGGAACATGCTGACGACCGTTATGCACTGCAATGGTCAAACCGACCATTTGTGGCAGGATCATCGAACGACGCGACCAGGTTTTCACCGGTTTGCGATCGTTCTTTTCCGCCGCCACTTCGATCTTCTTCAGTAGGTGAAGATCAATAAAAGGACCTTTTTTCAGAGAACGTGGCACTGTCGTATCCCTCTATTTACTTGCGACGACGGACGATCATTTTGTCGGTACGCTTATTACCACGAGTCTTCGCGCCCTTAGTCGGGAAGCCCCACGGCGATACCGGATGACGACCACCAGAGGTACGACCTTCACCACCACCATGTGGGTGGTCAACCGGGTTCATGGCAACACCACGAACGGTTGGGCGAACGCCACGCCAGCGTTTGGCACCAGCTTTACCCAGGGAACGCAGGCTGTGCTCGGAGTTCGAGACTTCGCCCAGCGTTGCACGGCACTCGGAAAGCACTTTACGCATCTCGCCGGAGCGCAGACGCAGGGTAACGTAGACACCTTCACGAGCGATCAGCTGAGCCGAAGCACCAGCGGAACGAGCGATCTGTGCACCTTTACCTGGCTTCAGTTCGATACCGTGAACGGTGCTACCAACTGGAATGTTACGCAGTTGCAGAGCGTTACCCGGCTTGATTGGAGCCAAAGCACCTGCGATGAGCTGATCGCCAGCACTCACGCCTTTAGGGGCGATGATGTAGCGACGCTCGCCGTCTGCGTAAAGCAGCAGTGCGATGTGAGCAGTACGGTTTGGATCGTATTCAATACGCTCGACGGTGGCAGAGATGCCATCTTTGTCGTTGCGACGAAAATCGACCAGACGATAATGCTGCTTGTGACCACCACCGATATGACGGGTAGTAATACGGCCATTGTTGTTACGACCACCAGACTTCGATTTTTTCTCGAGCAGCGGTGCGTGAGGAGCGCCTTTATGCAGCTCCTGGTTGACCACCTTGACCACATGACGGCGGCCAGGGGAAGTCGGTTTGCATTTAACGATTGCCATGATGCACCCCTTCCTTACTCAGCACTGCTGCTGAAATCGAGATCTTGGCCTGGCTGAAGGGAGATAACTGCCTTCTTCCAGTCATTACGCTTGCCCAGACCGCGAGCAGTGCGCTTGCTCTTACCCAAAACATTCAGGGTAGTAACACGCTCTACTTTCACGCTGAACAGGCTTTCGACGGCCTTCTTGATTTCCAGCTTGGTTGCATCAGTGGCAACCTTGAAAACGAACTGGCCTTTCTTATCTGCTAGAACCGTAGCCTTTTCGGAAACGTGCGGGCCAAGCAGAACTTTAAATACGCGTTCCTGGTTCATCCCAGCAGCTCCTCGAATTTCTTCACGGCCGACACAGTGATCAACACTTTGTCGTATGCGATCAGACTAACTGGATCGGAACCTTGAACGTCACGTACATCAACGTGCGGCAGGTTGCGAGCAGCCAGGTACAGATTCTGATCAACAGCATCAGACACGATCAAGACGTCAGTCAGGCCCATGCCAGTCAACTTGTTCAGCAGATCTTTGGTCTTTGGTGCTTCAACAGCGAAGTCCTGAACCACGACCAGACGATCAGTGCGAACCAGTTCAGCAAGGATGGAGCGCAATGCTGCGCGATACATCTTCTTGTTGAGCTTCTGAGAGTGATCCTGTGGACGTGCTGCGAAAGTGGTACCGCCGCCGCGCCAGATTGGGCTACGGATAGTACCGGCACGAGCACGGCCAGTACCCTTTTGACGCCATGGACGCTTACCGCCGCCACGAACATCAGAACGGGTCTTTTGCTGCTTGGTACCCTGACGACCGCCAGCCATGTAGGCCACGACTGCCTGGTGAACCAGTGTCTCGTTGAACTCGCCGCCAAATGTCAGTTCGGAAACTTCGATTGCTTGAGCGTCATTTACGTTTAATTGCATGTCAGCTTCCCCTTAACCGCGAGCCTTGGCTGCTGGACGTACAACCAGGTTGCCGCCAGTAGCGCCAGGAACAGCGCCCTTGACCAACAACAGATTGCGTTCAGCGTCCACGCGCACTACTTCCAAGGACTGCACGGTCACGCGCTCAGCGCCCATATGACCGGACATTTTCTTGCCCTTGAATACACGACCAGGAGTCTGGCACTGGCCGATAGAGCCTGGGACGCGGTGGGATACGGAGTTACCGTGGGTGTTATCTTGCCCGCGGAAATTCCAACGCTTGATCGTACCCTGGAAGCCTTTACCCTTGGACTGACCGGTTACATCAACCAGTTGACCAGCAGCGAAGATTTCAGCGTTGATCAGATCGCCAGCCTGGTAGTCGCCTTCTTCAAGACGGAACTCCATGACAGTGCGACCAGCGGCAACGTTCGCTTTAGCGAAGTGGCCAGCTTGAGCAGCTGTAACACGCGAAGCGCGACGCTCGCCGACAGTGACTTGCACTGCACGATAGCCATCGGTCTCTTCAGTTTTGAACTGGGTGACGCGATTCGGCTCGATCTCAATGACCGTAACCGGAATGGAGACACCTTCTTCGGTGAAAATACGGGTCATACCGCATTTACGACCGACTACACCAATAGTCATGTTGTAAACCTCATGAGTGTACGGGGCTTTCACCCGCTATGGCCGCCCATTTCAGAGCGTTACACGACTAAGACCCAAGTCTTAGCCGAGGCTGATCTGCACTTCCACACCGGCAGCAAGATCAAGCTTCATAAGCGCATCAACGGTTTTATCCGTTGGCTGGACGATGTCCAGAACGCGTTTATGAGTACGGATCTCGTACTGGTCGCGCGCATCTTTGTTGACGTGCGGAGAAACCAGAACGGTGAACCGCTCTTTGCGAGTCGGCAGTGGAATTGGACCACGCACCTGAGCACCAGTACGTTTCGCGGTTTCCACGATTTCCTGGGTGGATTGGTCGATCAGGCGATGGTCAAAAGCCTTCAACCTGATACGGATTTGCTGGTTTTGCATTGGATTCAGACTCCAGATTGCTGTTCCCACCGAGCGCAATACGCCCGTTTAAAGGAGGCGCAATTCTATAGATGGGCTGACCGGGTGTCAACCCAATAAAAAAGCCCCCGCAAGCGGAGGCTTTTTATCAAACCATCACTTACGCGATGATTTTGGCTACGACGCCAGCGCCGACGGTACGACCGCCTTCACGAATAGCGAAACGCAGACCGTCTTCCATTGCGATTGGCTTGATCAGGGTAACGCTAACTTTAACGTTATCACCTGGCATAACCATCTCAACGCCTTCCGGCAGTTCGCAGCTACCAGTCACGTCGGTAGTACGGAAGTAGAACTGTGGACGATAACCTTTGAAGAACGGAGTGTGACGGCCGCCTTCTTCTTTGCTCAACACGTAGATTTCAGCTTCGAACTGAGTGTGCGGCTTAACGGTACCTGGCTTAACCAGTACCTGGCCACGCTCAACGTCGTCACGCTTGGTGCCACGCAGCAGAACGCCGCAGTTCTCGCCAGCACGACCTTCGTCGAGCAGTTTACGGAACATTTCAACACCGGTGCAGGTGGTGACGGTAGTGTCACGCAGACCAACGATTTCCAGTGGATCTTGTACCTTGACGATACCGCGCTCAACACGACCAGTCACAACAGTACCGCGACCGGAGATCGAGAATACGTCTTCGATTGGCATCAGGAACGGCTTGTCGATAGCACGCTCTGGCTGAGGAATGTAGCTATCCAGAGTCTCAACCAGCTTCTTGACGGCAGTGGTGCCCATCTCGTTCTCGTCGTTACCTTCCAACGCCATACGGGCAGAGCCGATGATGATTGGAGTGTCGTCGCCCGGGAAGTCGTAAGTGCTGAGCAGATCACGCACCTCCATCTCAACCAGTTCCAGCAGCTCAGCGTCGTCTACCAGGTCAGCCTTGTTCAGGAAAACCACGATGTACGGAACGCCAACCTGACGGGACAGCAGGATGTGCTCACGAGTCTGAGGCATCGGACCATCGGCAGCCGAACAAACCAGGATCGCGCCGTCCATCTGCGCAGCACCGGTGATCATGTTCTTCACGTAGTCGGCGTGACCTGGGCAGTCAACGTGCGCGTAGTGACGCACAGAAGAGTTGTACTCAACGTGTGCGGTGTTGATGGTGATACCACGAGCTTTTTCTTCTGGTGCGCTGTCGATCTTGTCGAAGTCAACACGAGCCGAACCGAAAACTTCGGAACAAACACGAGTCAGAGCAGCAGTCAGAGTGGTTTTACCGTGGTCAACGTGACCGATGGTGCCAACGTTGACGTGCGGAAGGGAACGATCAAATTTTTCTTTAGCCACGACAATTAACTCCTAGCCTAAAGGGGCTGAATCAGCCTTGTTTTTTAACGATAGCTTCGACGACATTCGACGGAGCCTCGGAGTATTTGGAGAATTCCATAGAGTAGCTCGCGCGACCCTGGGACATGGAGCGAACGTCGGTCGCATAACCGAACATCTCACCCAACGGTACTTCGGCGCGGATCACTTTGCCAGAAACCGTATCTTCCATACCCTGGATCAGACCACGACGACGGTTCAGGTCACCCATCACGTCACCCATGTAGTCCTCAGGTGTTACAACTTCAACCTTCATGATCGGCTCAAGAACAACACCGCCGCCTTTGGCTGCGAGTTGCTTGGTCGCCATGGAGGCTGCCACCTTAAACGCCATCTCGTTGGAGTCGACGTCGTGGTAAGAACCATCGAAAACGGTAGCCTTCAGGCCGATCAGCGGATAGCCGGCAACAACACCGTTCTTCATCTGCTCTTCGATACCCTTCTGGATAGCAGGGATGTATTCCTTAGGAACCACACCACCTACCACTTCGTTCACGAATTGCAGACCTTCCTGACCTTCGTCAGCCGGCGCAAAACGAATCCAGCAATGGCCAAACTGACCACGACCGCCGGATTGACGAACAAACTTGCCCTCGATCTCACAAGCCTTCGTGATCTTCTCACGATAGGAAACCTGTGGTTTACCGATGTTGGCTTCAACGTTGAACTCACGGCGCATCCGGTCAACCAGGATGTCCAGGTGCAACTCGCCCATGCCAGAGATGATCGTTTGACCAGTCTCTTCATCAGTTTTGACGCGGAAAGACGGGTCTTCCTGAGCAAGCTTGCCCAGTGCGATACCCATTTTTTCCTGGTCATCCTTGGTCTTCGGCTCAACGGCAACCGAGATAACCGGCTCCGGGAAGTCCATACGAACCAGGATGATTGGCTTGTCAGCCGAGCAGAGGGTATCACCGGTGGTGACGTCCTTCATGCCGATCAGAGCAGCGATGTCACCAGCGCGCACTTCTTTGATCTCTTCACGTGTGTTCGCGTGCATTTGCACCATACGACCAACACGCTCTTTCTTGCCTTTAACCGAGTTGATCACGCCGTCGCCGGAGCTCAACACGCCCGAGTAAACGCGAGCAAAGGTCAAAGTACCCACGAATGGGTCGGTAGCGATCTTGAACGCCAGAGCCGAGAACGGCTCGTTGTCGTCCGCATGACGCTCCATCTCAACAGTCTCGTCATCCGGGTCAGAACCCTTGATGGCAGGAATGTCTACAGGCGCAGGCAAGTACTTGATCACAGCATCGAGAACCAGGGGAACGCCCTTGTTCTTGAAGGAAGAACCGCAAACAGCGAGAACGATTTCACCAGCGATAGTACGCTGACGCAATGCGCCTTCGATTTCCGCGATGGTGAGCTCTTCACCTTCGAGGTATTTGTTCATCAGCTCTTCGTTGGCTTCGGCAGCAGCCTCAACCATGTTGCTGCGCCACTCTTCAGCCAGCTCTTGCAACTCGGCCGGGATAGCTTCGCGACGAGGGGCCATGCCCTTGTCAGCGTCATCCCAGTAAACAGCTTCCATGGACATCAGGTCGATCTGACCCTGGAAGTTGTCTTCAGAACCGATAGCCAGCTGGATCGGCACCGGAGTGTGACCCAGACGCTGTTTGATCTGACCGATCACGCGCAGGAAGTTCGCACCAGCACGGTCCATCTTGTTTACGTAAACAAGACGTGGAACGCCGTATTTGTTGGCTTGACGCCATACGGTTTCCGACTGAGGCTCAACACCCGAAGTACCACAGAACACAACGACCGCGCCATCGAGTACGCGCAGCGAGCGCTCTACTTCAATGGTGAAGTCAACGTGACCCGGGGTGTCGATGATGTTGAAACGATGCTTTTCGAACTGCTTTACGGAGCCAGCCCAGAATGCAGTCGTAGCAGCGGAAGTAATGGTAATACCCCGCTCCTGCTCTTGCACCATCCAGTCCATGGTCGCGGCGCCATCATGCACCTCGCCCATTTTGTGGTTTACGCCAGTGTAAAAAAGGACGCGCTCAGTGGTGGTGGTTTTACCAGCATCCACGTGAGCAACGATACCAATGTTACGGTAGCGGTTAATCGGAGTAGTACGAGCCATAAAGCCCTCGCAAAATTAGTGACACCAGAATTAGAAGCGGTAGTGCGAGAAAGCCTTGTTGGCTTCAGCCATACGGTGCACGTCTTCACGCTTCTTAACTGCAGCACCTTTACCTTCAGCGGCGTCCAACAGTTCACCAGCCAAACGCAGAGCCATAGACTTCTCACCGCGCTTGCGCGCGAAGTCTACCAGCCAGCGCATTGCCAATGCATTACGACGGGACGGACGAACTTCGACCGGGACCTGGTAAGTAGCACCGCCTACACGGCGCGACTTCACTTCGACCAGCGGAGCGATGGCGTCGAGAGCTTTCTCGAAGATTTCCAGGGGGTCGCTGTTCTTGCGTTCTTTAACCTTTTCCAGCGCGCCATAAACGATACGCTCGGCAACGGCTTTTTTGCCGCTTTCCATTACGTGGTTCATGAACTTGGCCAGAATTTGGCTTCCGTATTTTGGATCGTCAAGCACTTCGCGCTTGGCTGCTACGCGTCTTCTTGGCATGGATAAGCCCTCAAACGGTCTTCAGGTTAGCTCGGGACCACCATCCGGCTGGATGCGCCCGACCTTACTCTTATCGACTCAGAAAAATAGAAATCTGCATTTTTGTCACAGGAAGCCGCTACTACTTAGGCTTCTTGGTACCGTACTTCGAACGACCCTGATTACGACCTTTAACGCCGGAAGTATCCAAAGAACCGCGAACGGTGTGGTAACGAACACCTGGCAAGTCTTTTACACGACCGCCACGAATCAGGACCACGCTGTGCTCTTGCAGGTTGTGACCTTCACCACCGATGTACGAGGAAACCTCGAAACCGTTGGTCAGGCGCACACGGCATACTTTACGCAGTGCCGAGTTAGGTTTTTTCGGCGTGGTGGTATACACACGGGTGCATACGCCACGACGTTGCGGGCAGTTCTGCAGCGCAGGCACGTCGGATTTCTCGACGATACGCTTACGCGGCTGACGTACCAGCTGGTTGATAGTTGCCATCTACTAGCTCCACTGTTGTCTTGCGACGCTATTGTCTTGCAAGAAAAGCAAAATGGCAGGACGCGAGTCCCGCCAAATTTAGGGGTACAAGAGTCTAAAGAGGATCTTGCCCCCAGTCAAGGCAAAGCCCCGGCCCTCCCCCTCATCGAGCGACAGAATTTACCTGTCGCTCGATGAGAAAGAAAGACCAGGGCCTTACTCTCAATTACCGCTGGAGTTCAACGCTTCAGTCAATGCTGCTTCGACTTCGCTAGCGCTAACACGCAACGGCTTGTCTACTTCACGGCGACGCTTGCGCTCGCTGTGATAAGCCAGACCCGTACCGGCCGGGATCAAACGACCCACGACCACGTTTTCTTTCAGGCCGCGCAAGTAGTCGCGCTTGCCGGTGACCGCTGCTTCGGTCAGTACGCGGGTTGTCTCTTGGAAAGAGGCCGCGGAGATGAACGACTCAGTGGACAGCGATGCCTTGGTGATACCCAGCAACACACGAGTGAACTTGGAAACAAATTTCTCGTCACCAGCCAGACGCTCGTTCTCTACCAGAACGTGAGTCAGCTCCATCTGGTCACCTTTGATGAAGGTGGAATCACCAGATTCGGCAATCTCAACTTTACGCAGCATCTGACGCAGAATGGTCTCGATGTGCTTGTCGTTGATCTTCACGCCTTGCAGACGATAAACGTCCTGGATCTCGTTGACGATGTACTTGGCCAGCGCACTCACACCCAGCAGACGCAAGATGTCGTGTGGATCGCTCGGGCCGTCGGAGATAACTTCGCCGCGGTTTACCTGTTCGCCTTCGAAGACGTTCAGGTGACGCCACTTAGGAATCAGCTCTTCGTACGGCTCGCTGCCGTCGTTCGGAGTGATAACCAAGCGGCGCTTGCCCTTGGTTTCTTTACCGAACGCGATGGTGCCGCTGACTTCAGCCAGAATCGAGGCTTCTTTCGGACGACGGGCTTCGAACAAGTCGGCAACACGCGGCAGACCACCGGTGATGTCACGGGTTTTCGAAGTTTCTTGCGGGATACGCGCGATAACATCACCGATCGCAACCTGCACACCATCCGCAACACCAACCAGTGCGTTAGCCGGCAGGAAGTACTGGGCAGGTACGTCGGTACCTGGCAGCAACAGATCCTTGCCATCAACACCCACCATCTTCACAGCCGGACGAATATCTTTGCCCGCTGCTGGACGGTCTTTGGCATCCAGAACTTCAATGTTGGTCATACCGGTCAATTCGTCAGTCTGACGCTTGATCGTGATGCCTTCTTCCATGCCTACGTAGGTCACGGTACCTTTCATTTCGGTAACGATTGGGTGGGTGTGCGGATCCCACTTGGCAACGATCGAACCAGCGTCGACCTTGTCGCCTTCCTTGACCGAAATGACTGCACCGTAAGGCAGCTTGTAACGCTCACGCTCACGACCGTAGTCATCAGCGATTGCCAGCTCACCGGAACGCGACACAGCAACCAGGTGACCATCTACTCGCTCAACGTGCTTCAGGTTATGCAAACGGACGGTACCGCCATTCTTAACCTGAACGCTGTCGGCTGCGGAGGTCCGGCTTGCAGCACCACCGATGTGGAACGTACGCATTGTCAGCTGGGTACCCGGCTCACCGATGGACTGTGCAGCGATTACGCCGACAGCTTCACCGATGTTCACCTGGTGACCACGAGCCAGGTCACGGCCGTAGCACTTGGCGCAAATGCCATAACGCGTTTCGCAGCTGATTGGCGAACGAACGATAACCTCGTCGATGCTGTTCAGCTCGATGAACTCAACCCACTTCTCGTCTACCAGCGTACCGGCAGGCACGATGACTTCGTCGGTGCCAGGCTTGAATACGTCACGGGCGATAACTCGACCCAGTACGCGCTCGCCCAGCGGCTCAACAACGTCACCGCCTTCAATGTGCGGAGTCATCAGCAGACCGTGTTCGGTACCGCAGTCAACTTCGGTAACCACCAGATCCTGGGCAACGTCTACCAGACGACGAGTCAGATAACCAGAGTTAGCTGTCTTCAACGCGGTATCCGCAAGACCCTTACGAGCACCGTGAGTCGAGATGAAGTACTGAAGTACGCTCAAACCTTCACGGAAGTTAGCGGTAATCGGCGTCTCGATGATCGAGCCGTCCGGCTTGGCCATCAGACCACGCATACCGGCCAACTGACGAATCTGTGCTGCCGAACCCCGAGCACCGGAGTCAGCCATCATGTACATCGAGTTGAAGGATTCCTGATCAACTTCGACGCCGTGACGGTCGATAACACGCTCTTTGGACAGGTTCGACATCATCGCTTTCGAGACTTCGTCGTTCGCCTTGGACCAAAGGTCGATCACCTTGTTGTACTTCTCGCCCTGAGTTACCAGGCCCGAGGCGTACTGACTTTCGATCTCTTTAACTTCTTCGGTAGCAGCATCGATGATGCGAGCTTTTTCATCCGGGATAACGAAGTCGTTAACACCGATGGAAACACCCGAAATCGTCGAGTACGCAAAACCGGTGTACATCAACTGGTCAGCGAAGATAACGGTCTCTTTCAAACCAACCACGCGGTAGCACTGGTTGATCAGCTTGGAGATCGCCTTTTTCTTCATCGGCTGGTTGACCACGTCGTACGACAGGCCTTTTGGCACAACCTGATACAGCAACGCACGGCCGACGGTAGTGTCGACGATACGGGTGCCGCTCACGCTGCCGCCGTCACGGTCGTTGACGGTTTCGTTGATCCGCACTTTGACCTTCGCATGCAGCGCGGCTTCGCCGGCGCGGAATACACGGTCAACTTCCTGCAGATCCGCGAACACACGACCTTCGCCTTTGGCGTTGATCGCTTCACGAGTCATGTAGTACAGACCCAATACAACGTCCTGCGAAGGAACGATGATTGGCTCACCGTTAGCTGGCGACAGAATGTTGTTGGTCGACATCATCAGCGCACGCGCTTCGAGCTGGGCTTCCAGCGTCAGCGGTACGTGTACAGCCATCTGGTCGCCGTCGAAGTCGGCGTTGTACGCAGCACAGACGAGAGGGTGCAGCTGGATAGCCTTACCTTCGATCAGTACCGGTTCAAACGCCTGGATGCCCAGACGGTGAAGCGTTGGCGCACGGTTGAGAAGCACTGGGTGTTCACGAATCACTTCAGCGAGAACGTCCCAAACCTCTGGCAGCTCGCGCTCAACCATCTTCTTGGCAGCTTTGATGGTCGTGGCCAGGCCACGCATTTCCAGCTTGCCGAAAATGAACGGCTTGAACAGCTCGAGAGCCATCTTCTTCGGCAGACCGCACTGGTGCAGACGCAGGGTCGGACCAACGGTAATTACCGAACGACCCGAGTAGTCAACACGCTTACCGAGCAAGTTCTGACGGAAACGACCCTGCTTACCCTTGATCATGTCAGCCAGGGATTTCAGAGGACGCTTGTTCGAACCTGTAATGGCACGACCGCGACGGCCGTTGTCGAGCAGTGCATCGACAGCTTCCTGCAACATACGCTTTTCGTTGCGCACGATGATGTCCGGAGCGGACAGATCAAGCAGGCGCTTCAAACGGTTGTTACGGTTGATCACTCGACGATACAGATCGTTGAGGTCGGAAGTCGCGAAACGACCGCCATCTAGCGGAACCAATGGACGCAGATCTGGCGGCAGAACCGGCAGAACGGTCAGGACCATCCACTCAGGCAAGTTGCCCGAACCCTGGAAGGCTTCCATCAGCTTCAGACGCTTGGACAGCTTCTTGATTTTGGTTTCGGAGTTGGTTTGCGGAATTTCTTCACGCAGACGACCAATCTCGTGCTCCAGATCGATAGCGTGCAGCAGTTCGCGGACAGCTTCAGCACCCATGCGGGCGTCGAAATCATCACCGAACTCTTCCAGCGCTTCGAAATACTGCTCGTCGTTCAGCAGCTGACCTTTTTCAAGGGTGGTCATGCCTGGATCGATAACGACATAGCTCTCGAAGTAGAGAACGCGCTCGATATCACGCAGGGTCATGTCCATCAGCAAGCCGATACGGGACGGCAGCGATTTCAGGAACCAGATGTGGGCAACAGGCGATGCCAGTTCGATGTGAGCCATACGCTCACGACGGACCTTGGCCAGTGCAACTTCAACGCCGCACTTCTCGCAGATCACACCACGGTGTTTCAGGCGCTTGTACTTACCGCACAGGCACTCGTAATCCTTGACCGGGCCAAAGATCTTGGCGCAGAACAAGCCGTCACGCTCAGGTTTGAACGTACGGTAGTTGATGGTTTCCGGCTTTTTAACTTCACCGAACGACCACGAACGGATCATCTCAGGCGAGGCCAATCCAATACGGATGGCGTCGAACTCTTCGACTTGACCCTGGTTTTTCAGCAAATTCAGTAGGTCTTTCAAGGCCTTTCCTCCTGGCGGAGCAGAGGGCAGTCATACAGACCCACCCTCGATTCGCGTCACGTGTTATTCGGTTTCCAGATCGATATCGATGCCGAGCGAACGAATTTCTTTGATCAACACGTTGAAAGACTCGGGCATGCCCGGCTCCATACGGTGATCGCCATCCACGATGTTTTTGTACATCTTGGTACGGCCGTTCACATCGTCCGACTTCACAGTGAGCATTTCTTGCAGAGTGTAGGCCGCGCCGTATGCTTCCAGCGCCCACACCTCCATCTCCCCGAAACGCTGACCACCGAACTGAGCCTTACCACCCAGCGGCTGCTGGGTAACCAGGCTGTAAGAACCAGTGGAACGCGCGTGCATCTTGTCGTCCACCAAGTGGTTCAGCTTCAGCATGTACATGTAGCCAACGGTAACCGGACGCTCGAACTTGTTGCCGGTACGACCATCGAACAGCTGCATCTGGCCGCTCTCTGGCATATCTGCCAGCTTGAGCATTGCCTTGATTTCAACTTCCTTGGCACCGTCGAACACCGGGGTAGCCATAGGTACGCCGTTACGCAGGTTCTTCGCCAGATCCAGGATTTCTTTATCGCTAAAGTCTTCCAGTTTCTCTTGGCGGCCGCCGATTTCGTTATAGATCTCGGTCAGGAACTTACGCAGGTCAGCAACTTTACGCTGCTCTTCAAGCATGCGGTTGATCTTCTCGCCCAAACCTTTGGCCGCCAGGCCCAGGTGAGTTTCAAGAATCTGACCAACGTTCATACGCGAAGGTACGCCCAGCGGGTTGAGAACGATATCCACCGGGGTGCCATTGGCATCGTGCGGCATGTCTTCAACCGGCATGATCACGGAGACCACACCTTTGTTACCGTGACGACCGGCCATCTTGTCGCCCGGCTGAATGCGGCGACGGATTGCCAGGTAAACCTTGACGATCTTCAGAACGCCTGGAGCCAGGTCATCGCCTTGCTGCAGTTTGCGTTTCTTGTCTTCGAACTTGTCGTCCAACAGACGACGACGATCAACGATGTAAGCCTGAGCTTTCTCGAGCTGCTCGTTCAGAGCATCTTCAGCCATGCGCAGTTTGAACCACTGGCCGTGCTCAAGACCGTCGAGAACTTCGTCGGTGATGTCCTGACCTTTCTTCAGACCAGCGCCGCCTTCGACCTTGCGGCCAACCAGAGCGGAACGCAGACGTTCGAAGGTCGCGCCTTCAACGATACGGAACTCTTCGTTCAAGTCCTTGCGGATCTCGTCGAGCTGAGTCTTCTCGATGGACAGCGCACGAGCATCACGCTCAACGCCATCACGAGTGAAGACCTGAACGTCGATGACAGTACCTTTGGTACCGGTAGGTACGCGCAGGGAGGTGTCTTTAACGTCGCTGGCCTTCTCACCGAAGATAGCGCGCAACAGTTTTTCTTCCGGAGTCAGTTGGGTCTCGCCTTTCGGAGTGACCTTGCCAACCAGAATGTCGCCAGCGCCAACTTCGGCACCAACGTAAACAATACCGGCTTCGTCCAGTTTGTTCAGTGCAGCTTCACCCACGTTAGGGATGTCTGCAGTGATCTCTTCAGGCCCAAGCTTGGTATCACGTGCCACACAGGTCAGTTCCTGAATGTGGATCGTGGTGAAACGGTCTTCCTGAACAACACGCTCGGATAGGCAGATGGAGTCTTCGAAGTTGAAGCCGTTCCATGCCATGAAGGCGATGCGCATGTTCTGACCCAAAGCCAGCTCACCCATATCGGTGGACGGGCCGTCAGCCATGATGTCGCTACGCTCAACCCGATCACCTTTGCTCACCAGCGGACGCTGGTTGATGCAAGTGTTCTGGTTGGAGCGGGTGTACTTGGTCAGGTTGTAGATGTCGACACCAGCTTCACCGGTTTCTACTTCATCATCTGCAACACGAACCACGATACGGCTAGCATCAACGGAGTCGATAACGCCACCACGACGCGCCACGACGCAAACGCCGGAGTCGCGAGCAACGTTGCGCTCCATGCCAGTACCTACCAGCGGCTTGTCAGCACGCAGTGTTGGTACAGCCTGACGCTGCATGTTCGAACCCATCAACGCTCGGTTGGCGTCATCGTGCTCAAGGAACGGGATAAGCGAGGCCGCAACCGAAACAACCTGCTTCGGCGAAACGTCCATCAGCGTCACATCTTCCGGAGCCTTGACGGTGAACTCGTTCAAGTGACGAACAGCTACCAGCTCGTCGATCAGGACCTTCTTGTCGTTCATTGCCGCAGAAGCCTGGGCGATGACGTGGTCCGCTTCTTCGATAGCCGACAGGAATACGATTTCGTCGGTGACCAATGCGTCTTTTACAACACGGTACGGGCTCTCAAGGAAGCCGTACTGGTTGGTACGCGCATAGGCAGCCAACGAGTTGATCAGACCAATGTTCGGACCTTCCGGCGTTTCGATCGGGCATACACGACCGTAGTGAGTCGGGTGTACGTCACGAACTTCAAAGCCAGCACGCTCACGAGTCAAACCACCAGGGCCGAGTGCAGAAACACGACGCTTGTGAGTGATCTCGGACAGCGGGTTGTTCTGGTCCATGAACTGAGAAAGCTGGCTAGAACCGAAGAACTCTTTGACCGCAGCAGCAACTGGCTTGGCGTTGATCAGGTCCTGAGGCATCAGACCTTCGCTTTCAGCCATCGACAGACGCTCTTTGACCGCACGCTCAACACGCACCAGGCCGACACGGAACTGGTTTTCAGCCATTTCGCCAACACAGCGAACACGGCGGTTACCCAAGTGGTCGATGTCGTCGACGATGCCTTTACCGTTGCGGATATCAACCAGCGTCTTGAGAACGGCGACGATATCTTCTTTGCACAGTACGCCTGACCCTTCGATTTCGGTGCGACCGATACGACGGTTGAACTTCATCCGGCCAACAGCGGAGAGGTCGTAGCGCTCTGGGCTGAAGAACAGGTTGTTGAACAAGGTCTCTGCTGCGTCCTTGGTAGGCGGCTCGCCTGGACGCATCATGCGGTAGATCTCGACCAGCGCTTCCAGCTGATTGCTGGTGGAGTCGATCTTCAGCGTGTCGGATACGAACGGACCACAGTCGATATCGTTGGTGTACAACGTTTCGATGCGAACGACCTGAGCCTTGGCGATCTTGGCCAGGATCTCAGTGTTCAGCTCGGTATTGCACTCAGCAATGATTTCGCCGGTCGCTGGATGCACGATGACCTTGGCAGTGGTGCGACCCAGGACGTAGTCCAGAGGTACTTCCAACTGCTTGATACCGGCTTTTTCCAGCTGGTTGATGTGGCGAGCGGTGATACGACGGCCCTGCTCGACAATAACCTTGCCCTTGTCGTCCAGAATATCCAGGACAGCAATTTCGCCGCGCAGGCGCTGAGGCACCAGCTCCAGGCTCAGGTTCTCACCTTGAACATGGAATACGTTGGTGGTGTAGAAAGCGTCCAGAACCTGTTCGGTTGTGTAGCCCAGCGCGCGCAACAATACCGATGCAGGCAGCTTGCGGCGACGGTCGATACGGACGAATACACAGTCCTTTGGATCGAACTCGAAGTCCAGCCACGAACCACGGTAAGGAATGATGCGAGCGGAGTAAAGCAGCTTGCCGGAGCTGTGCGTCTTGCCGCGGTCGTGGTCGAAGAACACACCCGGGGAACGGTGCAGCTGGGAAACGATAACACGCTCGGTACCGTTGATAACGAAGGTACCGTTCTCAGTCATCAGGGGGATTTCACCCATGTAGACTTCTTGCTCTTTGATGTCCTTGATCGCTTTGTTCGACGATTCTTTGTCGAAAATGATCAGACGGACTTTTACTCGCAGAGGTACAGCGTAAGTCACACCGCGCAGCACGCACTCTTTGACATCAAATGCCGGTTCGCCCAAGCGATAACCTACATACTCCAGCGCAGCATTGCCGGAGTAGCTGATGATCGGGAAAACGGATTTGAAGGCTGCATGCAGACCGACGTCGCGGAACTGATCTTTGGTCGCTCCCGCTTGCAGGAATTCGCGATACGAATCCAGCTGGATGGCCAGGAGATACGGCACATCCATTACGTCCGGCAACTTGCTAAAGTCCTTGCGGATACGTTTTTTCTCAGTATATGAGTAAGCCATCAGCGTTCCCCAGCTTGGTCACCTGCTTGTTTGGCTCCTCCCGACGGGAGCAGCCAGAAAATCGTGCAAACCCCTTGGTTTGCGCCACCATCACCGGTGGTTTTTACACGTCACGGATGCCAGCCTAGCCAGTCATCTATAACGGAAAAAGGCCGGTGGCAAGAGCCACCAGCCATCAGCCTTTCGCTTTACGCTTGGGCTGGACACTCAAGTCGATACTTATTTCAGCTCGACTTTAGCGCCTGCTTCTTCCAGCGTAGCTTTGGCTTTGTCAGCAGCGTCTTTCGCAACTGCTTCCAGAACCATTGCTGGTGCACCGTCAACTACAGCCTTGGCTTCTTTCAAGCCCAGACCGGTCAGTTCACGTACAGCCTTGATCACGTTAACTTTCTTCTCGCCAGCTTCCAGCAGCATGACGTTGAATTCAGTTTGCTCTTCAACAACAGCGGCAGCAGCAGCTGGGCCAGCAGAACCAGCAGCGGCAGTAACACCGAACTTTTCTTCGAAGGCTTTGATCAGCTCAACAACCTGCAGAACGGACATTTCGCCAACTGCGTTGAGGATATCGTCTTGAGAGATAGACATGAATCTAATTCCTGAATTGGGGACGGCCTACGCGACCATCGAAATAAACAAAAATACGCGAGAGAAGGAACGGAGCCTTAGGCTGCGGCCGCTTCTTTTTGGTCGCGAATAGCCGCCAGAGTACGAGCCAATTTGCTGGTAGCGCCTTGAATCACGCTCATCAGCTGGGAGATTGCTTCGTCACGGGTCGGCAAGGTTGCCAATACGTCGATCTGATTAGCTGCGAGGAACTTGCCCTCGAACGCAGCTGCCTTGATCTCGAACTTGTCCTGACCCTTCGCGAACTCTTTGAACAAACGGGCAGCAGCGCCAGGATGTTCGTTGGAGAAAGCGATCAGGGTCGGGCCTGTGAAGGCGTCGTTGAGAACACTGTATTCAGTGCCTTCAACCGCACGCTTGAGCAGGGTGTTACGTACAACGCGTACGTAAACGCCAGCTTCACGAGCCTCTTTACGGAGTCCGGTCATTGCGCTTACTGTCACGCCACGGGCATCAGCCACGACAGCAGACAGAGCGACTTTGGCAGCCTCGTTGACTTCAGCGACGATGGCCTTCTTGTCTTCGAGTTTAATTGCCACGGGTTTAACTCCTGCTTGTTACCGTTTCATCTGGCCGGAGCCGGATGTCGTTTTGGTGTCTGATTCGGTAAGGAACCGGGAGCACCATCTGCGTAGGCTTGTTTTTTAAGACTTGCGTCGCCTACGGTCTTGGATAGCCCCCGCCAGGCAGGGACCCCAATTTTTCACTGGCGCGTAAAACGCACCAGTATTGTCTTACGCGTCCAGCGAACCTTGATCGATCACCAGGCCTGGGCCCATGGTCGTGCTCAACGTAACGCGCTTGACGTAGATACCTTTCGAAGAAGCCGGCTTGATACGCTTCAAATCAGCGATCAGAGCTTCAACGTTTTCCTTCAGCTTGACTGCGTCGAAACCGACCTTGCCAACTGAAGTGTGGATGATGCCGTTTTTGTCGGTGCGATAACGAACCTGACCAGCCTTGGCATTCTTGACGGCGTTAGCAACGTCAGGAGTAACAGTGCCGACCTTAGGGTTAGGCATCAGACCACGTGGACCGAGGATCTGGCCCAACTGACCAACAACGCGCATCGCATCCGGGGAAGCGATTACTACGTCATAGTTCAGATCGCCGCCTTTCATTTCGGCGGCCAGGTCGTCCATACCAACGCGATCAGCGCCGGCAGCCAAAGCAGCTTCAGCAGCAGGGCCCTGGGTGAACACAGCAACGCGAACAGTCTTGCCAGTGCCGTGTGGCAGCACAGTAGCACTACGAACAACCTGGTCAGATTTACGCGGGTCAACGCCAAGGTTTACAGCAACGTCAACAGATTCGCTGAACTTGACGGTCGACAGCTCAGCCAGCAGCGTTGCTGCGTCGGTGAAGCTGTACGATTTGCCCGGCTCGATTTTAGCCGCGATAGCTTTTTGGCGCTTAGTCAGCTTAGCCATTACACACCCTCCACGTTAAGGCCCATGCTACGAGCGGAACCGGCGATGGTACGCACGGCCGCTTCCATGTCAGCAGCAGTCAGATCCGCATTTTTTGCTTTAGCGATATCTTCCAGCTGCGCACGAGTCACGGTGCCAACTTTAACGGTGTTCGGACGCGCCGAACCGCTAGTCAGACCAGCAGCTTTCTTCAGCAGAACCGAAGCAGGGGTGCTCTTTGTTTCGAAAGTGAAGCTACGGTCGCTGTAGACAGTGATGATCACTGGAGTCGGCAGACCTGGCTCAAGACCCTGAGTACGGGCGTTGAAGGCCTTGCAGAATTCCATGATATTCACGCCGTGCTGACCCAGGGCCGGACCTACTGGCGGGCTTGGGTTAGCTTGAGCAGCTTTCACTTGCAGCTTGATGTAAGCGGTAATTTTCTTGGCCATGAGGCACTCCAATTACGGGTTCAAACGCCAATCAAGGCTCCCCGGTGACTTGCACGTTTATCCCAGTGACGAAAAAACCCCACAGCCTATGGCTACGGGGTGTGGGATTCTCGCTCAGTTAGACCTTTTCGACCTGACTGAACTCTAGCTCCACCGGAGTGGAGCGACCGAAAATGAGCACCGCGACCTGGATCCGGCTCTTCTCGTAGTTAACTTCTTCAACTGTGCCATTAAAATCGGCAAACGGACCATCAGTAACACGAACAACCTCACCCGGCTCGAACAGAGTCTTAGGCTTAGGCTTGTCGCTACCGTCCGCTACGCGACGAAGAATCGCATCAGCTTCTTTATCGGTAATGGGCGCAGGCTTATCAGCAGTACCACCAATAAAGCCCATGACGCGAGGAGTATCCTTGACCAAGTGCCAGGTACCTTCGTTCATATCCATCTGAACCAGCACATAGCCAGGAAAGAATTTGCGCTCACTTTTGCGCTTCTGGCCGTTCCGCATCTCCACTACTTCTTCAGTAGGGACAAGAATCTCGCCGAAGCCATCTTCCATGCCAGCCAGCTTCACACGCTCGATCAACGAGCGCATTACATGCTTTTCGTAACCCGAATAAGCATGCACTACGTACCAACGCTTAGCCACGGGACACCCTTAGCCAACAATCAAGGAAACAAGCCAGCCGAGCAGGGAATCAAGCCCCCACAACAGCAACGCCATAACCAGAACGACAGCCACAACAATCAACGTGGTCTGCGTGGTTTCTTGGCGAGTCGGCCAAACGACTTTACGAATTTCGGCTCGCGCTTCCTTAGCCAAAACAAAGAAAGCCTTACCCTTCCCAGTCTGCAAACCTACAAATGCAGCAACCCCAGCCAACACAAGAAGGACGAGGACGCGGTACAGGATCGGTTGAGCTGAGTAGTATTGATTACCGACAACACCGACCACTACCAGAGCGACCACAACCAGCCACTTGAGCAGATCGAAGCGAGATTCTTGGGCTTCTGCCTTGAGAGTCATCTACGGTAATCCTGTGAAAAGAAAGCCAGATACAAGCTATTGAATCTGGCAGGTCAGGAGGGAATCGAACCCCCAACCTACGGTTTTGGAGACCGTCGCTCTGCCAATTGAGCTACTGACCTAAAAGCAAAATCAGGCCGACCAATATGCCAGCCCAACAAGAGTTTTTCAAGCGCATTCAGCATATCGCTGACATCGCGCCCAACTCACCGGAATAAACCACACCGATGCAGCCGGTAAAACAAAGGCAGATATTTGCATATCTGCCTTTATAATGGAGCTCTTGAGCGGATTTGAACCGCTGACCTCACCCTTACCAAGGGTGTGCTCTACCAACTGAGCTACAAGAGCAAAACTTCTGCATTTACAGCAAATCTGGAGCGGGTGGCGGGAATCGAACCCGCATCATCAGCTTGGAAGGCTGAGGTTCTACCACTAAACTACACCCGCACAACTTGCTGCAATTGCTCAAAATATGGTGGAGGGAGAAGGATTCGAACCTTCGAAGTCGTAGACGTCAGATTTACAGTCTGATCCCTTTGGCCGCTCGGGAACCCCTCCTGAACGAGGCAGCATTCTCAACTCATGCTACCCTTCTGTCAACCTTTTTCTCATTAAAAACCTGAGGTTACAAACGTTGACTCTCGCTTCACTGCAGCTTGGAACTAACCAACCACTGCGAAGCGGGCGCCATTCTATTCAAACTACCCCGAGGTTGCAATGCCCGAGCACAACATTATTTTGTTTTTTAACTCCGGGAAGTCCTGGACCAGATTATCGACGAGATTCTCACCAACCAACCTGCGACTCTTGGGCTCTACCCTTAGCCAGTAGGCGGTTACGCCCTGCTGCACAGTCTTGAGTTCCGATTGAATATCAAGACTCGTCAACCGCTGCGCCACGACCAAAGCATCGCTTTCGCGCGCGAAGCCACCGAGGTATAGGCATTTCTCATCAACCTCTGGCCGCTGGATACCTGAGTCAGACTCTGCAAGCAGCTGGATGTTTTGCTGGTCAGCCTTATGAAGGTGCAGAGGCAAAACCTCCTTCGCACGCAAAGGCGCTTCCTGCTGATGCCAAATGTAGTAAAAACTGTTAAGCATCAACAACAAAAGGAACAACCACCTCATAGAAACCTCAAGGCAAAGGGCAAGCCAGGGCAAGACCAACGAAAATCAAATCAGGTACAAATTTCGAACCCGCGACGCTTTCCTTGACCAGATCAGCATCCCCCCCGGTCACGAACACCAAAAAGTCATTCCCCCAATGCTCGTGAGCGATCTCGACCTGGGTAACCGCAAATCCTCGGATCATCAATGCACATCCACGCTCTACTGCCTCGGCTGTCGACCGCCCCGGCAAAAAGCTTGAGCACGCCTGCTCGGCAGCAGCATCGTCGTAACGTATGCGTCGAGTATGGGTTTTCAATTGATTGCGCATCAAGGGCAAGCCTGGGCATATGAATCCACCAAGGTGCTGACCATCCGGACCAACAAAATCCGATGTCACGGCAGTACCAAGATCCAGGACAACACAGGCCTTACCTGCGATATTGTAGGCCCCCACTAATGCAAGCCAGCGATCCATGCCTAACCGCTCGTATTCGTCATACCCGTTCGAAACTCCAGCCAATAACCGTGAAGGCTTTGCACAAACTGTCGACACTCCGAAGCGATCAGAAATTTCCGATGTCAACTTGAGCGTTTCGTCAACGCTACGAACACTCACCAGACGGCTGCACGCAAGCTGGAGACCGTCGATTGCCGCCACCGCATCCAGCAAGGCGCTGTCCGAGTCAACGACCCCGCCCGAGACCAAGTCAGACGAGATTCGCTCGATAACGCGCCACTTGATGAAACTGTTACCGCAATCAAGCTCAAGTATCATCCCGCAACCTCAAGCTAAGTTCGCCACCGCTAAAGACCTTTTCTTCGCTGCCCACCTGCATTCTAAGAGCACCCTGCGAGTCAATTCCCATAACAGTCCCATGCACAACTTCTGAGCCAGCTATCAAGCTTACCGCTGAACCCTGCCACAGATGGCTGCGCTCCCACTCTTCCCTGAGCGCCTCGAAACCTTGCTCTTGATGCACTGTCAGGTACGCATGGATATTTACACTCAGCTCGGCTACAAGCTGACTGCGATTCATCATTAGACCTGTTTCGAGCCTCACGGATGTCCAGAGCTGGTCAACCTGGCTGGTTGCACGCATATTCACGTTGATCCCCACACCAATGATGATGTGACACACGTCCGCTGGATCACCAACCAACTCCAATAAAATCCCAGCAACCTTACGACGCCCGACAAGCACGTCATTCGGCCATTTCAGGCCAGCGCCGTGAACACCGACGTCTCGCAGGGTTTTCAAAACAGCAAGGCCGATCACCAGGCTTAAGCCTTCGATTTGACGCATGCCACCTGCGATTCGTAATGCCAGACTGTAGTAGACATTTTCACCGAATGGACTTGCCCATTTACGGCCGCGCCTACCACGACCGGCGGTTTGGCGCTCAGCCAAGACCACGAACGGAGCTGGGTGCTGCTCAGCAACCAGCTTCAGAGCCGCTGCGTTGGTTGAATCTATGGACTCATGGATAACGATCGGCCAATCCGGGCCGCCAGCCATGTCTTGCTCATTCAATAGCGCTAACGGACTGCCCAGTTGATAGCCTTTTCCGCGCACTTTGTGAATCTCAATCCCCAACTCGGACTCTAGCAACTGCAGTTGCTTCCACACAGCAGTGCGACTTACACCCATAGCATTACCCAGGGCTTGGCCAGAGTGAAACTTTCCATCCCCTAGCAGCTTTAACAACGTAAGCATTCAGTAATCGCCCAGGCAATAAGGCTCGCATCATAGCCATGCAGATCAGAGATGCATAGAAAGAGTTCGATGCACAGACCGTATAAACAGCTGCTCACGGTCAAGAATCAGCGACGCCCTAATTGAAATTTTCGAGCACACAAACAAAACCCCTGAACGCGTAAGCGATCAGGGGTTTTGGAATTTAATCTTGACGATGACCTACTCTCACATGGGGAAACCCCACACTACCATCGGCGATGCATCGTTTCACTACTGAGTTCGGGATGGGATCAGGTGGTTCCAATGCTCTATGGTCGTCAAGAAATTCGGTAGCCGGTTCGTGCCCTTGCGGGTACGCCTCAGCGAATGGGTATGTGATAGTCAGGTTCAGTGTGCGAACAAACTTTCGGTTCGTGTCGTCTTCACAGTCACCGCAATCTGGCTTCCTTTCGGAGTCGCAAATTGCTTGGGTGTTATATGGTCAAGCCTCACGGGCAATTAGTACAGGTTAGCTCAACGCCTCACAGCGCTTACACACCCTGCCTATCAACGTCGTAGTCTTCGACGGCCCTTCAGGGAACTCAAGGTTCCAGTGAGATCTCATCTTGAGGCAAGTTTCCCGCTTAGATGCTTTCAGCGGTTATCTTTTCCGAACATAGCTACCCGGCAATGCCACTGGCGTGACAACCGGAACACCAGAGGTTCGTCCACTCCGGTCCTCTCGTACTAGGAGCAGCCCCTCTCAAATCTCAAACGTCCACGGCAGATAGGGACCGAACTGTCTCACGACGTTCTAAACCCAGCTCGCGTACCACTTTAAATGGCGAACAGCCATACCCTTGGGACCGGCTTCAGCCCCAGGATGTGATGAGCCGACATCGAGGTGCCAAACACCGCCGTCGATATGAACTCTTGGGCGGTATCAGCCTGTTATCCCCGGAGTACCTTTTATCCGTTGAGCGATGGCCCTTCCATACAGAACCACCGGATCACTAAGACCTACTTTCGTACCTGCTCGACGTGTCTGTCTCGCAGTCAAGCGCGCTTTTGCCTTTATACTCTACGACCGATTTCCGACCGGTCTGAGCGCACCTTCGTACTCCTCCGTTACTCTTTAGGAGGAGACCGCCCCAGTCAAACTACCCACCATACACTGTCCTCGATCCGGATAACGGACCTGAGTTAGAACCTCAAAGTTGCCAGGGTGGTATTTCAAGGTTGGCTCCACGCAGACTGGCGTCCACGCTTCAAAGCCTCCCACCTATCCTACACAAGCAAATTCAAAGTCCAGTGCAAAGCTATAGTAAAGGTTCACGGGGTCTTTCCGTCTAGCCGCGGATACACTGCATCTTCACAGCGATTTCAATTTCACTGAGTCTCGGGTGGAGACAGCGCCGCCATCGTTACGCCATTCGTGCAGGTCGGAACTTACCCGACAAGGAATTTCGCTACCTTAGGACCGTTATAGTTACGGCCGCCGTTTACCGGGGCTTCGATCAAGAGCTTCGCGTTAGCTAACCCCATCAATTAACCTTCCGGCACCGGGCAGGCGTCACACCCTATACGTCCACTTTCGTGTTTGCAGAGTGCTGTGTTTTTAATAAACAGTCGCAGCGGCCTGGTATCTTCGACCGGCAGGGGCTTACGCAGTAAATGCTTCACCTCCACCGGCGCACCTTCTCCCGAAGTTACGGTGCCATTTTGCCTAGTTCCTTCACCCGAGTTCTCTCAAGCGCCTTGGTATTCTCTACCCAACCACCTGTGTCGGTTTGGGGTACGGTTCCTGGTTACCTGAAGCTTAGAAGCTTTTCTTGGAAGCATGGCATCAACCACTTCGTGTTCTAAAAGAACACTCGTCATCAGCTCTCGGCCTTAAGATCCCGGATTTACCTAAGATCTCAGCCTACCACCTTAAACTTGGACAACCAACGCCAAGCTGGCCTAGCCTTCTCCGTCCCTCCATCGCAATAACCAGAAGTACAGGAATATTAACCTGTTTTCCATCGACTACGCTTTTCAGCCTCGCCTTAGGGACCGACTAACCCTGCGTCGATTAACGTTGCGCAGGAAACCTTGGTCTTTCGGCGTGGGTGTTTTTCACACCCATTGTCGTTACTCATGTCAGCATTCGCACTTCTGATACCTCCAGCAAGCTTCTCAACTCACCTTCACAGGCTTACAGAACGCTCCTCTACCGCATCATCAAAAGATGATACCCGTAGCTTCGGTACCTGGTTTGAGCCCCGTTACATCTTCCGCGCAGGCCGACTCGACTAGTGAGCTATTACGCTTTCTTTAAAGGGTGGCTGCTTCTAAGCCAACCTCCTAGCTGTCTAAGCCTTCCCACATCGTTTCCCACTTAACCAGGATTTTGGGACCTTAGCTGACGGTCTGGGTTGTTTCCCTTTTCACGACGGACGTTAGCACCCGCCGTGTGTCTCCCATGCTCGGCACTTGTAGGTATTCGGAGTTTGCATCGGTTTGGTAAGTCGGGATGACCCCCTAGCCGAAACAGTGCTCTACCCCCTACAGTGATACATGAGGCGCTACCTAAATAGCTTTCGAGGAGAACCAGCTATCTCCGAGCTTGATTAGCCTTTCACTCCGATCCACAGGTCATCCGCTAACTTTTCAACGGTAGTCGGTTCGGTCCTCCAGTTAGTGTTACCCAACCTTCAACCTGCCCATGGATAGATCGCCCGGTTTCGGGTCTATTCCCAGCGACTAGACGCCCTATTAAGACTCGCTTTCGCTACGCCTCCCCTATTCGGTTAAGCTCGCCACTGAAAATAAGTCGCTGACCCATTATACAAAAGGTACGCAGTCACCCAACAAAGTGGGCTCCCACTGCTTGTACGCATACGGTTTCAGGATCTATTTCACTCCCCTCTCCGGGGTTCTTTTCGCCTTTCCCTCACGGTACTAGTTCACTATCGGTCAGTCAGTAGTATTTAGCCTTGGAGGATGGTCCCCCCATGTTCAGACAAGGTTTCTCGTGCCCCGTCCTACTCGATTTCATGACAAGGAGATTTTCGCGTACAGGGCTATCACCCACTATGGCCGCACTTTCCAGAGCGTTCCGCTAATCTCCAAGCCACTTAAGGGCTGGTCCCCGTTCGCTCGCCACTACTAAGGGAATCTCGGTTGATTTCTTTTCCTCAGGGTACTTAGATGTTTCAGTTCCCCTGGTTCGCTCCATACACCTATGTATTCAGTGTAAGGTAACTGTCTTATGACAGCTGGGTTCCCCCATTCAGACATCTCCGGATCACAGTCTGTTTGCCGACTCCCCGAAGCTTTTCGCAGGCTACCACGTCTTTCATCGCCTCTGACTGCCAAGGCATCCACCGTATGCGCTTCTTCACTTGACCATATAACCCCAAGCAATCTGGTTATACTGTGAAGACGACATTCGCCGAAAGTTTGTTCTCACAAACTTTACCTTAGCCTGGACACGCACCAGTGAAAGAGGTGCCCAGTCTATATTTCTATCACATACCCAAATTTTTAAAGAACGATCTAATCAAAGACTAGAAATCAACACTCACCATCACACCGATGGAGTGCTCATTTCTAAGCTTTCAAACAGAAGCAGCAAATGGTGGAGCCAAACGGGATCGAACCGTTGACCTCCTGCGTGCAAGGCAGGCGCTCTCCCAGCTGAGCTATGGCCCCATATACTACGGGTTAGCGTAACGCTCTGACCAACTACTCACCAGGCAACTGGTGGGTCTGGGCAGATTCGAACTGCCGACCTCACCCTTATCAGGGGTGCGCTCTAACCAACTGAGCTACAGACCCAAATAGGGCTGCTTCTAATCGTCTTCTTCAATGAATCAAGCAATTCGTGTGGGAGCTTGTGCTGCAGCTGAGTCGTCGATTAAGGAGGTGATCCAGCCGCAGGTTCCCCTACGGCTACCTTGTTACGACTTCACCCCAGTCATGAATCACACCGTGGTAACCGTCCTCCCGAAGGTTAGACTAGCTACTTCTGGTGCAACCCACTCCCATGGTGTGACGGGCGGTGTGTACAAGGCCCGGGAACGTATTCACCGCGACATTCTGATTCGCGATTACTAGCGATTCCGACTTCACGCAGTCGAGTTGCAGACTGCGATCCGGACTACGATCGGTTTTGTGGGATTAGCTCCACCTCGCGGCTTGGCAACCCTCTGTACCGACCATTGTAGCACGTGTGTAGCCCAGGCCGTAAGGGCCATGATGACTTGACGTCATCCCCACCTTCCTCCGGTTTGTCACCGGCAGTCTCCTTAGAGTGCCCACCATTACGTGCTGGTAACTAAGGACAAGGGTTGCGCTCGTTACGGGACTTAACCCAACATCTCACGACACGAGCTGACGACAGCCATGCAGCACCTGTCTCAATGTTCCCGAAGGCACCAATCCATCTCTGGAAAGTTCATTGGATGTCAAGGCCTGGTAAGGTTCTTCGCGTTGCTTCGAATTAAACCACATGCTCCACCGCTTGTGCGGGCCCCCGTCAATTCATTTGAGTTTTAACCTTGCGGCCGTACTCCCCAGGCGGTCAACTTAATGCGTTAGCTGCGCCACTAAGAGCTCAAGGCTCCCAACGGCTAGTTGACATCGTTTACGGCGTGGACTACCAGGGTATCTAATCCTGTTTGCTCCCCACGCTTTCGCACCTCAGTGTCAGTATCAGTCCAGGTGGTCGCCTTCGCCACTGGTGTTCCTTCCTATATCTACGCATTTCACCGCTACACAGGAAATTCCACCACCCTCTACCATACTCTAGCTTGCCAGTTTTGGATGCAGTTCCCAGGTTGAGCCCGGGGATTTCACATTCAACTTAACAAACCACCTACGCGCGCTTTACGCCCAGTAATTCCGATTAACGCTTGCACCCTCTGTATTACCGCGGCTGCTGGCACAGAGTTAGCCGGTGCTTATTCTGTCGGTAACGTCAAAACACTTACGTATTAGGTAAATGCCCTTCCTCCCAACTTAAAGTGCTTTACAATCCGAAGACCTTCTTCACACACGCGGCATGGCTGGATCAGGCTTTCGCCCATTGTCCAATATTCCCCACTGCTGCCTCCCGTAGGAGTCTGGACCGTGTCTCAGTTCCAGTGTGACTGATCATCCTCTCAGACCAGTTACGGATCGTCGCCTTGGTGAGCCATTACCTCACCAACTAGCTAATCCGACCTAGGCTCATCTGATAGCGCAAGGCCCGAAGGTCCCCTGCTTTCTCCCGTAGGACGTATGCGGTATTAGCGTCCGTTTCCGAGCGTTATCCCCCACTACCAGGCAGATTCCTAGGCATTACTCACCCGTCCGCCGCTCGCCACCAGGTACAAGTACCCGTGCTGCCGCTCGACTTGCATGTGTTAGGCCTGCCGCCAGCGTTCAATCTGAGCCATGATCAAACTCTTCAGTTCAAACATCTTTGGGTTTTGAGAAAACCCTAAACTTGGCTCAGCAATCGTTGGTTATTTCTTTGATTTCTCGCGGAGTAACTTACGATGCTGATAATCAGTTGACTTCAGTCTGACAGCGCAAGCACCCACACGAATTGCTTGATTCAATTGTTAAAGAGCGGTTGGTTGATTCTTTCGTCTCAACCGAGGCGCGCATTCTACAGCAGCCTCTGTATCTGTCAAGCGGTTATTTTAAGAAGTTTTCAAAGTTTCCTTTGCAACTTCAACCACTTGCGCTTCGATCAACATCACGTTGCTCGTTAGCGGGAGGCGAATTCTACAGCGTTACAACCTGCTGTCAACTACCTTTTTTCACCGCTTTCGATCAACCTCATCGAAGTCTCTTCTTCGCTGACCTGACCGTCCAACTCATTGATTATCAAGGAGTTTTTCGTTCTGTCTGCGCCAGAAGAGGTGCGAATTATAGAGAGATTCGAGAGGCCGTCAACCCCTTATTTCAGCTTTCTTCCAAAACCAGCGTAATCCGCCCGAATGCCTTCTTCCCAGCCTGGCAAACATGAGTTGCGCCCACCTTAAAGACGAACGAGCGATCGATAACTTCACCATCTATACGCACACCACCGGAGGCCAGCAGATCTCTAGCGACTGCAGAGTTCTTCACCAGGCCTGCCTTATTAAGGACGGCAGCAATAGGCATGTCCTCGACACCACTCACAGACAGCTCTGGCAGATCATCCGGCAGCTCGCCTTCCTTCATACGGTTGCCCGCAGAACGGTGGGCGTTGGCAGCTGCTTCTTCGCCATGGAAGCGCGCAACGATTTCTTCAGCCAGCTTGATCTTGATATCGCGAGGGTTTGCACCCTTCTCGCAATCGACCTTGAAGGCATCGATCTCTTCCATAGAGCGGAAGCTCAGCAGCTCGAAGTAACGCCACATAAGCGCGTCAGGGATGGAGACCAGCTTGCTGTACATAATGCCCGGGGCCTCCTGGATACCCACATAGTTACCCAAGGACTTGGACATCTTCTTTACGCCATCCAGACCCTCGAGCAACGGCATGGTCAGAATGCACTGCGGCTCCTGACCATAAGCGCGCTGCAACTCGCGCCCCATGAGCAGGTTGAATTTCTGATCGGTACCGCCCAGCTCCACATCCGAACGCAGCGCCACTGAGTCATAACCCTGCACCAGCGGATACAGGAACTCATGAATGGCGATGGGCTGGCTGCTTTTATAGCGCTTATCAAAATCATCACGCTCAAGCATGCGAGCGACGGTGTACTGGGAGGAGAGACGAATGAAATCCGCGGGACTCATCTGATCCATCCAGGTGGAGTTGAACGCCACCTCGGTTTTTGCGGGATCAAGAATCTTGAAAACTTGAGCCTTATAGGTTTCGGCGTAATCGAGCACCTGCTCACGCGTCAGGGGAGGACGCGTAGCACTCTTGCCGCTTGGGTCGCCAATCATCCCGGTGAAGTCGCCAATCAGGAAGATCACATGGTGACCCAGCTCCTGAAACTGACGCAGCTTATTAATAAGCACGGTATGACCCAAATGCAGATCAGGTGCCGTAGGGTCGAACCCGGCTTTGATTCGCAGTGGTTGACCGCGCTTGAGCTTGGCAATCAGCTCAGCTTCGACCAGGAGTTCATCCGCACCACGCTTGATCAGCGCTAGCTGCTCTTCAACCGACTTCATATCCGCCCCGTTTTCGCCGTTTTCAAAGGGAACCAACCATACAAGATCAGAGCCCAATTACAAGTTTTGCCCAGCGTTCAGGGACGAATCGCGTGACGACACGTTCGCAGGGTTGCTTCGCATAGGTTTTGGTTATATTTTATACAGTTATTTCATCTTCATCATGTCATTCATCTTTTCCAATTCATCTTTTTTCAAAGTCAAATTACCTATGATAGACACACCGCCTAAAGCGCCCCCGCTTTATCCAAAGAGCCACCTGCTCGCTGCAAGCGGCATTGCCGCCTTGCTGAGCCTGGCCCTACTGGTCTTTCCATCAAGCGAAGTTGAAGCCAAAAAAACTGTTTTGAATCTCGATCTGGAAGCTGCTGCTGATCAGACCGCACCTAACCAAGACGCTCCGGAAACAGATCAAGCCACACAAGAAGTCGCAGTTTCTCCATTCCCTCAGATCGACAATGGTGAAGAGCAGCCACAAGAAAGTGCTGCCGCCCAACCTGCACCCGCAAAAGCAGTGGCTGCAGCGGCGAAGAATCCTAATCACCGGGAAGTGGTTGTCAGCAAAGGCGACACGCTGTCTACGCTGTTCGAGAAAGTCGGCCTTCCAGCAGCGACCGTTCATGAAGTGATGTCCAGCGACAAGCAGGCCAAGCAGTTCAGCCGCTTGCAAAATGGTCAGGTCCTGCAGTTTGAACTGACTCCAGATGGCCAGCTAAAGCAGCTGCACACCAAACTCAGCGAGCTGGAGCGCATCAGCCTCTCCAGGACCGACAAAGGTTTCTCGTTCAGCAGGGAAATCAGCAAGCCGGATACGCGCACTGCCTATATCCATGGCGTGATCAACAATTCTTTGTCCCAATCGGCACAACGCGCGGGCCTGTCCCATAGCATGACCATGGATATGGCCAACATTTTCGGCTATGACATCGACTTCGCTCAGGACATCCGCAAAGGTGACGAATTCGACGTCATCTATGAACAGAAGGTCGTCAACGGCAAAACCGTCGGTACAGGCAATATTCTGTCTGCGCGCTTCACCAACCATGGCAAGTCTTATTCCGCCGTGCGTTACACCAATAAGCAGGGCAATACGAACTACTACACTGCCGATGGCAATAGCATGCGCAAGGCGTTCATCCGGACGCCGGTAGACTTTGCTCGTATCAGCTCAATGTTTTCCATGGGCCGCAAGCACCCGATCCTGAACAAGATCCGCGCCCACAAAGGCGTCGATTACGCAGCCCCACGCGGTACGCCGATCAAGGCGACTGGCGATGGCAAAGTGTTGCTCGCTGGCCGACGCGGTGGTTACGGCAATACCGTGATCATCCAGCATGGCGATACCTACCGCACGCTCTACGGCCACATGCAAGGCTTCGCCAAAGGTGTTCAAACTGGCGGCTCCGTCAAGCAAGGTCAGGTGATCGGCTATATTGGTACAACTGGTTTGTCGACAGGCCCGCACTTGCACTATGAATTCCAGGTCAATGGCGTGCACGTCGATCCACTGGGTCAAAAGTTGCCGATGGCGGACCCCATCGCTAAATCCGAAAAACAGCGGTTCATGCAGCAGAGCCAGCCACTGATGGCTCGCATGGACCAGGAAAAGGCCACCATGCTGGCCTCGAGCAAACGATAAGCCATGGCCTTCTTCTATATAGGTGTGATGTCCGGTAGCAGCCTCGATGGGATCGATATCGCCCTTGTGGAGCAGAACGACCGGCCGAGACTATTGGCCACCCACTACATTCCGATGCCAGAAGACCTGCGCGCCGAGTTGCTGGGCCTTTGCTCCAGCGGCCCGGATGAGCTGACGCGCGCAGCGATTGCCGAGCAGAAGTGGGTACGTCTGGCAGCCAAAGGCATATTGGCGCTACTTGCCGAGCAAGGTATGGTTGCAGGCCAGATCCGCGCAATCGGTAGCCACGGCCAGACGATCCGCCATGAACCCGCACGCGGCTTCAGCATCCAGATCGGCAACCCGGCCCTGCTTGCCGAATTGACCGAGATTACTGTGGTCAGTGACTTCCGCCGCCGTGACATCGCTGCGGGTGGGCAAGGTGCTCCACTGGTTCCGGCGTTCCACGAAGCGCTGTTTGATGACAACAAGGACCGCCGCGCAGTACTCAACATCGGCGGGTTCAGCAACCTCAGCCTGATTGAGCTGGACAGGCCGGTCACTGGTTTCGATTGCGGGCCAGGCAATGTGCTGATGGATGCCTGGATTCAATCCCAGCGCGGCGAGAGCTTTGACCGTGACGGCGCCTGGGGCGCAAGTGGCAAGGTGGATCCTGCCTTGTTGAAAGCCCTGCTCAGTGACCAGTTCTTCTTGACCAAAGGTCCTAAAAGCACCGGGCGGGAAGTCTTCAACCTTGGCTGGCTGCACCACCATCTGTTTCAACTGCCAACGCTCTCACCGCAGGACGTGCAGGCGACCCTGATGGAGCTGACTGCGCTGACCATTACCGAATCCCTGCAGTCTGCGCAATCTGAAACCAAAGAGCTGTTGATCTGCGGCGGCGGCGCCCACAACGTTGCGCTGACTCAGCGACTGGCAGCACTGCTACCTGAGACGAAAGTCAGTAGCACCGCGACGTTCGGTATTGATCCGGATTGGGTTGAAGCGATGGCGTTTGCCTGGCTGGCGCATTGCTGCCTTGAAAGCGTACCGGCCAACCGCCCTACTGTGACCGGGGCCAAAGGGCTTCGAGTATTGGGCGCTATCTACCCTGCTTGAATAACCACACCTAAAAAAACGCCGCGCATTTGCGCGGCGTTTTTGTGTAAGCAGCAATCAGATCGAGAAAGACGAACCGCAACCGCACGTCGTGGACGCATTCGGGTTCTTGATGACGAAACGAGAACCTTCCAGGCCTTCCTGATAATCCACCTCGGCACCTGCCAGGTACTGGAAGCTCATTGGATCAACCACCAAGCTCACGCCTTCGCGCTCAACGATGGTGTCATCGTCAGCCACGTCTTCATCGAAAGTAAAACCGTACTGAAAACCGGAACAACCGCCGCCAGTCACGAATACACGCAGCTTCAGGCGATCGTTGCCCTCTTCATCGACCAGGGTCTTCACTTTGTGCGCAGCACCATGAGTGAATTGCAAAGCCGTTGGAGTAAAGGATTCGACGCTCATGTTAACTATCTCCCGGCGCTAAGCCGTCATAATGCGTAATGACGCGCATTATCCGCTTCTCCCAGAAAATTGGTCAACTATTAGAGGAGCAGCGATAAGCGGCAAGCTTCAAGCTGCAAGAATCGCCAGGCACTCTTACAGCTTGCGGCTTGTGGCTAAAAACTGCTATTAGGGCATCATCCCCGCGTGGGACAGCCCAAGCTTTTCGTCTAGGCCAAACATGATGTTCATGTTCTGCACAGCCTGGCCCGACGCGCCCTTGACCAGGTTGTCGATCACTGAAAGCACGACCACCAAATCCCCACCCTGAGGACGGTGTACGGCAATCCGGCATACGTTCGCACCGCGCACGCTACGGGTTTCCGGGTGGCTGCCCGCTGGCATCACATCAACGAACGGCTCATCTGCATAACGCTTCTCGAACAACGCCTGCAGATCCACAGACTTGTCGACAACCGTTGCGTACAACGTTGAATGGATGCCCCTGATCATTGGCGTCAGGTGTGGCACGAACGTCAGGCCAACCTCGCCGCCCGCAGCGCGACGCAGGCCTTGGGTAATCTCAGGGAGGTGACGATGGCCTTTGACGGCATAGGCCTTGAAGCTTTCATTGGCTTCAGAGTACAGCGAGCCGATGCTCAGGCCGCGACCCGCACCGCTGACGCCGGATTTGCAGTCAGCGATCAGGCGGGTGTTGTCGGCAAGCCCTGCTTCAAGAAGCGGCAGGAAGCCCAGCTGTGTAGCCGTCGGGTAGCAACCCGGCACCGCGATTAGACGCGCGCTTTTGATCTGCTCGCGATTCACCTCTGGCAAACCATAGACCGCATCTTTAAGCAATTCAGGCGCGCCGTGGGGCTGACCGTACCATTTGGCCCATTCCACCGAGTCCTGCAGGCGGAAGTCGGCAGACAGGTCAATGACTCGGGTACCGGCATTCAGCAGTTCGCCTGCCAGCGAGTGAGCCACGCCATGAGGGGTCGCGAAGAACACAACATCGCATGCGCCAAGGGTCGCAACGTCAGGCACGCTGAACGCCAGACCATCGTAATGACCGCGCAAGTTGGGGTACATATCGGCGACAGGCAGGCCTGCCTCGGATCGAGAAGTGATAACGACCACTTCAGCTTGCGGATGCTGTGCCAACAGACGCAGCAACTCGACACCGGTGTAACCCGTGCCGCCGACGATACCGACCTTGACCATAACCTGCCCTCTACGTACCAACTGGAAAGCCGTCGATAATATGGGCCTAACGCGCCTGCGACAACCGACAACGTGACGTATGGCCGTACAAGCCACTACTATTTGTCCCACCGTGAACCTGGGAATAACTAAAAATGCTCTATTTATGGATCAAAGCGCTGCATATCGTGTCAGTCGTATGCTGGTTCGCCGCGCTGTTCTACCTGCCAAGACTGTTCGTTTACCATTCCATGAGCGAGGACGCCATCAGCCGCGATCGCTTCTGCGTGATGGAGCGCAAGCTCTATCGAGGCATCATGGGCCCGGCGATGGTTGCAACGCTGGTCTTTGGCATCTGGCTGATCAGCCTGACCCCCGGGTTCATGTCTCAGGCCTGGATGCACGCCAAATTGACACTGGTCGTGCTACTGATCGGCTATCACCACATGTGCGGCGCGCAGGTCAAACGTTTTGCTCGGGGCGAGAACGGCCGCAGTCATGTGTTTTACCGCTGGTTCAATGAAGTCCCTGTATTGATCCTGATCGCGATCGTTATCCTGGTAGTGGTCAAACCGTTCTGACACAGCAATGTGACGTCAATGCAGCTCTGCCCCATCGGCTGCATTGATGTATCTGAACCATGATGCAACCGCCTGCTCTTCTTCCGGCTCAGTTCGCCTTTATCCAAGACAAGGAAGCCAGATATGGCCAATACCCTTTACAAGATCGTGTTCGAAGGGCAGTTGCGCAATGGTGTTGATTCGCAAACCGCGAGGCTCAATCTGGCGCGGCTATTCAAGAGTGAGCCATCGGCGGTAGAGAAACTCTTCAACGGCAATCCCATCGCCCTGAAACGCGGCCTCACCCAAGCCGATGCCGACGCCTACATCCAGGCGCTGAACGAGGCGGGTGTAGAAGCGCGTGTCGAACCTGATCTGGCCATCAGCCTGAGACTGGACGAAATCAAATCAGCTCCAGAGCAGGTCGCCTCATCTGAATCCGCCTGGTCATCTCCTTATGCACCACCCAAGGCCTCCGTCACTGAACAGACCTGGGAATATGCGCCGCTCAACGTCTTCGGCATTCAGGGTCGGCTAGGGCGCTTGCGCTATCTGGCCTGGATGCTGGTGTTGATGGCGGCATCCGTGATGGTTCTCGGTGCCTGCACAATGGTGATGGGTTTCACCCTGATCGGTGGCGGTTTACTGATGACCGTTGCCAGCGCGGCGGCGTTCGTGGTGCTCATACAGATCGGCGTGCGACGGCTGCACGACATGGGCTGGTCTGGGTGGTTATTGCTGTTGAATGTACTGCCTTATATCGGCACGATTTTCTTTTTACTGATGGTACTGATCCCTGGCAATAAAGGCGTCAATCGATATGGCGCACCACCGCCCCCCAACTCCCGCAGCATCAAGGTGCTCGCGGTTGTGTGGTTACTGCTGATTGCCTTGGGTTTCATATCGGGCCTTTCCGGGGGCCTGGATGTTTTGCAAGAACAACTGGACGCTACCACCGCCGAATATGAACAATCACTGCCTTACGATGATCCGGTGCAAAAGCCCGGGCCGGATACGCAGCTTGAGGACGACCAAGATCAATAGCCTGTTTTGTAAAGCCCGGAATAACTTCTGCGGCTCGCGACACCCACACTGGAGAGTGGCATGACCCGTTACGCCTTGATCACCGGGGCAACCAGCGGCATTGGCCTGGCCATGGCTGAAGCATTGGCTCGCCGAGGCCGTCGGCTGATTCTGGTTGCCCGCCAACGGGACCTGCTGGAAACCATCGCCATCGAACTGACTCAGCGCTTTGGCGTCGAGGTCCTGTTCCGTGCCTGCGATCTTGGAGAACCGCTGCGCCTATCGGGCTTTCTCCTGGAGCTGGAAGAAGAAGGCGCGCACCAGATTGATCTACTGGTGAATTGCGCAGGCATCGGCACATCCGGCCCCTTTCTCGCGCAGGACTGGGGCGTTGAGCAGGATCTCATCGACCTCAATATCCTGGCCCTTACCCGCCTCTGCCATACCGTTGGCAACCTGATGGCGCTGCAGGGGGGTGGTCAGATTCTAAACGTCGCCTCGGTTGCAGCTTTCAGAGCGGGCCCGTGGATGAGCACCTACCATGCAAGCAAAGCCTACGTGCTGCATTTCTCCGAAGGCTTGCGTGAAGAAGTGAAGAAGAACGGGATAAAAGTCTCGGTGCTGTGCCCTGGCCCCACGCGAACGGCTTTTTTCCGTACATCGCAGCTTCAGGCAGGAAAAATCAACCCTCGTTACTGGATGACGCCTGAAGAAGTCGCGCTGTACACCGTTCGGGCATTAGCGAAAAACCGCGCAGTGATCGTCCCGGGCTGGCGCAACCGGATAATCGCATTCAGTCCGCGATTACTGTCACGGTGGTTGAGCCGCAGCATCACCGGGGCTGTCAATAAATCCATGTGCTCACGCTGAACCTGACAGGGTTGTACACTCAGTCAGCGCGATCATTTACACACCCACAAGGAGAAAACAGCTGTGGATACTTTGTTCACCAAGATCATCAACCGGGAAATACCCGCGAAAATCATCTATGAAGATGACCAGGTGCTGGCCTTTCACGATATCGCTCCGCAGGCGCCGGTACATTTTCTGGTCATCCCGAAAAAGCCCATCCGCACGCTCAATGACTTGACCGAAGAAGACAAAGGGCTTGCCGGGCACATCGTGTTCACCGCACAGCGGCTGGCGATTGAACTGGGCTGCGAGGATGGATTCCGCGTGGTCATGAACTGCAATGAATTGGGCGGGCAGACGGTTTATCACATTCATATGCACGTATTGGGTCAACGCCAGATGAACTGGCCACCGGGTTGATTCATGCCGATAGGAGCCGCCGAAGGCTGCGAACATCGGTGTACCTGATAAATCGATGTTCTCAGCCTGCGGCAGCTCCTACAGGATCGATGCGTCACGATGACCCAGCTCAACCCTCCCGAACACGATTCGGGTAGACTGGCCCCCATGGTTTTTCCGGAGGTGCTCATGGCTACCGAACGTCACTACTCCCCTATTGATCGAATCCTGCTGCAAGCCGATGCCGCGATGCGCACATTGCTGCCGTCCAAGGGTTATTCCTTCCGCCCTTCACCGGCTATCGTTCAACCCGAAGTCAAAATGAGCGACGTCGACACCAAACATGTCGCCGGGCTGATGCGCATCAACCACACTGGCGAAGTCTGTGCTCAGGCGCTTTATCAGGGCCAGGCGCTGACAGCCAAACTGCCCAATGTCCGCAAGGCCATGGAGCACGCTGCCGAAGAAGAGATCGACCACTTGATCTGGTGCGAACAACGCATTCACCAATTGGGCAGCCACACCAGTGTGCTCAACCCACTGTTTTATGGCCTGTCGTTCGGGATCGGCGCTGCCGCCGGGCTGATCAGCGACAAGGTCAGCCTGGGTTTTGTTGCGGCGACCGAAGATCAGGTCTGCAAACACCTGAACGAGCATCTGGAGCAAATCCCGGCAGAGGACGAAAAATCCCGCGCGATTCTGGAGCAGATGCGCAAAGACGAAGAGCATCACGCCGAGAGCGCATTGAACGCCGGAGGCTTCCGTTTCCCAGCGCCTATCAAGTTTGGCATGGCCGTGCTGGCCAAAGTCATGACTAAAAGCACATACCGAATATAACTTCGCGGCAACTAGTGGCGGGTATTAGCGCATTACCCGCCCGGCAAGATTATTACCGTTCTTGATATTCACTATCGCAGAGAGTGGCTTTTCATCTCATTCTGAACGCGTACCCTATCGGGTACTTTTTTTCAGGATGGCCGCAATGTCCAGCCAGCAACACACTTCCAGGCATCACACCACGACTGCATCGTCTCCATGGGTCGATAGCGCTCAAGACTTACAGCAACTCAAAAAAGCCTCGGTTGCTTTTCTGTTGTTCATATCGTTGATATGCGCAGCATTTGGGCTGATCTATCTGGACGTCGCTGTTGCCCATACGCAACTGCTTGAAACGTCATTCACAGAGATCGCTCAAGAGCTGATGCTGGCGACGTGCGCAGTGCTGTTCTGGGCCAATCGCGGTGCCGTAGAGCAAAAAAGCTTCAATGCACTGGCAGGAGGCCTTTTCGCCTGCATGTTCATCCGCGAACTTGATGGTTTGTTTGACCCGATCAGCCATAGCTTCTGGCTGTGGCCCGCGCTGGCAACTGCCGCCGTGTGCCTGTTCAAAGGCTTTGGCACCCCTCGCAGCCGAGCCAACAGCATCTCGGCGCTTGCGCGGTTTAGTCGAAGCAGCGGCTTCAGCATGATTGTTGCCGGCTTTGGCGTACTGGTGTTTTCCCGGATATTCGGTATGGGCACGTTATGGCATCAAATTCTGCAAGAAGGCTATCAACGCATGGCGAAGACAATGGTCGAGGAAGGTTTGGAGCTGATTGCGTATTGCATCTTCCTCACCGGTAGTCTTCAGTACTACTTCCAGCAGTCAAAAGTTTCTCAGCGGATATAACGTTCTTCAACGTTTAGTTCGCACAAAAAAAGGCGCCTGATCGGGCGCCTTTTTTATTTGTTGAATCAGGCCTTTCAACCCAACTCAACGATTTCATAATCGTGGGTGATCTCGACGCCAGCATTACCCAACATGATAGACGCGGAGCAGTACTTCTCAGCCGACAGTTCGATGGCGCGCTTAACCTGAGCCTCTTTCAGTCCACGGCCCTTGACCACGAAATGCAGGTGGATCTTGGTGAAGACCTTTGGATCTTCATTGGCACGTTCAGCTTCCAGAAAAGCCTCGCAGCTTTCAACCGGCTGACGCGACTTCTTCAGAATGCTGACCACATCGAAGTTGCTGCAACCACCCAAGCCAATCAGCACCATTTCCATAGGCCGCACGCCGAGGTTGCGCCCACCACTCTCGGGCGGGCCATCCATTACAACCACATGACCGCTGCCGGATTCACCGAGGAACATGGCTTCACCAGCCCATTGAATGCGTGCCTTCATCGCCAAGACTCCACTGCTAAAAAAGTGGCGGCCAGCTTAGCACAGCGCCTCGCGTCGGCCGATTTTGCGGCTAAATTCGATTTAGAAATAAACATGTAGGAAATTTCGGAAAAGGCTACGAATGCCCGGCAAAAAGGTGGCTAAATGCGATGTCCTGCCGATAACGATAACAATGACCTCCAGCGAAGCATTTTCAGGACCCAAGAATGGCTATCCCCCTGACTCCCAAGATCAAGCACCTGGACAAATTCCTCTCCCACGCTCAGCGTCGGCGTCATCCGGCCAAGGCCAATATCATCTGCGCGGGCGATCGTTCAGAGTCGCTGTACTTGATAGTCAAAGGCTCTGTAACCGTCTTGATCGAAGACGAGGAAGGCCGCGAGATGATTGTCGCCTACCTCAACTCCGGAGATTTCTTCGGAGAGTTGGGTCTTTTCGATTCATCAGGGCAGGAAAACATTCGCAGCGCCTGGGTCAGAACCAAGACCGAATGCGACCTGGCAGAAATCAGCTACAGCAAATTCCGCGAGCTTTCGCATCAGGAGCCAGAAATCCTTTACGACCTCGGCAGCCAGATGGCCGAGCGCCTGCGCAACACGACGCGCAAAGTCGGCGACCTGGCGTTCCTCGATGTTACCGGCCGAGTGGCCCGTACATTGCTGGACCTGTGCAAACAGCCAGACGCAATGACCCACCCCGACGGCATGCAAATCAAGATCACTCGTCAGGAAATCGGACGCATCGTGGGTTGTTCACGGGAGATGGTCGGCCGCGTGCTCAAAGCTCTGGAAGAACAAAAGCTGGTGCACGTCAAAGGCAAGACCATGGTGGTGTTCGGGACTCGGTGAGATTTTTTCGCGGTTGATCAGTGAGAGCGCCGAACCTTTGCAGGAGCGAACTTGTTCGCGAGGCGGCGGGACTGGCTATACATAAAAGTCGTTTGCGTGCCGCCCTCGCCAACAAGTTGGCTCCTACAGAGACAAATCCGAGAGCATTGCCTGGTAGACCCCCGCCAATCTCTCCAGCACACCCTCCACCGGAAACGCCTCACCCAACGCAATGTGGCTATCAGCCCGTACCCGCTGTTCCAGTTCGCAAATCTCATTGAAACGATTGACCGCCGCGGCCATTTCCCGGCGCTCGTCCGCCACCAGTAATGCGCCATGTGCCAGCACCACAGGTCTGAGACCACCCTGGCTTTGCCGCCAACGCTGAGCGGTCCCCACCATTTTGCGGCCGTCGAGATTGACGTTGTAACGCCCATCACAGAACGCCCCCTCGACCTCCCCTAACGAAGCACTGCCGCCCAGCCCATTCAACACGTCGAGAATCGGCTGACAGAGACGGCGATAAGCGATTTCGATACGGTCGCGATCAGGGTCGCTTTTAGGTTGGGCGTAAACCAGCGCGATGTTGACGGTCGCTGACGATTGCGGCACAGGTTCGCCACCGGTTTCACGCAAGAGAATCGGCCAGCCGCTGTCAGCAAGGGTTTCGCTGGCTTCAACGAAACCGGGCAAACGGCTCATACGCCGGGGCATAACCAGCGCCCGATCACGCGGGCGCCAGAGCAACAATCCAACATCCTTTTGAGCAGCACCCACCGTAGTCAGCAGGTCAAGCTCGGTCTGCAGGCCTGCCTCGACGCAGATATCAATGACTGAATCAGACATGTGGATCCTTTGTTAAACCGTCGAAGCAGCGTCTGAAAACGGGTCAGTCCAGTGTGGAATTGCTGACCGGTGCCCCGCGCTCAGGAAAGAACAACCGCTGCAACTCAGCGCCAGGCTGCTCGGCACGCATGAACGCTTCACCAACCAGGAAGGAATACACGTCGCTGATTTCCATCAGCTCGACATCCGCGCGATTGAGGATGCCGCTCTCGGTGATGACCAGACGATCACGCGGAATACGCGGCAGCAGGTCCAGCGTGGTTTCCAGGCTCACTTCGAAGGTGTGCAGGTTGCGGTTGTTGACGCCCACCAATGGCGTGTCGAGGGTTTTCAGTGCGCGCTCCAGCTCGTCACCGTCATGCACTTCAACCAACACGTCCAGGCCCACGCTTTTGGCAACGGATGCCAGCTCGGCCATTTTCACGTCATCAAGTGCGGAGACAATCAACAGTACACAGTCAGCGCCCAACGCACGGGCTTCGATGATTTGATAGGGGTCAACCATGAAGTCCTTGCGAATCACCGGCAGGCTGCACGCCGCACGTGCCTGTTGCAGATAGGCGTCGGCGCCCTGGAAGAAATCGATATCAGTCAGGACTGAAAGGCAGGTGGCCCCGCCCTTCTCGTAGCTCTTGGCGATGTCGGCCGGCACGAAGTTTTCGCGGATGACGCCTTTGCTCGGTGAGGCTTTCTTGATTTCGGCGATGACCGCTGGCTGCTTGCGCTTGGCCTGCTCGATTAAGGCTTTTGCGAAACCGCGCACCGGATCAGCTGCTGCGGCCAGACGCTCGACTTCAGCAAGGCTGACAGACGAACGCCGGGCGGCCACTTCCTCAGCCTTGCGGGCAAGTATTTTTTCCAGAACTGTTGGCACGCTCATTCTTCATTCTCCTGCTTGAATACCGCGGTAAAGGCACCCAATTCGTCCATCTTCTCCCGGGCCAGGCCGGTGTGAAGCGCATCATGAGCCAGCTCCACGCCCTCTTTAAGGGTCGAGGCATGATCGGCAGCATAAAGCGCCGCGCCTGCATTGAGCACTATCATTTCCGCGGCTTTCTGCCCGTGCTCTGTTTTGCGACGGCCCAGTGCATCGCGAATCAGCGCCAACGAGGCTTCAGGCCCGTCGACAGCCAGGCCGAACAGGCTCTGGCTTTTCATGCCCAGGTCTTCGGGTTGCACCCAATACTCGGTGATTTCGCCGTTTTTCAGCTCAGCAACAAAAGTCGGTGCAGCCAGGCTGAACTCGTCCAGGCCATCTTGGGAATGCACGACCAACACATGCTTACTGCCCAGGCGAAGCAGCACTTCGGCCAGCGGGCGACACAATGCCTGACTGAATACGCCCACCACCTGGTGCTGCACGCCGGCCGGATTGGTCAGCGGGCCCAGCATATTGAACAAGGTACGCAGGCCCAGGTCACGACGCGGCCCCGCCGCATGTTTCATGGCACCGTGATGTGCCTGAGCAAACATGAAACCAATGCCCACGCTGTCAATGCAACGTGCCACCTGTACCGGGGTGAGATTCAGATAAACGCCCGCCGCCTCAAGCAGATCGGCGCTGCCGCTCTTGCCAGACACCGCGCGGTTGCCGTGCTTGGCCACCGTACAACCAGCAGCAGCCACGACAAATGACGAAGCGGTAGACACGTTGAAGATATTGGCGCCATCTCCGCCCGTACCGACCACATCGACCACACGATCGAGGGTCTGCAGCTCCACCTTGCCCGCCAACTCTCGCATGACCAGAACGGCACCGACGATTTCATCGATGCTTTCGCTCTTCATCCGCATGCCCATCATGAAAGCGCCAATCTGGGCCTCCGTGCATTGGCCGGTCATGATGGCGCGCATGACATCGCTCATCTCGGAGGTGCTCAAATCCAGATTATCGACCACACGCCCCAGCGCAGTTTTGATATCCATTGGCTTAGTCATAACGAATCCTTAACCCTGACGGGTGCCGCCGGTTTGCTTGAGGAAGTTGGCGAACAGCTCGTGGCCCTGCTCGGTGAGAATCGACTCGGGGTGAAACTGAATCCCCTCGACGTTCAGGGTCTTGTGGCGCAGCCCCATGATTTCGTCCATTGAGCCGTCTTCCAGCGCCGTCCAGGCGGTCACTTCCAGACACTCGGGCAAGGTCTCGAGCTTGACCACCAGCGAATGGTACCGGGTCACGGTCAGCGGGTGGTTCAGGCCGTCGAATACGCCGTCATCCTCATGAACCACTGGGCTGGTCTTGCCATGCATGACCTGGCGGGCGCGGACAACGTCGCCGCCAAAGGCCTGGCCGATGGACTGATGCCCCAGGCAAACCCCAAGAATCGGCAGCTTGCCCGCGAAGTGTTTGATCACTTCCAGCGAGACACCTGCTTCGTTGGGCGTGCAAGGGCCAGGGGAAACAACGATGCGCTCAGGGTTAAGCGCTTCGATCTCGGCAACGGTCATTTCGTCATTGCGAATCACCTTCACGTCGGCACCCAGCTCACCCAGGTACTGCACAACGTTGTAGGTAAAGGAATCATAGTTATCGATCATCAGCAGCATTTGGCTTCAACCCATTGAATTACTGACTATTTTTTCAACCTTCAATAACGCTGCCGATTGAGTGCCCACTAGTTTAGCGATCGGGAGTTATCCCGATAAAGCGGCAGGGCAGAGATATAAAGGCGTATCAGGAAGAGGTCCGGTCTGGCCGGATTGGAATCAGTCAGGCGCGCCAACGCCAGCGGGCGTGAGCCTTGATTACGCGCATCAAGAGTTTGCTGACGATCAACACAGGAGGAAGTCTCGTTTTTACGTTCGGGCACATTAGCTTAGCTAGGTGTGCGGTGCAATACAGCCGAGGTGTGCGCCTACTCGCAATCCACACCCCACGGCCCTCCCGAGGCCGGCAAAGCGTGTCAGACCGGCGGACAGTCGCCTGAAAAAGCCAACCACGCAACGGCCTCTGTCTGCGCACCTGAAACTGGCTGGTTAAGCCACAGCGACTAAACAGGACATTTCCTACGGAGTCTGCCTACCTCGTCCGACTTTCCGCCTCGACGAATGTATCTACCATCACCGCTCGACTCAAACGCGAAGCGCTCTCAATCCGGTCTCGCTGAACAGTCAGAAACTCGCCACCCGCCCGGGCCTGGTCTTTCTACCGTTATCGCGAAGTGATTTCAGTGACCTGCACAACTGTCACCGCCACAACCCAGGACCTCGTGCTGCCATCGGCAGTCGCAGCGGCGCACGTTTGCATTCTGATGTGCACATACAACGGTGCCAGGTTCATCACTGAACAACTCGCCTCACTTGAACGACAAAGTCACAAAAACTGGACGCTGGCCGTTTCTGACGACGGGTCTAAAGACCAGACACTGGACATAGTGGAGACCTTCTCCCGGCACTTGGCGTCAGACCGCGTAAAAGTCGTAGCCGGTCCAAAAAAAGGCTTTGCCAGCAACTTCCTCTCGCTCACTGCTCGGGACGACATCAACGCCGACTACTACGCCTGGTCCGATCAGGACGACGTATGGCGCGAAGACAAACTCCAGGCCGCCTTGGCCTGGATCGCCAAAATCCCTCAAGACACACCGGCACTCTACTGCGCCCGGAGTGAAATCATCGACGACCTCGGCGCCAGTAAAGGCTTCTCGCCGCTGTTCACCCGACCACCACACTTCAGCAATGCATTGGTGCAAAGCATCGCGGGCGGCAACACGATGATATTCAACCAGGCCGCTCGCAGATTACTGCAAGAAGCCGGAAGCGAAATCACTGTCCCGTCTCACGACTGGTGGGCGTACCAGCTCATTTCCGGAGCGGGCGGCGTTATTCACTACGATCAACAGCCCAGCGTGAGGTACCGCCAACACAACGCCAATCTCATTGGAAGCAACGACACGTGGCGTGCACGCCTGAAACGAATACGCATGGTCTTTCAGGGCCGGTTTAACGACTGGAATACGCAGAACATTTCAGCGCTCGAAAGCATGCGGCACCGCCTGAAGCGAGAACACGCGGAGCGTCTTGCTGACTTCAAAGCCGCGCAACGTCAACGACTCCTGCAACGAATCGCGAGTGTTAGGCGAGCCGGGTTGCATCGCCAGACTCGCTTGCAAAATTTCGCACTCGCATTCGCCGTTCTGTTTAAGAAGATCTGAATCATGACAATTTTAGTGACCGGCGGTGCCGGATTCATTGGTGCCAACTTCATTCTGGATTGGCTGGCCAGCTCAGACGAATCAGTCATCAACCTAGACAAGCTGACCTACGCAGGCAACCTGATGAGTCTGGAACCCGTGGCTAATGACGCCCGGTACACATTCGTGGATGGCGATATCGCCGATAACCTACTGGTTCGGCAATTACTGGCCGAGTATCGCCCCAGAGCGGTCTTGAACTTCGCGGCGGAGTCTCACGTTGATCGATCGATTCATAGCCCGCAGGCGTTTATCGAGACCAACGTCGTGGGTACGTTTCAATTGCTTGAATCGGTACGCGAGTACTGGCAGTCACTGCCCCCACACGCGCAAGGTCAGTTCCGCCTGCTGCATGTTTCGACCGATGAAGTGTATGGAACACTGGCGAAGTATGACCCTGCCTTTACCGAAGACCATCCATACGAGCCTAACAGCCCTTATTCAGCCAGCAAGGCGGCGAGCGACCACCTCGTGCGTGCCTACCATCACACCTACGGCCTGCCGGTACTGACCACCAACTGCTCGAACAACTACGGTCCGCTGCATTTTCCGGAAAAACTGATTCCCCTGATCATCGTCAAGGCACTTGAGGGCGAAGATCTGCCGGTGTACGGGGATGGCCAGCAGGTCCGGGACTGGCTCTACGTGACCGACCACTGTAGCGCGATCCGCACAGTGCTTGGGGCTGGCGTTCCCGGGCAGACCTACAACATCGGCGGATGGAACGAGAAAACCAACCTGGAAATCGTTCATAGCGTCTGCGCCTTGCTTGACGAACTCTCTCCGCGCGCTGATGGGCAGCCTTACCTATCGCAGATCAAACATGTGGCGGACAGGCCGGGGCATGACCGTCGTTACGCCATCGACGCCAGCAAAATCGAGCGCGAACTGGGCTGGATGCCTGCCGAGACATTCGAAACCGGAATTCGCAAGACCGTGGGTTGGTACCTGAATAGCACCGACTGGGTCAGCAGCGCCCGCTCAGGGGCGTACCGCGAGTGGGTGACCACGCACTATGCGGGTCACTCCCGATGAAAACCCTCCTGTTGGGTAAAAACGGCCAAGTGGGCTGGGAGTTACAACGCAGCCTTGCGCCCCTCGGAACGCTGATCGCCCTCGACTCCCGGAGCACAGAGTACTGCGGTGACCTGAACGATCTGCATGGACTGGCTGCAACCGTGGCCCGTATTGCGCCGGATGTCATCGTGAACGCCGCCGCATATACCGCCGTCGATCAGGCAGAAGGCGACCCGCGGGTCGCTCAGCGAATCAATGCCGATGCAGTGTCCGTGCTCGCAATAGAAGCTAAGAAGCTGGATAGCCTGCTGGTTCACTACTCCACGGACTACGTATTCGCAGGCCATGGGAATACGCCGTGGCAGGAAACCGACGCGACCACTCCCGTCAACAGGTACGGCGCTACCAAACTAGATGGCGAGCGCGCTATTCAGGCTGCTGGCTGCAATCATCTGATCTTTCGTACCAGCTGGGTCTACAGCTCACGTGGCGAGAACTTTGCCAAGACCATCATTCGCCTCGCCAGCCAGCGGGACCACCTCAGCGTCATCAGCGATCAGTTTGGCAGCCCAACCGGCGCTGAGTTGTTGGCAGATATCACCGCTCACGCCATCCGCGTAACCCGCCAGAAGCCGGAATCAGGCGGGCTATACCACCTTGCCGCCAACGGCGAGACCACCTGGTTTGAATACGCCCACTTTGTATTGCAGCAAGCGCAAGCGCTGGGCCTGCCACTCAAAGTCACCTGCGCTGAACTTGCCTCGACCCTGACCAGAGACTACCCGACCCCGGCTCAGCGTCCGCATAACTCACGGCTCGACACGCACAAACTAAAAAAGGCCTTTGCGGTGCAATTGCCAGACTGGCGCATCGGTGTGACCCGGATGCTCAAAGAAACAATCGAGAACGCACTATGATCAAACGTAAAGGCATCATCCTGGCCGGCGGTTCGGGCACCCGTCTGCATCCAGCCACACTTGCACTCTCCAAGCAGCTGTTGCCGGTTTATGACAAGCCAATGATTTATTACCCCCTGACCACTTTGATGCTGGCAGGGATGCGCGAAATACTGATCATCTCCACGCCTCAAGACACGCCACGTTTTGAACAGCTGCTAGGCGATGGGAGCCGGTGGGGGCTGGACATCTCCTATGCGGTGCAGCCATCGCCGGATGGTCTGGCGCAAGCCTTTCTCATTGCTCAAGACTTTATAGGCAACGACCTTTCTGCCTTGGTACTTGGCGACAATATCTACCATGGCCACAACTTCAATGAGCTGCTGCACAGCGCGAACGCACGTGACGGAGGCGCCAGCGTATTCGCTTATCACGTCAACGACCCGGAGCGGTACGGCGTCGTAGAGTTCGATAGCGCTGGCAAAGCAATCAGCCTCGAAGAAAAGCCAGCCCGGCCAAAGTCCAACTACGCGGTTACCGGGCTCTACTTCTACGACCAGCAGGTCGTCGATATCGCCAAGAGCATCAAACCCTCTCCTCGCGGCGAACTGGAAATTACGGACCTGAACCGCGTCTATCTGGAACAGGGCGATCTGTCTGTCGAAATCATGGGCCGCGGGTATGCATGGCTCGATACCGGCACTCACGATTCACTGCTTGAGGCGAGCCGCTTCATCGCTACGCTCGAACATCGCCAGGGCCTGAAAGTCGCGTGCCCGGAAGAAATCGCTTTCAGACAGCAATGGATCAGCGCCGAACAGCTGGAGCGTCTGGCTGCACCCTTATTGAAAAACGGTTATGGCCAGTACCTGCAGCGTATTTTGAAAGAGGCTGCTCACCCATGATCGTGACACGCACGGACATTCCAGAAGTGGTCTTGCTTCAGCCAAAGGTCCTGGGTGATGAGCGGGGTTTCTTCTTTGAGAGCTTCAATCATCAAGTTTTCGAAGCAGCGATCGGCCGCCGTGTCAGCTTCGTCCAGGATAACCATTCGCGCTCCTCGAAAAATGTGCTCCGCGGGCTGCACTACCAGGTCAACCAACCTCAAGGAAAACTCGTACGTGTCGTAAACGGAGCGGTCTTTGATGTGGCCGTGGATCTGCGAAAAAGCTCCACCACTTTCGGGCAATGGGTTGGCGCGCACCTGAGTGCAGAGAACAAGCAGCAACTGTGGATACCCGAGGGGTTCGCCCACGGCTTTCTGGTTCTTTCCGAACATGCCGAATTTGTCTACAAAACCACCGAGTATTACTCACCCGGAAACGAGCGCAGCGTGTCGTGGAACGACAGACAACTGGCGATCACATGGCCTCTTGAGGCTCGGCCGATTTTGTCGGCCAAGGATGCGGCAGCTACAAGCCTGATAAACACGGAAGGTTTTGACTGATGCAAAACTTTTCAGCCTCTCCCCACGCATTGCTCGCAAGCCTTTGGCGAAACCGACACCTTCTGCGCGCATCAATCAAACGAGAAATACTGGGACGCTACCGGGGCTCGTTCATGGGCCTGATGTGGTCACTTTTGAACCCTCTGTTCATGCTGGCCATTTTTACCTTTGTATTCGGCGTGGTTTTCAGCGCGCGATGGGGAACGGCCAGCGATTCCAAAACCGAGTTTGCACTGATTCTGTTTGCCGGTCTGATCATCTTCAATCTGTTTTCCGAATGCATTAACAGGGCCCCCGGACTCATTCTGGGAAATCCCAATTACGTTAAAAAAGTGGTGTTTCCGCTCGAGATTCTGCCACTGGTTATTCTCGGTTCGGCCCTGTTCCACAGCGCAATCAGCTTGGCTGTGTGGCTAACCAGCTACGTAATCTTTTTCGGCATTCCCCCAGTCACCGCACTTTGGCTGCCCCTCATCATCCTGCCGTTCGCTCTGCTGATTATGGGGCTCAGCTGGATTCTGGCATTCATTGGCGTTTTCCTGAGGGATGTCGCCCAGGTCATTGGCCTACTGACGACTGCCCTGATGTTTATGTCGCCTATTTTCTACCCCGCCTCTGCGCTTCCTGAAACCTACCGCCCTTATTTGTACATGAACCCACTGACAACCATTATCGAGCAGACGCGCAACGTACTGTTCTGGGGAATAGCACCTGACTTCAACACCCTTGCTGTTTATCTGATAGCCGGGTTGGCGTTTTGCTGCCTGGGGTTCGCACTTTTCCAGAAGACTCGCAAGGGGTTCGCTGATGTCCTCTGATCTGTCGATAAAGGTCGAAGGCCTTAGCAAGTGCTATCAGATATATGACCAGCCACAGGATCGATTAAAGCAGTTCGTGGTCCCCCGCTTGCAGCGCACTATCGGGATGGCACCCAAACGATTCTTCCGTGAGTTCTGGGCCCTGAAAGATGTTTCATTCGAAATGAAACGGGGCGAGACCATCGGAATAGTTGGCCGCAACGGCAGCGGGAAATCCACGCTCCTGCAAATGATCTGCGGCACGCTTCATCCCTCAAGCGGAAGCGTGCAATCTTTCGGTCGGGTGGCGGCATTGCTGGAGCTGGGGTCTGGGTTCAATCCAGAGTTCAGTGGCCGCGAAAACGTCTACATGAATGGCGCTGTGCTGGGCTTGAGCAATGAAGAGATCACCCAACGATTCGAAGCCATTCTCGATTTCGCCGACATCGGCGACTTCATCGAACAGCCTGTAAAAACCTATTCAAGCGGGATGATGGTGCGCTTAGCGTTCGCTGTGATTGCCCATGTTGATGCCGACATTCTGATCATCGACGAAGCCCTGGCGGTGGGTGACGCATTTTTTACCCAAAAGTGCATGCGCTTCCTGCGCAACTTCATGAAGACCGGCACCATTTTATTCGTTAGCCACGATACCCACGCGGTGCGGAGTTTTTGCAACCGCGCTATCTGGCTGGAAAAAGGCCGCGTGCTTAAACAGGGCGCGCCGAAAGAGGTGTGCGATGCCTACCTGGAAGCGTTTTACGAGGCGCAACAAGGCGCAAGCAGCACGACGCGGATTAAAACCTTGCCAGCCGAACCCACCGTCGCCACCCAGGATCAGCGTCAGGACTTTATTAACGCCAGCAACCTGCGCAATGACCTGCAACTGTTCGAGTTTGACGCCCAGGCGCCTGCATTCGGTAAAGGGCATGCACAAATCATCAGCGTTTCTTTTCTGGACGTGAACAATCACCCATTGGCTTGGATCGTGGGCGGCGAGCAAGTGACCTTGAAGATCGAAGCGCTGACACACTCAGCATTGGAGGAGCCCATCATAGGGTTCCATGTCAAAGACAAACTCGGTCAAGCCCTGTTTGGCGACAACACCTACCTGAGCTGTGCGCAGAGTCCTGTCAGCACCCAAGAGCAGGACAAGGTGATCGCGCAATTCACTTTCATGATGCCCCGACTGGCCAAGGGTGAATATTCAGTGAGCGTCGCCATCGCGGACGGCACTCAGCAGGACCACGTTCAGCATCACTGGATTCATGACGCCCTCCACTTCAAATCAGAGTCCACCAGCGTGGCAGCGGGCCTGATCGGCATTCCAATGTCGAATATCACACTTAGAAACAGCAGGTAATACTGGTGCACGAATCTGCAATGAAACACGGGAAGATTTTCTTTCAAACGTACTGCACCGGTGATTTCACCGGAAAGGTAATTGTTGACGTCGGCGCCCAGGACGTAAACGGTTCCCTGCGCAAATATTCACCCGTGGGCGCAACTTACCTTGGCGTCGATTTTGTAGAAGGGTCCGGGGTCGACATTGTCATCAGCGACCCCTACTCCCTACCCTTCGAAGATGAATCAATCGATGTGGTTGTCTGCAGCTCGGTGTTTGAGCATTCTGATTTTTTCTGGCTACTGTATCTCGAATGTTTGCGAATCCTGAAACCCAGCGGATTGCTCTACATAAACGCCCCCAGCAATGGAATGGTCCATCGCTACCCGGTAGACAGCTGGCGCTTTTATCCCGACTCCGGGCTTTCCCTCGCCAAGTGGGCGCAACATAACGGCTACAAGGCGGAGCTGCTGGAGTCATTCATCGGGGAAAAATCAGGGCTCATTACCGGCGAGGGAATGTGGAACGATTTCGTCGCAGTATTCCTGAAAAATGAAACTTACTCGGCTCAATTTCCTTGTCGTATTCAGGACGCCGACGGCAGCCTTCAGAATGGCTACAACTCACTGGTTAGAGAGGAATCCGTATCCTATTGCAATGTCCCTGATTATGACCTGATCATGAAGCAACAAAGCACGATCGAGCAATTGGTTCAATCTCGCGATAATCAGAGTCAGCAACTGGAATCGACCTCGCGCGAGCTTTCCAGAATCAAGGGCAGTCACTCTTGGAAAATGACCCAACCATTGCGCGCCCTGAGACGTTCAGCAAGCTTGACATACACGAAAACACACTCTGCTTTCCATAGAAAACTGAGGCAGTTCTGGCACAGCTCTCCACTGCCTGCTCACCACAAAGAACTGATCCGCCGCTGTATTAGAGGCGCTGCGTCGGCTTACAGTACAAAACCAGATATACCCACGATCAAATTCGACCCCACGGTTGAACAATATGTGGAGTATCAGCATAACGCGCCTATTGATCCGCTCGTAAAACTTATCGCCTTTTACCTTCCGCAGTTTCATCCCTTTCCAGAAAACGATGAGTGGTGGGGCAAGGGCTTCACCGAATGGTACAACGTGGGTCGAGCCCATCAGAACTACGAGGGTCATTATCAACCTCACTGCCCGATTCACAATGGTTACTATGACCTGCGAGTACCCTCTGTAATGGAGGAGCAGGCTAAACTGGCGCGGGCCTATGGAATCCATGGTTTCAGTTACTACTTTTACTGGTTTGCCGGCAAGATTCTGATGGATACACCGCTAGAAATGATGCTGGCGAATCCGAAGGTAGATATCCCTTTCTGTTTGACATGGGCCAACGAAAACTGGACTCGGCGCTGGGATGGCCAAGAGAACGATGTCCTTATCGCGCAGGACCACAGTAATGAAGATTCCCTCGCGTTTATTCGGCACCTCGTGAAATTTTTCAATGATCCTCGGTACATTCGAATAGACGGCAAGCCGGTGTTGGTTATTTACAGAGCAAGTATCATCCCGAATATGGCACTCACCGCAGCACTATGGCGTGAGGAAGTTAAAAAACACGGCATTCCGGACCTGTATTTAATTTGTGCGCAAAGCTTTGGCATCAAAGGGCCGGAAGAGTTTAACTTTGATGCCTCTGTTGAATTTCCGCCTCACACCACCAAGAGTACGGAAATAAGCAAACAGCTTAACGTGACCAACCCTGACTTCAAGGGCTGCATTTTCAGCTATGAGCAAGTTGTCTCCAACTCAATTAGGGAAGAAGAACCCGACTACAAGCTGTTCAGGACTCCGATGCTGTCTTGGGACAACACCGCGAGAAAGCAACACGACAGTCACAGCTTCCACGGCTTCAGCCTTATGCGCTATAAACAGTGGCTGTCCGTTGCGTGCAGCAATATACACCGTACAGCAAAGTACAACTCAGATGAAAAACTCGTATTTATAAATGCGTGGAATGAATGGGCCGAAGGCACCCACCTTGAGCCCGACAGGAAATACGGCTACGGCTACCTTCAGGCAACGTATGATGTTATTTCGTCCTATGATAGACAACTCGTTTCCAAGACTGACATGACTCAATTCACGCAAAATAATAGCTATGCGGTGGTATTACATATCCACTACGTTGAATTGTGGCCCACGATCAGGCAAAACCTGGAAAATCTTCAGCACTTGGGGTTCGACTTATTTGTAACAACCACAAGCACCGACATTCTGGGCCTGGTAAGACTGGAGTTTCCTGATGCCTTCGTTGAGCTGCATGAAAACAGAGGCCGGGATATTTTCCCATTCATAAAAATCCTAGAAACCATCAGCAGGTTTAACTATCGGGCTGTCTGCAAGCTGCATACAAAGATGAGCCTATACCGAGAGGACGGCACTCAAATACGTACACAATTGGTCAAAACATTAATTGGCAGTCAAACTACCGTAGATAAAATCGTCACTCGTTTTTCTGCCAATACGTCCATTGGATTAATCGTACCTGAAAAATATCTGATCGCTCACAATGACCAAAATATGAAATATAACAGGGAGAACGTTTCCTACCTGAGTAGTCGCCTGGAGATGAATTTCAGGTACGACGTATTCCCGGCCGGCTCAATGTTCTGGTTCAAGCCTGACGCCATACGTGACCTTTGCCGACTGAAGTCCTCGGATTTTGATGTAGAGCATGGCCTGGTAGACGGCACGTTGCCTCATGCCATCGAACGAATCTTCTGCCTTCTTGCGGCGAAATCCGGCTACACCACTGAAACCTGTTGATCGGACAAGCCCTTACCAAGGCATTGATAAGCGATCAGTGCAGCTCTATGGGCAGGCCGCCTAATCAGAAGGCGGCCTATCTGGTGATAGTGATCCCGCGTTTCGGACAGCCTTGGCGCCCTTTCGGCGGGTTGCGTGGCGCTCACAGCTTCCTTTGCTACTTTCCTAGCAGCCCTTTAAAAACAACAAGTAAGGATCTGGACAATGAGAAAACCTTTTCTGACCGTGCCGCTTTCGGCATGTCTGCTGGCATTGGCCTGCAACGGGGCATTTGCCGCCCCCTCCCCCTACTCAACCATGATGGTCTTTGGCGACAGCCTCGCGGATGCCGGGCAGTTTCCGGACGCTGGAGGGCCGGCAGGGGCGACGTTGCGCTTTACCAATCGCTCGGGTCCGACCTACCAGAACGGGAGCGGGGAATTCTTCAGCCTGAATTCGTCGACCTTGCTGGGCATGAAGCTCGGTGTCGCGCCGGGCGATCTAGGGGCTTCGACTTCGCCGGTCAATGCTGCGCAGGGGTTGCCGGACGGGAACAACTGGGCGGTGGGGGGCGACCGCACGGATCAGATTTACGACGCAATCACGGCCGAATCCAGGGTGGTCAATCCGGATGACGGAACTGTGTTTCGCACGCGGCCGGGCTATCTGGCTGCCAATAACTTTCGCGCAGACCCAAACGCGCTGTACTACCTCACCGGTGGCGGTAACGACTTCCTGCAGGGCCGGGTGTTGAGTCTGTCGCAAGCACGGGGCGCAGCGGATCAACTCGCTGACAGCGCACTGGTGCTGCAACAGGCCGGCGCGAAATACATCATGGTCTGGCTGCTCCCGGACATTGGCCAGACGCCAGCGGTTTCGGGGACGATCCTCGCGCCCTTTAGCTCGATACTCAGTGGCGCATTCAACACCCAGTTGGTGAATCGACTGGCGCAGATCGACGCTGAAATCATTCCGCTGAACATTCCGCGCTTCGTCGCGGAGACTCTGGATAACCCGGCACGCTTTGGCCTCGCTGCGGGCCAGGACTTGGTGGGCACCTGTTTCAGCGGTAACAGTTGCCAGGAAAACAGCGCTTACGGCATTAACAGCGCCACTCCAGATCCCAGCAAGCTGTTGTTCAACGACGGCGTGCACCCCACCGTGGCCGGTCAGTTACTGATCGCGGATTACGCGTATTCCCTGCTGGCGGCGCCGTGGGAGGTCAGCCTGATGCCGGAAATGGCCAACGGCACCTTACGCGCACAGCAAGACGAATTGCGCAGCCAATGGCTGGCAGATTGGGGCAATTGGCAGCGTGTCGGTGAATGGCGAGCCATTGTCGCGGCGAGCGGTCAGAAAATGGACTTCGACGCGCAGGATAATTCAGCCAGTGCCGACGGCCATGGCTACAACATGACCGTAGGTGGCAGCTACCGATTCGCCGAGCACTGGCGTGCGGGTATGGTGGCGGGCGCTTATCGGCAGAATCTGGACGCAGGCGAGCTGGACTCGGACTACAAACTCAATAGCTATCTGGCGACGGCCTTTGTCCAGTATCAGGCCAATCACCTGTGGGCTGACCTCTCGGCGTCGGGCGGGCATCTTGATTATGAGAACGCCGAACGCAAGTTCGCCCTGGGGATCGCTGAGGGCAGCGAGAAAGGCGATACCGATGGTGAAATCTGGGGCGCGAGCGCCAGGCTCGGGTTTGACATCGCAGGCGCCAGCAGCCCTTGGCATCTGTCGCCCTTCATCAGCGCTGATTACTCCCATGTGAACGTCAACGGCTATTCGGAAAAAGGCAACCGCTCCACAGCCCTGACGTTCGACGATCAGACGCGCAAATCACGCCGCCTGGGTGCAGGCCTGCAGGGCAAATTCCTGATTACGCCTTCAACCCAATTGTTTGCCGAGGTGGCCCACGAACGGGAGTTCGAAACGGACCCGCAAGACGTCACCATTGCGCTGAATAGCCTGCCGCTGAATGACTTCACGCTGCAGGGCTATACACCACAAAAGGACCTGAACCGCGCCACCGTTGGCGTCAGCCAGAAACTGACTCAGGACCTGAGCCTGCGGGCCAATTACAACTGGCGCAAGAATGACGATGTTACCCAGCAGGGAGTGAACCTGGCGGTGAGTCTGGATTTTTAACCGATCACCTGTAGGAGCTGCCGCAGGCTGCGAACCGCTGTGTGTCTGACACATCACAGTTCGCAGCCTTCGGCAGCTCCTACAGGAGATCAGTGGCCAACGCTTACTGCTCCTGCTCCGCCAACGCCACGGCGCGGAACATCGCGCGGCGTTTGTTCAGGGTTTCTTCCCATTCCAGTGCGGGCACTGAATCGGCGACGATGCCGCCACCGGCCTGCACGTGCAGCTCGCCGTTCTTGATCACGGCGGTGCGGATGGCAATGGCGGTGTCCATGTTGCCGTTCCATGCCAGGTAACCCACCGCGCCGCCGTAGACGCCACGTTTGACCGGCTCCAGCTCGTCGATGATTTCCATGGCTCGAACTTTCGGTGCGCCGGACAAGGTCCCCGCGGGCAGTATCGCTCGCAGCGCGTCCATGGCCGTCAGCCCGCTTTTCAGCTGGCCTGTGACGTTGGACACAATGTGCATGACGTTGGAGTACCGCTCGATGACCATTTTTTCCGTGAGCTTGACCGAGCCAATCTCCGAAACACGTCCCGTGTCATTGCGACCCAGGTCGATGAGCATCAAGTGCTCGGCGATTTCCTTGTCGTCCGAGAGCAGGTCTTTTTCCAGCGCCAGGTCTGCTTCTTCGTTGGCGCCCCGTGGACGGGTGCCAGCAATTGGCCGAACAGTGATCAGGTTGTCTTCGACCCGCACCAGCACTTCCGGCGAACTGCCGACGACGTGGAAGTCGCCGAAGTTGAAGAAGTACATGTAAGGCGTCGGGTTGAAGCAGCGCAGCGCACGATACAGGTCAATCGGCGCGGCCTTGAAGTCGATGGACATCCGTTGCGATGGCACCACCTGCATCACGTCACCCGCCAGGATGTATTCCTTGATGGTGTCGACGGCTTTTTCGTAGTCATCCTGAGTGAAGCTGGAACGGAAGACTGGATCTGCAGCTTGCGGGCGAGTCAGGTCCAGGCCACGACGCGGAGTAATGGGCTGGCGCAGCTTTTCCATCAGCGCCTCCAGACGTGCAAGGCCGCTTTCGTAAGCGTCCTGCTGTGCCGGGTCGACCAACACGATGGCGTGCATCTTGCCCGCCAGATTGTCGAACACCACCACGGCATCAGAGACCATCAGCAGGATGTCCGGTACGCCCAGCGGATCAGGATTCGGGCACTTGCCCAGACGCCGCTCCACATAACGCACGCAGTCATAACCGAAGTAACCCACCAGCCCGCCGTTGAAACGCGGCAAGCCTGCAATGGTCGGGACGTTGTAGCGCGCCTTGAATTCTTCAACGAATGCCAGCGGATCTTCAACCGTGAGGCTTTCGATCTCGACGCCATCGTGAGTCACGCTCACATCATGGTCGTGTACACGCAGGACAGTGCGGCATGGCAAACCAATGATCGAGTAACGACCCCACTTCTCGCCGCCCTGCACGGACTCCAGCAGATAGGAGTTCGGCTCATCGGCAAGCTTGAGGTAGATCGACAGCGGCGTGTCGAAGTCAGCCAGGGTTTCGTAGGCAAGCGGGATGCGGTTGTAGCCAGCAGCAGCCAAACGCAGGAATTCTTCGCGATTCATCATCAGCCTCGTGGGTGAGGGTTAGCAGTCAGGTAAGCAAACGGTGCCGGTTAAGGTGTCCGGCCGGATTCAAGTCAGGCGCGCCAACGCCAGCGGGCCAAGGCCTTCATGACTTTCATCCAGAGTTTGCGAGTGACCACCACGATGGAATCTCTAAAGGAGGGATCTTTGATTTGCGGCAACATTATCCCAGCGTCCAGATCCAGGCAACCGGGAATAAGGCGTCGCAGGTCATCAATGACCATCGCCGGGGATTCTTCCTCGATTGGACGGCCGTGGTTATAGCCGTAACTCATGGCTACACAGGCGACGCCAGCGGCCTTGGCGGCCTGCACGTCACTACGCGAATCGCCGACGAACAGCGCCTGCGAAGCCGGAATATTAGTCATCTTCATGACAAAGAACAGCGCGGCAGGATCAGGCTTTTTAGTGGGCATGGTGTCGCCACCGATGATCAAGCGGAAAAACCTGCCCAGCTTCATTTCATCCAGCAAGGGTGCGACGAATCGCTCCGGCTTGTTGGTGATCAGCGCCATCTCTACGCCCATCTTTTGCAGCCATTTCAGGGTTTCCCGTACGCCGGGATAGACCGCTGTGAATTCATGCTTTTCGGCGTAGAACTTCATGAAGATTTCCAGCGCCTGTTCAGCCTGGGCGTCATCAACACCGCTGTGATCAAGGTCATTGGCCAACGCGCGGCGCACCAGGACGGGGGCACCGTTGCCAATCCAGTTCCTGACCAAGTCCAGCCCGGCCGCTGGACGGCCGAGTTCGAGCAGCATTTTGTCCACCGCCACCGCCAGATCAGGCACCGAGTCCACCAGGGTGCCATCCAGATCAAACATGATCAGCTTGGGAAGACGGCCCGGAAACAGCTGCTCGAAGCCGCTCATGCGCGAGACAACGCCAGTTCTGCACGCATCTTGTCGATCACTTGCTTGTAGTCCGGGGTGTTGAAGATGGCCGAACCGGCAACAAAGGTATCGGCGCCCGCCGCAGCGATTTCGCGGATGTTGTTGACGTTGACGCCGCCGTCGATTTCCAGACGAATGTCCAGACCCGAAGCGTCGATCAGTGCGCGGGCTTCACGCAGCTTGTTCAAGGTGCCGGGGATGAATTTCTGACCACCAAAGCCTGGGTTGACGCTCATGAGCAGGATCATGTCGACCTTGTCCATCACGTATTCCAGCAGGTTCAGGGGCGTGGCCGGGTTGAACACCAGGCCCGCCTTGCAGCCGCCCTCTTTGATCAGTTGCAGCGAGCGATCGATGTGTTGGGTCGCTTCCGGGTGGAAGGTGATGTAGGTCGCACCGGCTTCGATGAAGTCGCCGATGATGCGATCCACCGGGCTGACCATCAGGTGCACATCGATAGGTGCCGTCACGCCGTATTTACGCAGCGCCGAGCACACCATCGGACCAATGGTCAGGTTCGGCACGTAATGGTTGTCCATCACGTCGAAGTGAACAATGTCCGCGCCAGCGGCCAGCACAGAGTCGACTTCCTGGCCCAGACGGGCGAAATCGGCGGAAAGAATCGAGGGAGCAATGAGGAAGGGCTGCATGACGCACCTTTTTGAGCAGAATCACGGTGGCGCGCATTGTACCTCAGTGGCAGTTGCAAGCTGCAAGCTGCAAGCTGCAAGCTATAAGCGATAGGTGCCCTCCCCACATACTGCTTTAGCTTGAAGCTTGCCGCTTGCCGCTAACGGCTCACTCAACCTGAGTGCGCAACTTCTCGCTACGCCCACGCAACCACTCCAGCACCAGCAGCAATACCACCGAGAAGCCGATCAGCAGGGTTGCCGCAGCGGCGATGGTCGGGCTGAGGTTTTCGCGGATGCCGCTGAACATCTGCCGAGGCAAGGTCGCCTGCTCTGGGCCTGCGAGGAACAGCGTGACAACCACTTCGTCGAACGACGTCGCAAAGGCAAACAGTGCACCGGAGATCACCCCCGGGGCGATCAGCGGCAAGGTCACCCGGCGAAATGCCGTCAGCGGCGAAGCACCCAGGCTGGCAGCCGCCCGCACCAGGTTGTGGTTAAAGCCCTGCAAGGTGGCCGACACGGTGATGATCACAAACGGCACGCCCAACACAGCGTGGACCAGAATCAACGACAGGAAGCTATTACCCATGCCCAGCGGCGCGAAGAACAGATAGCTCGCCACACCAATGATCACCACTGGCACCACCATCGGCGAAATCACTAGCGCCATCACCAGCGCTTTGCCGGGGAAGTTGCCACGGGTCAGACCAATCGCTGCCAGGGTGCCGAATACCATGGCCAGCACGGTCGCGGCCGGGGCGATGATCAGGCTGTTTTTCAAGGCGCGCATCCATTCATTGGAATTGAAAAAGTCCTGATACCAATGCATCGAGAAGCCTTGCAGCGGGTAAACCAGAAAGCTGCCGGAGTTGAACGACAACGGAATGATCACCAGTACTGGCAACACCAGGAACAGCAGGATTAACCCGCACAGGATACGCAGCGCGTAATACCAGACTCGTTCCAGCGGCGACGAATATGAACTCAGCATGATGACTCCCCTCAGCTCAGACGCAGGCGGCTGGCGCCGACCAACCAGTTGTAAATCAGGTACAGCACGATGGTCGCCAGCAGCAGCAAGCCGCCCAGCGCGGTGGCCATGCCCCAGTTGATGCTGGTGTTGGTGTAGAACGCGACGAAGTAGCTGACCATCTGGTCGTTCGGGCTGCCCAGCAACGCCGGGGTGATGTAGTAACCGATCGCCAGAATGAACACCAACAGGCAACCTGCGCCGATCCCGGCATAGGTCTGCGGGAAGTACACACGCCAGAAGCTGGCGAACGGGTTGCAGCCCAGAGAAATCGCGGCCCGCATGTAGGTCGGAGAAATACCCTTCATCACGCTGTAGATCGGCAGGATCATGAACGGCAGCATGATGTGCACCATCGAGATGTAAACGCCGACCCGGTTGAACACCAGCTCCAGCGGCTTATCAATAATGCCCATGGCCATCAGCGCGCCGTTGATCAGGCCGCTCGATTGCAACAATACGATCCAGGCCGCCACGCGCACCAGAATCGAGGTCCAGAACGGCAGCAGGACCAGGATCATCAGCAGGTTGCTCTGCCGCGCGGGCAGATTGGCGAGCAAATACGCCAGCGGGTACGCCAGCACCAGGCAGATCAGGGTAATGACAAACCCCATCCAGAACGTGCGGGCGAAGATGTCCAGATAGATCGCTTGATCAGGGGTCGCAGGTGCCACTTCACCGAGGTCGTCGATGCGATGGTCCACAGCGGCCAGCAAATAATAAGGGGTGACGCTACTGGTATTGCGGCGGATCACCTGCCAATACGCCGGATCACCCCAACGCTCATCCAGCGCTTCGAGTGCGTCTTTATAAGAAGCAGGCTCTTCCTTGAACGGCAGCGCTCGGGCGGTGCTGGTCAACAGGCTGCGATAGCCAGCCAGTTCCATGTTCATGCGTTTGGACAGATCACCCAGGGTGGAATTCTTGCGCGTCTGCGCCAGGTCCATGCTCAGGGCTTTGTACACAGGCTCCGAAGGCAGGCCTTTGCCGTCCCACTTCGCCACTTCGATCACGGTAGTCGGTAAGGCATTGACCACTTCCGGGTTGCCGACGCTTTTGTAGAGCAACGCCACGATGGGCACCAGAAACACCAGCAACAGGAAGATCACCAGCGGCGCGATCAAGGCCTGCGCCTTCCAGCGGTTAACCCGTTCGGCACGAGCCAGACGTTGCTTCAAGGTAGGGCTGGCGCCTTCAGTCAGGGGCACGGCGATGGCCATAGCGAACTCCGAAATCTTTAAACGAAGGGCGCATTCCCTACTGTAGAGAACACGCCCGGATCTAACTCAACCTGACGCGCTTACTTGGCAGCCCAAGAGTTGAAGCGCTGTTCCAGGGATTCGCCGTTGTCATTCCAGAACTTCACGTCGATCTGTACCTGATCCTTGATGTTCTCTTCGGTGGTCGGCATCTTCTCAAGCGTTTCGGCGCTCAGGAGTTTGACGGCATCGGTGTTGGCCGGGCCGTAAGCGATGTTTTCCGAGAAGTTCTTCTGCTGCTCAGGCTGCAGGCTGTAAGCGATGAACTTCTTCGCCGCTTCGGCATTTTTCGAACCCTTCGGAATGGCCCATGCGTCGAAGTCGTACACGCCGCCGGTCCAGACCACTTTGAGCTTGCTCTCTTTGGCCACGGCAGCGATGCGACCGTTGTAGGCCGAGCTCATGACCACGTCACCCGATTGTAGGAACTGCGGCGGCTGTGCGCCCGCTTCCCACCACTGGATGCTTGGCTTGAGCTTGTCGAGCATTTTGAAAGCGCGGTCCTGGCCGTCTTTGCTGGCAAGCACTTTGTAGACGTCTTTCGGCGCAACGCCGTCTGCCATCAGGGCGAATTCCAGGGTGTACTTGGCGCCTTTACGCAGGCCACGTTTGCCCGGGAATTTTTCGGTGTTCCAGAAATCAGCCCAGCCGGTCGGTGCCGTCGCCAGCTTGTCAGCGTTGTAAGCCAATACGGTGGACCAGACGAAGAAGCCCGCGCCACAGTGGGAGATCGCGCCCGACACGTACTTGGACTTGTCGCCGAACAGCGCAGGATCGAGCTCTTCGAACATGTCTTCGTCACAGCCGCGAGCCAGTTCCGGGGACTCGACTTCTACCAGATCCCAGGACACGCTTTTGGTGTCGACCATGGCTTTTACCTTGGCCATCTCGCCGTTGTACTCGCCAGCGATGATCTTGCCATTACCGGCCTTTTCCCACGGGGCGTAGAAGGCTTTTTCCTGAGCAGCCTTGTTGGCACCACCAAACGACACGACGGTCAGGTCAGTGGCGGCCATGGCTTGCGCGGCACACATCATGCCCAGCGTGATTGCGGTGAACTTCAAAGATTTGAGCATTTGATTGTTTTCTCCACGAGCAGTGTTGGTATATGCGTTGTGGGCGATGAGTTCGCCTCTGGCTGATGCCTTTTTATTTGTAGATCAATGCACGTGCTGCAAGGGATCGAGCGCGCGAACATGCTCGATTTGCCATCCAATTGGCACAACGTCGCCAACGCTCAGGGCCGGGTCCAGCTCGGCGATAGGCTGCTTGACGAAGAAGTCGGTTTTGCCTGCCACTTCCAGGCGCACACGAACGTGGTCGCCCAAATACACAAACTCTGCCACGCGACCGGAGAAGCGATTCACGCAGCTCTCGCTGTTGCCATTCAAGCTGATACGTTCCGGGCGGATCGACAAGGTGACGTCATCGCCGACCTGACCGACATTGACGGCCAGCGCCTCGACCTTCTCGCCCTTCTCCAGCTGCACAACGCAGCGCTCGCCGCTGTGGCTGAGCAACTTGCCGTTCAGGCGATTGTTCTCGCCGATGAAGTTGGCGACGAAGGTGTTTTTCGGTTCTTCATACAGGCTGCGCGGTGGCGCGATCTGCTGGATTTCGCCTTGGTGGAACACGGCGACGCGATCCGACATGGTCAGCGCTTCGCCCTGGTCGTGGGTCACGTAGACCACGGTCACGCCCAGACGCTGGTGCAGGTGTTTGATCTCCATCTGCATGTGTTCACGCAGTTGTTTGTCCAGCGCGCCCAACGGCTCATCCATCAGCACCAGCTGTGGTTCGAACACCAGCGCACGGGCCAGGGCCACACGCTGTTGCTGACCGCCGGACAATTGCGCCGGATAGCGATGGGCGAAGGTGCCGAGCTGAACCATGTCCAAGGCACGTTTGACCTTTTCGCTGACGTCGGTCTTGCTCATGCCGCGCACGGTGAGCGGGAACGCCAGGTTTTCCGCGACGGTCATGTGCGGGAACAGGGCGTAGTTCTGGAACACCATGCCGATGTCGCGCTTGTGCGGCGGCACGTTGTTGATGGACCGACCATCAAGAAGGATTTCGCCAGCGGTAGGGGTTTCGAAACCGGCCAGCATCATCAGGCTGGTGGTCTTGCCGGAGCCGGACGGCCCGAGCAGGGTCAGGAACTCGCCTTTGCGAATATCCAGGTTGAGGTCTTTGACGATAAGGGCTTCGCCGTCGTAGCTCTTCTGCACACCACGAAAGCTGACCAGAACATCATTAGCCCCAGCGCTTGAATCGACGTTGCTCATTACCCACACCTTTGTTTTGTCTGCGTGGGATCAAGCCTAGTTTAGGCTGCAACCCGCGCAAATCGGGGGGTATGAGAGATTGGGGTAGGGATTGCCCTACAGGGATGGCGGGGATAGGTATGTCCGACTTCTGCGTCTTACGCTGATGTATCGGCCGACAAAGAACCTGTGGGACCGAATTCATTCGGGAATGCTGACTTACAGGCGCTGGAGATGCGTTGATTCCACCGCCGCCTTCGCGAATGAATTCGCTCCCACAGGTTTTGTGGCGGTCTTGGGATGTCGCTTTCAGATCACAACAACTTATGCTCCATCGCATATTTCACCAGATCAGCCAGAGAATGCAGGTTCATCTTCTGCATCAACCGCGCCTTGTGGGTGCTGATGGTCTTGCTGCTCAAATTCAGTTGCAGGGCGATGTCGTTGACGTTGGCGCCCTGGGCCAGGCGTTCAAACACCGAGAACTCGCGCTCGGACAGCAGCGAATGCAGGGGCCGGTTGTCGGTCAGGCCGACTTCAAAGACCATGCGGTCCGCCAGATCAGGGTCGATGTATCGCCCTCCCGCCGCCACCCGGCGAATCGCTGTCAGCAGCAATGCAGGGTCGCTGTCTTTGGTGGCGTAGCCAGCCGCACCGACTTTCAAGGCGCGGGCCGCCATTTGTGCTTCGTCGTGCATCGACAGCACCAGAATCGCTGGAGGATTGGTCAGTGCGCGAATACGCGGGATCGCTTCCAGGCCATTGACCCCCGGCATGGAAATATCCAGCAGCACCACTTCGCACTCCACGTGGCGCAGGGTTTCCAGCAGCTGCTCACCGTTGCTCGCTTCGCCGACCACCAACAGGTCCTTGGCCAGGCCGATCAATTGCTTGATGCCTTCGCGCACAATGGTGTGGTCCTCGGCTACCAATACTCGGATCACTTTTGTTGCTCCTGGCCTACGTGATGCAGCGGTATGTAAGCCCGCAAGGTTGTGCCCTCGCCGGACTCGCTGTCCAGCTCCAATCTACCGCCGAGCATCAATACCCGCTCGCGCATGCCCACCAGACCGAAAGACGTCGACCGCCCCTGATGCTGAACAAAGCCGACGCCGTCATCGGCGATGGTCATGCACATCACGTCATCCTCAAGCGTAAGGCTGATTTCTACGGTATGCGCCTGGGCGTGACGCATGACGTTGGTCAACGCCTCCTGAAGAATGCGGAACATGCCAATGGCGCGAGCATCGCTCAGGGCGGGCAGGTTGTCAGGTACATCCACCAGACACGGAATCTGCGTGCGCGCCTCGAAGCGTTGCCCTTGCCACTCGATGGCCGAGGCGATGCCCGCATCAAGAATCGGCGGACGCAGTGCAGTCGCCACATCACGCACCAACTGGAACAACTGAGAAATCAGGCGTTTCATGCTGTTCAGGCGATCACGCAATCCCGGATCCAGCTCGGCATAGGCCAGCTCACACATGGAGGTTTCGAGCTTGAGTACGGTCAGCATCTGCCCCAGCTCGTCGTGAACCTCCCGGGCAATGCGCGCCTTTTCTTCTTCGCGCACGCTTTCCAGATGCGCCGACAACTCACGCAACTGTTCGTGGTAGCGGCGGCGTTCGGTGACGTCGGCGAGGAACACGACCAGGTATTCGGAATCCTGAAAGCGCAGGAAGCTCAGCGACACGTCAGCCGGCAGGATGCTGCCATCGGCGCGTACGCAGTTGGTTTCAAAGGTCTGGGCGATGCCTTCGCTGGAGCGCGCGCTTTTCCACAGGTTCAGCCAGCGGTCCATGTGCAGGGTGGGCTCAAAATCGATCAACGGCCGATCCACCACGCCTTCGGCCTCATAGCCCAGCATGCTGTGCGCCGCCTGATTGGCATAGCGCACCCGGCTGTCCCAGTTGACCCAGAGGATGCCGACCGTGCTTTGGTCAATAGAGAACTGGGCCAGTCGAAGCGCCTCTTCGCCCGCCTCGCGCAGCGCCAGCTCGTTACGGGCGATCAAGACTTCGCGCTCCAGCGCCTGTTGCTGACGGCGCTGCCAGATCACGATGGCGAAGCAGGCCAGCAGGAGCACCAGCAGCAACAAACACAGGTTTTGCCAAAAGCCCGGAGATTCAGTGGCCTTCACCGAGTTGAGCGGCAACCAGCGCGCGTGCAGTTGATCGAGTTCCTTGGCGGGGATGGCATGCAGGGCAACGCTGATGATGTCGGCCAGCTCAGGTGCATTGCGCGGTGAGGCGATGCGCAGCAATTGCGGGTAGCCGATATCGCCAACGATGCTCAACCCGGCAAACTCGGGCTCGCGAGACAGGCGGCTGAGCTGCGCTTCATCGATCACGGCATAGCGCGCTTGCTGGCTCAGCAGCAATTGCAGTGCCTGACGCTCCAGCGGCACGCCTTGCAGATTGAGATGCGCGTAGGTGTTTTTCAGATAGTCCGCGGTCGGGCTCGGCATGCGCACCACCACGCGCGTGCGGCTGTCGAGGGTTTCCAGGTCCACAACGCCGCTGCCATCCCGCTCGCCCACCACCAACTGGGAGATGCGCATGTAGGGATCGGAAAACAACCAGAGCCGCAGACTGGCCGGGGTCTGGGTCAGGCCGGGTGCCACGTCGACCATGCCTTGGGCCAGGGCTTGTTCCAGCGCAGCCTGATCAGGAAAGCTGCGCCACAGCAGTTCGGTCTGCAGGTTTTTGCCCAGCAAGTTGATCAGGTCGACGTTGGCACCTGAATACTGCTGCTGGCGTCGGTCCAGTTGCGCATACGGCGCCTGCAACACCAGCCCGACCCGCAAGGGGCCGTGCTGTGCGAGCCAGGCGCGTTGCTCGGCCGACAAGGTCGTCAGCGCATCGCTGGCCGAGTCAGGCTGTGCCCTGGCCAGCAAAGGCATAAAGAGCACAAGCAGACAGCCGATAACTCCATTGCACAGCACAAGCCTGATCAAAGTGACGTTCTCATCTGTTCTGTGTACTCGCTGGACGCGCGGCGTACGCTCAAGCACGGGCCTGACAAACGCGCATCAACCTATTAGTCTGCCGGGATAGTTTCTGGCCTGGAATATTCAATGCCCTACACCTTTCGCGCAATTCTTCCTACGCTGTGTCTGGCGCTGATACTACCTTGTGCGCTGCCTGTGATGGCGGCTGATCCTGAGCCAGGCAAAGATACGCCAGCCGAGCCTGCGGTGGAACGCGCGCCCCTGCTGCCACGCACTCAAGTCGACGCCCTGGCACTGGAAAGTCGCTTGCCGGTAGCCGATCAGCAGCAACTGCAGGCCGGTGACAGCAGCTTCCTGGCGTTGTGGAAACCTGCCAACACTGAAGACCCCAAAGGCGCGGTGATCATTATCCCCGGCGCTGACGAATCAGCTGATGCGCCCGGTGCCGTGGGTCCCCTGCGCCGCAAGTTCCCGGACATCGGCTGGGCCAGCCTGAGCCTGACCTTGCCCGACCAACAGGCGGATTACAGCCAGGCACGGGAAGCCGAGGCGGCACCCGCCGACACTGCGGCAGCTGAAAAACCCAAAGATCCGCCCAAGGACGTCGCGCCGACTGAAGAAGAGAAGGCCGCTGCAGCAGAGAAGGACGCAGCGGCAGAAACCGCCCGCGCCGCAGCAACCGAGAAACAGAACAAGGCTCAGGCCGAGCAGATTTTTGCCCGTATCGAAAGCGCCATCAGCTTCGCCCAGCAGAACAAGGCGCGCAGCATTGTCCTGCTCGGCCATGGCAGCGGCGCTTATTGGGCTGCGCGCTATTTAAGCGAGCGCCAGGCGCCTCTGGTGCAGAAGTTCGTGATGCTGACTGCCCGCGAACCACTGGATACCCAGCCGAGGTTGATCGAGCTGGTGCCGTTGTTGAAAGTGAAAACCTCGGATTTCGTCTACAAGGAACAGACCCTGGCACGCAATGCCGCTCTGGAACGCGTGCAGGTGAGCAAGCGCAAAAAAGGTCCAGGCTTCACCCAAGTCACCCTGACCGCCATCCCCGGTAACGGCGCGGCCGAACAGGAACAGATGTTTCGCCGGGTTCGCGGGTGGGTTGAGGCGGAGTGAGGCGCGATAGCTGATCTAATGACGTGGGACCGGCTTTAGCCGGGAAGAGGCCAGTACATCCACGCCATATTTATCGTCTGAAAAGCCGCCTTCCCGGCTGAAGCCGGTCCCACGTCGCCACACCTGTAGGAAATCGAGCGCCCCTCAAAACCCGCGGCGGTTTCTGATCACTTTGTAGGCGTTATGCAGATCCTGCGTCCGGTCAGTGGCGTCGCGCACTTGCATCTGGCTTGCGCCGGACCCGGCAATTTTATCGGGATGATGACGACTCAACAGACGCCGATACGCCCGCTTGATATGGGCAGGTTCGCTGTCGGTGTGCACGCCCAATAATTTGAGCGCTTGTTGATAACTATTGCCACTGCCGGCCAACGGCTTTCGTGGCGGTTCGTGTTCGTTACCCAGCGCATCCACCTGGGCGGCCGACCAACCCAGCCATTTGCCCCACAGCACGATCAAATCCCGCTCTGCACGCGAAGGCTTGCCCTTGGCCCAGGCCATGCGCCAACAGGCACGCAGCAGACCCTCGGCAGCATGGGGCTGGGTTTTGCGTGAACTCAAAAAGCCCCGCAGGCTGTCACGTCCGTCCTTGCCCCGATTGAAGGCCGCAATGGCCCGACGCTGCGCAGCCTCACTCATGTCCAGGCGACCCATTTCGACGCGGGCCTGCTGAATGTGCTGATCCACCACGCGTCCGTCTTTTTTCGCCAGCCGCCCCAGGAGCACGAATAAAAGCTCATCATCCCGAGGCATCGCCCGGCCACTCAGGCGTTCGCGCAACTGTGCCCAGCTTTGCAGAGCCAGACGCCGATCCAGCGCCTGCCCCAGCAACGCCCCCAATAGCGCGCCGGGAATGCTGGCAATGGCAAAACCTGCGCCCGCCCCCAGCACTGTGCCTGGCCAGAGCATTCAGCGACCCGCCACGAGCAGCCGCTCGACTTCAGCCAGACGCTCGTGAGTGCCAACGTCGACCCAGCGCCCAGTGAAATGCTCGCCCGTCACCTGGCCTTGCTCCATGGCGGTCCGCAGAAGCGGTGCCAGCTTGAAGGCTCCCTCCTGACAGCCGGCAAACAGCTTGGGGTGCAACACCGCAATACCGCTGTACGTTAGCCGGGTACCCGCATCTCGGGAATCACGGACCTGCCCGTCGATCAGCGAAAAGTCGCCTTCGGGGTGATGCGCCGGATTATTGATCAGCACCAGATGCGCCAATCCCGCCAGTGGCATCCGCAGAGCCTTGAACGGGTAATCGGTCCAGACATCCCCATTGACCACCAGGAAGGGCTCATCCCCCAACAGTGGCAGCGCCCGGTGGATGCCGCCGCCGGTCTCCAGCGGCTCACCTTCTGGCGAATACGCAATCCGCAGGCCGAAGCGCTCACCGTCACCCAGGTGATCCTCGATCTGCTGTCCCAGCCAGGCGTGGTTGATCACGACTTCGTGGAAGCCCGCCTCGTGCAAGGCACGCAGGTGATATTCAATCAGCGGCACACCGCCTGCCCGAACCAGCGGTTTGGGGGTGTGCAGGGTCAACGGGCGCATCCGTTCGCCTTTTCCGGCAGCGAGAATCATCGCTTTCATACATGCCTCGTCAACACAATCGATAACCTTATTTTGATGATGACCTTCATAACGCCAAGGGATTCAGACGACCTGGCTGGTCGGCTGCTTCAGGCTGCTCAGCAACTGCCCAAGGGATGACAACTCAGGGCGACGCGCCAGCACCGCTTCTATATAGGCAAAGAAGCGTGGCACGTCGGCCAGGTAACGCGGCTTGCCATCACGATGGCAGATGCGCGCAAAAATCCCGATGACTTTCAAATGCCGCTGCACGCCCATCAAGTCGCTGGCGCGTAGAAACTCGGCGAAATCGTCCTGCACCGGGATGCCCAGCGCGCGCGCTTTGCCCCAGTAAATTTCCAGCCAGGCCTGCACACGCTCCTCGGGCCAGCTGAGGAAGGCATCCTTGAACAGGCACGTCACGTCGTACGTCACAGGCCCATAAACCGCGTCCTGAAAATCCAGCACACCCGGATTGGGCTCGCTGAGCATCAGGTTGCGTGGCATGTAATCGCGGTGCACCAGCACTTTGGGTTGCGCCAGGGCGCTGTCGATCAACTCCTCGCTGACCTGCTGCCACAGCGCGGTTTGCTGCTCGTCCATCTCGATTCCCAGATGCTTGCGCACGTACCACTCAGGGAACAACTCCAGCTCGCGACGCAACAACGCCACGTCGTAGCTCGGCAATGGTGCGTCCATGGGCAGCTGCTGGTAAGCCAGCAGTGCGTCGAAGGCATCGGCGAACAATTGATCGGCATTCTCGGCGTCGATCACGTCCAGATAGGTTTTTCGACCCAGATCATTGAGCAGCAAAAAGCCTCTCTCAAGGTCCTGGGCATAAATTTGCGGAACATTGATCCCGGTTTTTTGCAGCAAACGAGCGATATCCACGAACGGTTTGCAGTTTTCCTGGGGCGGTGGCGCATCCATCACAATAAAAGTTTGCTCACCGCCTTCCCAGCGGAAGTAACGGCGGAAACTGGCGTCGCTACTGGCCGCAGTCAACGTGGCCGGGGGTATCGCGCCCCAACCTTGAGCGGCGAAGAGCGCTGGCAGCTGCTCATCGAGCCAAAGTTTGAGGTGTTGCAGGCGTACATCTTGATCTGGCATTGCTAGGGTCTCCGACGGCGCTAGCCGTCAAGCGGGTCATGCTTTATTATCCGACATCTTTTTCAGCCCATCGAGAGGCGTGCGGCCCCCCGCGGGCAGATGGCGCGCAGGAAGCCCGGACTAATAAGATGGCATTGAAATCCCCCGCGTTTCGTAAAAAATTTCCGTTGCTCGTAACCGGCAGTCTGCTGGCGATGCAACCTTTAGCCGCTCCATTCGTGGTCGCCGCGGAACAGTATGACTGCTCAGTCTCTGCTTCGGGTGCCTGGGATTGTGCGCCGAAATCCAATGCTGTCGAGTTGCCCCCGCGTCCTGTGCATAGCACGACGTCGGTCAGCTCCAATGGCACGGTCACTTCGGACAGCGGCTCCACCATCAGTGAATCAGGGGCCCCGGCGGCCAAACTGGTCACCGAAGCGAAAGGCCGCGGCCTGAAGTCGCGCAGTGCCGACTACAGCCACCTCGACTGGGTTCCTCGCGAACAGCTGACTCCTGCGCAACTGGCCGAAACCGGCCCGTATTGCTCGGGCGCCTATGTCGAGCCGATTCGTCCGGGCATGGACGACAAGACGCCGATGAAAGAAGCACCGATGTTCATCGGTGCCAAGGCGTCGCGTTACGAGCAGGAACAGCAGGTTGCTTCCCTGGCCGGTGACGTTGTCATGCGTCAGGGCAGCATGCAGGTTCAGGCTCAGGAAGCGAGCCTCTATCAGGCTGAAAACCGTGGCGAGCTGAACGGCGATGTCCGTCTGCGCGACAACGGCGCCCTGATCGTCGGCGACCACGCCGAACTGCAGCTCGATACCGGCGAAGCCCAGATCGACAACGCAGAATATGTCCTGCACAAATCGAACATCCGCGGTAACGCCCTGTACGCCAAGCGTGCCGAGAACGCGATCATTCGTCTGAAGGACGGCACGTACACCACGTGCGAACCCAACAGCAATGCGTGGACGCTCAAGGGCAACAACATCACGCTGAACCCGGCTACCGGCTTCGGCACCGCGACCAACGCAACCCTTCGGGTCAAAGACATACCGGTTCTGTACACACCGTATATCTACTTCCCGATCGATGACCGTCGCCAGTCAGGCTTCCTGCCGCCATCCATTGGCACCAGCAGCGACACCGGCCTGATGCTCGTCACACCGTACTACTTCAACCTCGCACCGAACTACGATGCCACGCTCTATCCTCGTTACATGAGCAAGCGCGGCATGTTGATGGAAGGCGAGTTCCGTTACCTGACCAAAAGCAGCGAAGGTCAGGTCGGCGGCGCGTACCTCAACGACGACGATGACGACCGCAAACTCCAGAGTGACTATAAAGACACCCGCTGGATGATGAACTGGCAGCACAAGGGCGGTCTCGATTCGCGCTGGATGACTCATGTCGACTACACCGACATCAGCGACCCGTACTACTTCCAGGATCTGGAAACCGATCAGATCGGCGTCGAATCCACTGACTACCTGAATCAGCAGGGCTCCCTGACTTACCGTGGCGACAGTTTCGCGGCAGTCTTCAACGCCCAGGCCTACAAGCTGGCGACGGTTTCGAACATCACGCCTTACGATCGTCTGCCACAGATCACCTTCAACGGTTCTCTGCCTTACAACCCGGCTGGCCTGCAGTTCGATTACCAGACCGAAGCCGTGCGCTTTGATCGTGATCTGCGCCAGGGCACTTATGTTGACCGCAACGGCAACTTCGCATCGCGCCTGGATAACAACGTTGCTGGCCTGGCTCGCGCCAATGGCGACCGTCTAAACCTGGCTCCATCGGTCAGTCTGCCGATGAACTGGACCTACGGTTTCCTGACGCCGAAGCTGAAATACGTCTACACCCAGTACGATCTGGACCTCGACGGCCGTGGCAAGAACACCCTGCTCGCCGACGAAGAGTTCAGCAGCAGCCAGAGCCGCAGCGTGCCGATCTTCAGCGTCGACAGTGGCCTGTATTTCGACCGCAATACCCAATGGTTCGGCAACAACTACCGCCAGACCCTGGAACCACGCCTGTTCTATCTCTATGTTCCTGAGAAAGACCAGACCGACATTCCGGTATTCGACAGCGCCGAAACCACCTTCAACTATGGCTCGCTGTTCCGCGACAACCGTTTCGTCGGCTCCGACCGCATCGGCGACGAAAACAAACTGTCGCTGGGCGTGACCAACCGCTGGATCGAAGACAACGGCTTTGAACGTCAGCGTTTCAGCATCGGTCAGGCGCTGTACTTCAAGGATCGTGAAGTCCAACTGCCGGGCGTAGTGTTCAAGGATCGCGACGACGCACAAGCGAACGTATCGCCTTACGCACTGGAATATGAATACCGCTTCAACCGCGACTGGCGTGTGAATTCGGACTTCAACTGGGATCCGGACAGCCGCAGCACCCGTTCGGGCAGCGCGATGTTCCGCTACCAGCCTGAAGACAATCCGAACAAGATCGTCAACCTCGGCTACCGCTACCGCAATGACCTGGTCCGTTACGACCAGAACACCGGTCGCTGGAACGTGGGTGGTGGGGATTACGGCACACCGGGTCAACCGGGTTACGTGAAGGACTACTACAAGATCCAGCAGCACGACTTCTCGGTCATCTGGCCAATCGTGCCGCAGTGGAGCGCGATCAGCCGCTGGCAGTTCGACTACAACCGCAACCGTACTATCGAAGCCTTTGGTGGTTTCGAATATGACAACTGCTGCTGGAAACTGCGCCTGATCAGCCGTTACTGGATCGACTACGACGAGTTCAGCCAGGAAGCCCCTGAGAACGAAAAGGGTGACCGCGGCGTATTCCTACAAATTGTGTTGAAGGGACTTGGTGGCGTTACCGGCGCCAAAGTAGAGAGCTTCCTCGACAAAGGCATTCAAGGTTATCGTGAACGTGAAGACCAAGCTTTCTGATTGTCTGCGCCCGCTGATGCTGGGCGCGTTACTCCTGGGGACCGCAGCGCAGGCTGCGGTTCAACCGCTCGACAGCGTGGTGGCCATCGTCGATAACGACGTGATCATGAAGAGCCAGATGGACCAGCGTGTCCGCGAGGTTCAACAGACCATCGCCAAGCGCGGCTCGGGTGTTCCGCCTGCCGAAGCACTGCAGCCACAGGTTCTGGATCGTCTGATCCTGGAAAACCTGCAGCTGCAGATGGGCGAGCGTTCCGGCATCCGCATCACCGACGAAGAGCTGAACCAGGCAATCGGCACCATTGCCGAGCGCAACAACATGAGCGTGGAACAATTCCGCGCCGCGTTGGCTCATGACGGCCTGTCCTTCAACGATGCACGCGAGCAGGTTCGCCGGGAAATGATCATCAGCCGGGTGCGTCAGCGCCGGGTTGCCGAGCGTATTCAGGTGTCCGAGCAGGAAGTGAAAAACTTCCTGGCTTCGGGCCAGGGCAAGGCTCAACTGTCCGAAGAATTCCACCTCGCCAACATCCTGATCGCAACGCCTGACAGCGCGTCGTCTGACCAGATCCAGGCCGCTGCGCGCAAGGCTCAGGATCTGTACGGCAAGCTCAAGCAAGGCGCTGACTTCGGTCAGGCTGCGATTGCCAACTCCGCGAGCGAAAGCGCGCTGGAAGGCGGCGACATGGGCTGGCGTAAAGCGGCACAGCTGCCGCCTCCGTTCGGCGACATGCTGGGCTCGATGCCGGTGGGCGACATCACGCCTCCAGCACGTACCCCGGGTGGTTTCATCATCCTCAAGCTGCTGGAAAAACGCGGCGGCCAGGGTCAGGCACAGATGCGCGATGAAGTTCACGTGCGTCATATCCTGATCAAACCAAGTGAAATCCGTAGCGAAGAAGAAACCAAGCGTCTGGCGCAGAAGATCTACGACCGCATCAAGGATGGCGATGACTTCGCCACCCTGGCCAAGAGCTTTTCGGAAGATCCAGGCTCGGCGCTCAATGGCGGCGATCTGAACTGGGTTGACCCCAACTCGTTGGTTCCGGAATTCCGTCAGGTCATGAACGAGACGCCGCAAGGCACCTTGTCCAAGCCTTTCAAGACCGCTTACGGCTGGCACGTTCTGGAAGTTCTCGGTCGTCGCTCCACTGACGCCACCGACCAGGCTCGCGACCAGCAGGCGCTGCTCGCACTGCGTAACCGCAAGTACGACGAAGAGCTGCAAACATGGCTGCGTCAGATCCGTGACGAAGCGTATGTCGAGATCAAACTGCCTGGCGCTGACAAGGCTGCACAGTGAAACCAAAGCGTTTCGCACTGACACCCGGCGAGCCGGCCGGCATTGGTCCTGACCTTTGCCTGCTACTCGCCACCCAGCCTCAGCCGCACCCCCTGATTGCCATTACCAGCTGTGACCTGCTCACCGAGCGGGCCGCCCAGCTGGGCGTGGCTGTCGATCTGATTTGTGTCACCCCTGCTGCCTTCCCCGACCTGCCCGCTCCCGCTGGCAGCCTGTATGTCTGGGATACGCCGCTGCTTGCGCCGGTGGTGACCGGGCAACTGAACAAGGCCAATGGCGCTTTCGTTCTGGAAACCCTCACCCGCGCCGGGCAAGGCTGCATGGACGGCAGCTTCGCCGGCATGATCACCGCCCCTGTGCACAAGGGCGTGATCAATGAAGGCGGCAATGCCTTTTCCGGGCATACCGAGTTTCTTGCCGAGCTGACCCACACCGATCAAGTGGTGATGATGCTGGCCACCGGCGACCTGCGGGTTGCTCTGGTGACCACTCATTTGCCCCTGCGCGATGTGGCCGAAGCCATCACCGCCGAGCGGCTTGAGCGGGTGACGCGTATTCTGCACGCTGATCTGGTCAACAAATTCGGCATCCCCAAGCCGCGCATTCTGGTCTGCGGGCTCAACCCCCATGCCGGTGAAAGCGGGCATCTGGGCCGCGAAGAAATCGACATCATCGAACCCGCTCTGGAGCGTCTGCGCAGCGAAGGCCTGGATTTGCGCGGCCCGCTGCCTGCCGACACTCTGTTTACCCCCAAATATCTGGAGCACTGCGACGCAGTGCTGGCGATGTACCACGATCAGGGCTTGCCCGTGCTGAAGTACAAAGGCTTCGGCGCCGCAGTCAACGTGACGCTGGGCCTGCCCATTGTTCGCACCTCTGTCGACCACGGCACCGCCCTGGATCTGGCAGGCAGCGGCAAGATCGACACCGGCAGCCTGCAAGTCGCCCTGCACACCGCCTATCAGATGGCCGAGACCCCTACATGACCGAGCAATTCCAACACAAGGCGCGCAAGCGTTTTGGACAAAACTTCCTGCATGACGCAGGCGTGATCGACAAAATCCTGCGGGCCATTCACGCCCGCCCGGAAGAACGCCTGCTGGAAATCGGCCCGGGGCAAGGCGCTCTGACACAAGGTTTGCTGGGCAGCGGCGCGCAACTGGACGTCGTTGAGCTGGATAAAGATCTGATCCCGATCCTGATTCACCAGTTCGGCAACAAGCCCAATTTCAATCTGCATCAAGGCGATGCGCTGAAGTTCGACTTCACCAGCCTCAATGCACCGGCAGGCAGCCTGCGGGTTGTGGGTAACCTGCCGTACAACATCTCCACGCCGCTGATCTTTCACCTGCTGCAAAACGCCAACCTGATCCGCGACATGCACTTCATGCTGCAAAAAGAAGTGGTTCAGCGCATGGCCGCGGCTCCAGGCGGCGGCGATTACGGCCGTTTGTCGATCATGGTTCAGTACCACTGCAGGGTCGAATACCTGTTCAACGTCGGCCCCGGCGCGTTCAATCCTCCGCCGAAAGTCGACTCCGCGATTGTCCGCCTGGTGCCGCACGAAACACTGCCGCACCCCGCCAAGGATCATCGCCTGCTTGAGCGTGTGGTACGCGAGGCCTTCAACCAGCGCCGTAAAACGCTGCGCAATACATTGAAGCTGTTGCTCACCAACGACGATATTGAAGCTGCCGGTGTTGATGGCAGCCTGCGCCCCGAACAGCTGGACCTTGCAGCGTTTGTCCGCCTGGCCGACAAACTGAGCGAAAAACCCGCTCAGGCTTGACCTTGCAGGACATGTGGACGAGCAAAGTGCATTCGTCTGTTATCGTCTACATGTCCTAGACTGATTCCACCGGGCTTTCCGGTTTTATCCGCATTTGCTTCCAAGGCCTACTGCATGTCCGATTCCCGATATCAGGTCGACGTCAGCGTCGTCACACGCTTCCTCGTCGAGCAGTCCCAACCCGAGCACAATCGCTTTGCGTTTGCCTACACCGTGACTGTGCATAACAGTGGCGAGCTGCCTGCCAAACTTCTTTCGCGGCATTGGGTGATCACCGACGGTGACGGCCACGTAGAAGAGGTGCGAGGCGAAGGCGTAGTTGGCCAACAGCCCCTGATCGACGCAGGTCAGAGCCACACCTACAGCAGCGGCACGGTGATGACCACCAAGGTCGGCAACATGCAGGGCACCTATCAGATGCTCGCCGAAGACGGTAAGCGCTTCGATGCTGTCATTGCACCGTTTCGCCTGGCGGTGCCGGGGTCGCTTCACTGATGGCGGTGTATGCCGTTGGCGACCTGCAAGGCTGCCTCGAACCGCTGCAATGCCTGCTGGAACATGTGAAGTTCGACCCGGCCAGGGATCGCCTCTGGCTGGTGGGGGACCTGGTCAACCGTGGCCCCCAGTCGCTGGAAACCCTCCGGTTTCTGTACAGCATCCGCCAATCGGTGGTATGCGTATTGGGCAATCACGACCTGCATTTGCTCGCCGCCTCGCGCAACATAGAGCGCCTGAAAAAGGGCGACACCCTGCGCGAGATCCTCGAAGCACCCGACCGCAACGATCTGCTGCAATGGGTGCGTCAGCAAAAGCTGCTGCACTACGACGCCGAGCGTAACGTGGCCATGGTCCATGCCGGGATACCGCCGCAGTGGTCGCTGAAGAAGGCACTCAAGTGCGCCGCCGAAGTGGAAGCCGCACTGCACGACGACGCCCTGTACCAGCCTTTCCTCGATGGCATGTACGGCAACGAGCCCAGCAAATGGGACAGTGACCTGCGTGGCGTGACCCGTTTGCGCGTCATCACCAATTACTTCACTCGGATGCGCTTCTGCACCAGCGAAGGCAAGCTTGACCTCAAAGGCAAGGAAGGCGCCGACACCGCCCTGCCCGGCTACGCGCCCTGGTTCCAGCACAAGGACCGCAAGACAAGTGACGTGAAGATCATCTTCGGCCACTGGGCTGCGCTGGAAGGCCGCTGTGATGAGCCCAATGTCTACGCGCTGGACACTGGCTGCGTGTGGGGCTCTGCGCTGACCATGTTCAATGTCGATACCCTTGAGCGCCACCTGTGCGATTGCGATGACCACGGCAATGCGCAATCGGGGGCGACACGGACGATTTTGCATAACCCGGCGGGTGCAATCCGGCGCTAAAATCCCCTTACATGACACCTGTAGGAGCTGCCGAAGGCTGCGAAATTGGTATTTCTGACACGCCGCCATTCGCAGCCTTGGGCAGCTCCTACAGAATCAACACCCAGACAACAAGGAGCCAACCATGACCGAAGTTAAACGTATCCCGCCAGAACAGGCTCAGACCCTGCGCGAGCAAGGCGCAGTGCTGGTGGACGTTCGCGATCCACAGACCTTTGCCAGCAGCCACATCCCTGACGCCCAGCACCTGGACAACCACTCCATTGCCGACTTCATCCGCAACGCGGATCTGGACAAGCCGGTGGTAGTGGTCTGTTATCACGGCAATTCCAGCCAGAGCGCGGCCGCTTACCTGGTGAGCCAGGGCTTCTCGGATGTGTACAGCATGGATGGCGGTTTCGAGCTGTGGCGCAGCACCTTTCCGAGCGATACCGTTCAAGGCTGACCGAAAATATTTTTTATTTCAGTTGATCCCGCGTCCTGCGCGGGTTCGCGCCCCAACTGACCAACGGTCTGCCCGACTTTCTGCTCATCCCTTCTTTATCTTTCCGATTCCGAACTATCCTTAGCCTCAGGCCATCCGTAATCAGGGGAGAGCCGGTACACCGGCGCGTGGGTCATCGGTAGCTACTTTTATGGTGTTTGGGGGGTTCCACTGGCAGCTGGATGCTCGGCTGCTGCCAACATCGACTGACGATCCGCCGCCGGCTCTACGTATCGAGCGAGGTGACGTCATGAGTATTTTTAGCCACTTCCAACAACGCTTTGAATCGACACGCCAGGAGGAGCTCTCCTTACAGGAGTATCTGGAGCTCTGTAAGCAGGATCGCAGCGCGTATGCGTCTGCGGCAGAAAGACTGTTGCTTGCTATCGGCGAGCCGGAGCTGGTTGATACCTCGACCAACTCGCGGCTATCGAGGATTTTTTCCAACAAAGTCATACGCCGCTATCCGGCCTTTGCCGACTTCCATGGGATGGAAGAATGCATCGACCAGATCGTCTCGTACTTCCGCCATGCCGCTCAGGGCCTGGAGGAGAAGAAACAGATCCTTTACCTGCTCGGCCCGGTCGGTGGCGGTAAGTCATCGCTGGCTGAAAAACTCAAACAACTGATCGAAAAGGTCCCGTTCTACGCGATCAAGGGCTCGCCCGTCTTTGAATCGCCATTGGGCCTGTTCAACGCGACCGAAGACGGGGCGATCCTCGAAGAAGACTTCGGCATCCCGCGTCGCTACCTGAGCACCATCATGTCGCCCTGGGCGACCAAACGCCTGGCTGAGTTCGGGGGCGACATCAGCCAGTTCAAGGTGGTCAAACTCTATCCGTCGATCCTTAACCAGATCGCGGTCGCGAAAACCGAGCCGGGCGACGAAAACAACCAGGACATTTCAGCCCTGGTCGGTAAGGTCGACATCCGCAAACTCGAGGAATACCCACAGAACGACGCCGACGCTTACAGCTATTCTGGCGCGCTGTGCCGGGCCAACCAGGGCCTGATGGAATTTGTCGAAATGTTCAAGGCACCGATCAAGGTGCTGCACCCACTGCTCACCGCCACCCAGGAAGGTAACTACAACAGTACCGAAGGACTGGGCGCGATTCCGTTCACCGGTATCTTGCTGGCCCACTCCAACGAATCGGAATGGCACAGCTTCCGCAACAACAAGAACAACGAAGCATTCATCGACCGTATCTACATCGTGAAGGTGCCGTACTGCCTGCGCGTGAGCGATGAAATCAAGATTTACGACAAGCTGTTGTTCAACAGCTCGCTGTCCAAGGCGCATTGCGCACCCGACACCCTGAAAATGCTGGCGCAGTTCACCACCCTCTCGCGCCTCAAGGAGCCGGAAAACTCCAACATCTACTCCAAGATGCGCGTGTATGACGGTGAGAACCTCAAGGACACTGACCCAAAAGCCAAATCGATTCAGGAGTACCGCGACAGCGCAGGCGTCGACGAAGGCATGAACGGCCTGTCCACACGCTTTGCGTTCAAGATCCTCTCCAAAGTGTTCAACTTCGACCCCCACGAAATCGCCGCCAACCCGGTGCACTTGCTGTACGTGCTGGAGCAGCAGATCGAGCAGGAGCAGTTCCAGGCCGAAACCCGCGAGCGTTATCTGCGCTTCATCAAGGAATACCTGGCGCCGCGCTACATCGAGTTCATCGGCAAGGAAATCCAGACGGCGTACCTGGAGTCTTACAGCGAATACGGCCAGAACATCTTCGACCGCTACGTGCTGTACGCAGATTTCTGGATTCAGGATCAGGAGTACCGCGACCCGGAAACCGGGGAAATCCTCAACCGTGTGGCCTTGAACGAAGAACTGGAGAAAATCGAGAAGCCGGCCGGCATCAGCAATCCGAAGGATTTCCGCAACGAGATCGTCAACTTCGTCCTGCGCGCCCGAGCCAACAACAACGGCAAGAATCCGACTTGGCTCAGCTACGAGAAGCTGCGTGTGGTCATCGAGAAGAAAATGTTCTCCAACACCGAGGACCTGCTTCCCGTGATCAGCTTCAACGCCAAAGCCAGCAAAGAGGATCAACAGAAGCACAACGACTTTGTCACCAGGATGGTCGAGCGGGGCTACACCGATAAACAGGTACGGCTTCTTTCCGAATGGTACCTACGGGTCCGGAAGTCGCAGTGAAGCAGCGGCAAGCTTCAAGCTACAAGCTGCAAGAGAAAAGCAGTTCGGTCCCGGCTTCTGGGGTTGAGCGTGCACTCGCTTGCAGCTTGAAGCTTACGACTTGAAGCTCCCCGGAGGGGCCTATGAGCTATGTGATCGACCGACGTCTCAATGGCAAGAACAAGAGCACGGTAAACCGCCAGCGTTTTTTGCGGCGTTACCGTGACCACATCAAGAAAGCAGTCGAAGAAGCCGTCAGCCGCCGCTCCATCACCGACATGGAACATGGCGAGCAAATCAGCATTCCCGGTCGCGATATCGACGAACCGGTGTTGCACCATGGTCGCGGTGGCAAGCAGACCGTTGTCCATCCTGGCAACAAAGAATTCACCACCGGTGAGCACATTGCTCGCCCGCAAGGCGGTGGCGGTGGCAAAGGGCCGGGTAAAGCCAGTAACTCCGGCGAAGGCATGGACGAGTTTGTGTTTCAGATCACTCAGGAAGAGTTTCTGGAATTCATGTTCGAGGACCTCGAACTGCCCAATCTGGTCAAACGCAACCTGACCGGCACCGACACCTACAAAACCGTTCGCGCAGGCATCAGCAACGAGGGCAACCCCTCGCGCATCAATATCATCCGCACCCTGCGTTCCGCTCACGCGCGTCGCATTGCGCTATCCGGCAGCAGCCGCGCCAAGCTCAGGGAAGCGGTCAGCGAGCTGGACCGCCTGAAACGCGAAGAACCCGACAATTTCGGCGACATTCAAGACCTGGAAGTCGAGATAGACAAGCTCAAGGCGCGTATCCGTCGGGTCCCTTACCTGGACACCTTCGACCTCAAATACAACCTGCTGGTTAAACAACCCAACCCCAGCTCCAAGGCAGTGATGTTCTGCCTGATGGACGTCTCCGGGTCCATGACTCAGGCGACCAAGGACATCGCCAAACGCTTCTTCATCCTGTTGTACCTGTTCCTCAAGCGGAACTACGACAAGATCGAAGTGGTGTTCATCCGCCACCACACCAGCGCCCGGGAAGTGGACGAAGAGGAGTTTTTCTACTCACGGGAAACCGGTGGCACCATCGTTTCCAGCGCCTTGAAGCTGATGCAGGAAATCATGGCCGAGCGTTACCCCACCAACGAGTGGAATATCTACGCCGCCCAGGCTTCTGACGGCGACAACTGGAACGACGATTCACCGATCTGCCGCGACATCCTCATCAAGCAGATCATGCCGTTTGTGCAGTACTACACTTACGTGGAAATCACGCCCCGGGAACATCAGGCCTTGTGGTTCGAATACGAGCGGATCGGCGAAGCCTTCGCAGATACGTTCGCCCAGCAACAGCTGGTCTCTGCCGGTGATATTTATCCGGTATTCCGTGAACTCTTCCAGCGCAGGTTAGTGACATGACCGCTAGAGAGCAGAAGCGCCAACCCCTCTCCACGGGTTCAGAGTGGACATTCGAACTGATCCAGGCCTACGACCGCGAAATCAGCCGTATCGCGGAGCGCTATGCGCTGGATACCTATCCCAACCAGATTGAAGTCATCACTGCTGAGCAGATGATGGATGCGTATGCGTCGGTGGGCATGCCTTTGGGCTATCACCATTGGTCCTACGGTAAGCACTTCCTGAGCACTGAAAAATCCTACACCCGTGGGCAGATGGGGCTGGCCTACGAAATCGTCATCAACTCCGACCCGTGTATCGCTTACCTGATGGAAGAAAACACCATCTGCATGCAGGCGCTTGTGGTGGCCCACGCGTGCTATGGGCACAACAGCTTCTTCAAAGGTAATTACCTGTTCCGCACCTGGACCGACGCCAGCTCGATCATTGATTACCTGGTGTTCGCCAAGCAGTACATCATGCAGTGCGAAGAGCGCCACGGTATCGACGCGGTCGAAGACCTGCTCGACTCTTGCCATGCCCTGATGAACTACGGCGTGGACCGTTACAAAAGGCCGTACCCGATTTCAGCTGAAGAAGAACGGCGTCGACAGAAGGATCGCGAGGAACACCTGCAGAAACAGATCAACGATCTGTGGCGCACCATCCCCAAGAATGCCGACAAGAACAGCAAGGAAGACAACGCCCGCTTCCCCGCCGAACCTCAGGAAAACATCCTTTACTTCATCGAAAAACACGCCCCTCTGCTGGAGCCTTGGCAGCGCGAAGTGGTGCGCATCGTGCGCAAGATCGCCCAGTACTTTTACCCGCAACGTCAGACGCAGGTCATGAACGAAGGCTGGGCGACGTTCTGGCACTACACGTTGATGAACGACCTGTACGACGAGGGGCTGGTGACCGACGGCTTCATGATGGAATTTCTCACCTCGCATACCGCAGTGGTCTATCAGCCGGGCTTCGACAGCCCGTATTACAGCGGCATCAATCCGTACACCCTGGGCTTTGCCATGTACCGCGACATCCGCCGCATGTGCGAAGAGCCCACTGAAGAAGATCGCCGCTGGTTCCCCGAAATTGCCGGCACAGATTGGCTCACAGCCGTTAAATTCGCCATGAGCAGTTTCAAGGACGAGAGCTTCATCCTGCAGTACCTGTCGCCCAAAGTGATCCGGGATCTGAAGCTGTTCAGCATCATGGATGACGACCAGAAAGATGACCTGCTGGTACCGGCGATCCATGACGAACCCGGCTACCGAATCATCCGTGAAACCCTGGCCGCGCAGTACAACCTGGGCAATCGCGAACCAAATGTGCAGATCTACAGCATCGACCGTCGAGGCGACCGCTCGCTGACCCTGCGTCATCAACAGCACGACCGCAAACCGCTGGGCGAATCCACTGAGGAGGTGCTCAAACACCTGCACCGGCTATGGGGCTTCGACATTCATCTGGAAACCCTGCAAGGCGATCAGGTGATGAAAACCCACCACGTCCCACCCAGAAGCGAGCATCCAGATGGGGACTATCCCCGGCTTGATCTCTCGGTGGTTCACCTTTAAACCCAGGCTCTAAACCCTGGCCGTAAGGCGGATTGTGTTGACCGCTCACGACACTGATCCCGCTTTTACCTCCGCAATCGCGACGCAAGGTTTATCCTGTCGCGCTTACGGAGGTTTTTTATGCAGATTTATAAAGTCGGTGGCGCAGTGCGCGATCGTCTCCTGGGTAAACCAGTCACTGATGTCGACTGGGTTGTCGTCGGCGCCACCACCGAAGAAATGCTGATCAAGGGCTATCGCCCGGTGGGCACAGACTTTCCAGTCTTTCTTCATCCGCTCACCGGCGAGGAATACGCCCTGGCTCGCACCGAACGCAAAAGCGGGCGCGGCTATGGCGGCTTTGTGTTCCATGCCAGCCCCGAGGTCACTCTGGAGGAAGACCTGGTCCGGCGCGACCTGACCATCAACGCGATTGCCGAAGACAAACAAGGCAACCTCACCGATCCTTACGGCGGCCAGCAGGATCTGGAATCGCGTATTTTGCGTCACGTTTCCCCTGCGTTCGCCGAAGATCCCCTGCGAGTGCTGCGCGTAGCGCGATTTGCGGCCCGCTATGCGCCGGAAGGTTTCAGCATCGCTCCCGAGACTCTTGAGCTGATGCGGCAGTTAAGCGAATCCGGCGAACTGGACGCCCTGACGCCAGAGCGCAGCTGGAAGGAAATCTCCCGCGCCCTGATGGAAAACCAGCCTCAGGTATTCATCCAGGTGTTGCGGGATTGCGGCGCGCTGAGAGAACTGCTGCCAGAAGTGGACGCCCTGTTCGGCGTGCCGCAGCCGCCGGCCCATCACCCGGAAATCGACACCGGCGTGCATGTCCTGAGCGTTCTGCAACAGGCCGCCATCCATCAGCAACCATTGAGCGTGCGTTGGGCCTGCCTGCTGCATGACCTGGGCAAAGGCCTGACGCCAGAGGCCGAATGGCCCAGGCACATCGCGCACGAACACACGGGCTTACGCTTGATCAAGGCGGTGAACAGCCGATTCAAAGTACCCAAGGATTGTCAGGAGCTGGCGTTGCTGGTCGGCCAGTACCACACCCATGGCCATCGAGCGCTGGAGCTGAAGCCCTCAACGGTGCTTGAGCTGCTACAAAGCTTTGATGTGTATCGCCGCCCGCAACGCTTCGAAGATTTCATCATCGCGTGCGAAATGGACGCCAGAGGACGCGAGGGCTTTGAACAACGCGATTATCCGCAAGCCGATTACCTGCGCGGCGCGGCACAGGCAGCCAAGGCCGTATCGGTTCAGCCACTGATCGAGAAAGGGTTACAGGGTCTGGCGTTGGGCGAGGCCTTGAAAGTAGAACGCCTTGATGCGCTGAAAATCTATAAAGCGCAGTACAACAGCTGAAACCTGCGAACCCCATGTAGGAGCCAACTTGTTGGCGAGGCGTTATACCTGACACACCACGCTCGCGAACAAGTTCGCTCCAGGGTTGGCGTATCCGTGAGAGATTCTGTGTTTGCCTGCAAGCGGATGTGCTGACGTGGGACCGGCTTTAGCCGGGAAGAGGCCGGGACGTCCCCAACATATGCATTGACTGAAATGCAGCCTTCCCGGCTAAAGCCGGTCCCACAGGTTCGTTTGCCACTGTAGGAGCTGCCGAAGGCTGCGAATTCGGTATTCCTGACGCACTGCTTTCGCAGCCCTCGGCAGCTCCTACAAGGTTCAGCTATCCAGCAAACTCTGCGGGGTCAACTGCTTTCCACGCCACTCGAACGCCACCGGCCACAACTGTTGCTCAATCTGCGCATCCGCCCAAAGCTTCTCGAAAGAAACTCCGGCTTCGGGATGCACACGATCCGGCGCGATCAGCGACAAAGGCCACAGTACAAAGGCGTTTTTAAGGATTTCAGCGCGCGGCAGTATCAGCCCGTCGAAATCACCGACCAGCTCGCCGTACAGCAATACGTCGATATCCAGCGGCAGACCTTTGCGGTCCGGCGCATAGCGGCCATTGTCGGCCTCGATGAGTTTCAGCCTGCGATCAAGCTCAGCCAGCGGCAGTTCGGTAAGACCGGTCACCACCAAATTGAAAAACAGACCACTCTTGATACCCACAGGATTGCTTTCGAAGACCGCCGAGCACGTCATGTCACTGACGAATCCGTCCAGCGCTTCGAGCCCGGCAACCAGATTCTGCTCGCGCTCTATGTTGCTGCCCAGCCCGAGGTAGACCCTTGTCAGCGACATCCGCGCTCGATCTCCACGCCCACACCTTTGGCGGCCGCAACAGCTCCGGGCTTGGTCAGCTTCAGATGCAACCAAGGGATGTGAAACTCACTCATGAGGACTTCAGCCAGCCGCTCGGCAAAGGTTTCCACCAATTGAAACTGCGCCTTGTCGGCGAAATCCAGAATACGCGTGGACACGCTCGCATAATCGAGCGCCTTGCTCAGGTCATCGCCCGCAGCGGCGGGTCGGTTATCCCAGGCAAAACTCAGGTCCAGGCGCAGGCATTGGCGAATGCCGCGCTCCCAGTCGTAGGCACCGATCACGGTATCGACTTCCAGACCCTCAATGAAAACTCTGTCCAAGCACCACTCTCCACTGCACGACAAGGGCGCGATGCGCCGTTAGAATCAAGGCTTCCCAGCCCGGAATAGTTAGCATGTTTTGGTTACTGGCGATCTTCGCCTACCTGCTTGGCTCACTGTCCTTCGCCATCCTGCTCAGCCGCCTCACTGGCAGCCCGGACCCGCGCGCCAGTGGCTCCGGCAATGCGGGCGCGACCAATATGCTGCGTCTGGCCGGGAAAAAACTCGCGATACTCACCTTGCTCGGCGACCTGTGCAAAGGCTTGCTGCCGGTATTGATTGCCCATTTCTGCGGTCTGGACCCAAGAGCACAGGCCTGGATCGGACTCTGCGCCGTGCTAGGCCATCTGTTCCCGCTGTACTTTCGCTTCCGTGGCGGCAAAGGCGTCGCGACTGCCGCTGGCATGCTGCTCGGGCTGTACCCACCCGCCGCTGCCCTGGCGATGTGCGCCTGGGCGCTGGTGTTCTACATGACCCGCACCAGCTCACTGGCGGCCTTGATCGCCACGCCGCTCACCCTTCCGCTGCTCGCGTGGCAAGAACCCAGGGCACTGCTGCCCATGAGCCTGCTCACCGCGCTGATCGTGTGGCGCCATCGCGGCAATCTACGCGACCTGTTTGCCGGGCGCGAACGGCATTTCTAACGGGTCGTGAGGAATACCCCTCACGTCGCGTCATTCAACCCCTTCAACTGCTCCATCGGCCAACGCGCCTGCACGCTGATGCTCAAATCTTCCTTCTGCCCCGCTTGCAGTCGCTGGCACCCCGCAAAGGCAATCATTGCACCGTTATCGGTACAGAATTCCGGCCGCGCATAAAACACATTGCCCTTGAGGTCGCCGAGCATTTTTTCCAGCGACAGGCGCAGCGATTTGTTGGCGCTCACGCCACCGGCTATCACCAGACGCTTGAGGCCGGTCTGCTTGAGGGCCCGCTTGCACTTGATGGTCAAAGTCTCTACCACCGCCTGCTGGAAGGCCAGCGAGATGTCGCAACGGGTCTGCTCACTGTCGTCCCCAGCGCTTTGGCACTGCTGCCAGGTGTTCAACGCCGAGGTTTTCAGGCCGCTGAAGCTGAATTCCAGCCCTGGACGATCAGTCATTGGCCGAGGGAATACGAAACGCCCCGCCACACCTTTGGTCGCCAACGCTGCGATTTCAGGACCGCCGGGATATTGCATGCCCATCATCTTCGCGGTTTTGTCGAAAGCTTCGCCTGCAGCATCATCCAGGGTTTCGCCGAGCAACTCATAAAGACCGATGCCATCAACGCGAACCAGCTGCGTATGGCCACCGGAAACCAACAAAGCGACGAACGGGAACTCAGGCGGTTGTGCCTCCAGCATCGGGGCCAGCAGATGACCTTCCATGTGGTGCACGCCGAGCGCGGGAATATCCCAGGCAAAGGCCAGCGCCTGAGCACATGACGCACCCACCAGCAAAGCGCCTACAAGCCCCGGCCCTGCTGTGTATGCAATGGCATCAATGTCCGACGCGACAGTGCCCGCATCCGCCATTACCTGACGAATCAGAGGCAGCATTCGCTTGACGTGATCGCGCGAAGCCAGCTCCGGCACGACCCCGCCGTAGGCCCGATGCAGGTCGATTTGGCTGAACAAGGCATCAGCCAGCAGGCCACGTTCGCTGTCGTAGAGCGCGACGCCGGTTTCGTCGCAGGAAGTTTCTAATCCCAGTACTAGCATGGGTTTGCGCCTTGTAGAGGCTGAATTCGAAGGCGCGCATAATAGTCGCCGCCCGATGCCCCGACCAGCGGTTTTCGATCAGAGGCTTTGCATTCCTCTCAATGAGGGGTTAACATCCGCAACCCTTAAAAACCGACGTACTTATGTGCAGTCTTTGCACGAGACGTTGACCCCGGTAATGAATGAAGGTAGCTCTGGATGCCAGCCGTCAAAGTTAAAGAGAACGAACCCTTCGACGTAGCTCTGCGTCGTTTCAAGCGCTCCTGCGAAAAAGCCGGTGTTCTGGCTGAAGTTCGTAGCCGCGAATTTTACGAGAAGCCTACTTCTGAGCGTAAGCGTAAAGCAGCAGCCGCTGTTAAGCGTCACGCCAAGAAAGTTCAGCGCGAACAGCGCCGCGCCGTTCGTCTGTATTAATTTACAGACGTCTGTCGCAAGCTTCTGCAACGCCCGGCCCCAAAGCCGGGCTAGCGGCAGTTAAGGCAACGCATAAGCTACATTGAAGAAGCAACTTACTGCGCACATGCGCAATGGTCACTTCGTCAAAGCACGTCCAGCCTGAGATTCAGGCCACGTTGATCACGCCATTGCGGCGCTTGCATCAAAGTGAATGACGAGTATGCCTTGATGATCTTCGCAAGAAGCTCAGCCAAGGCAGCGTCACCCTCGCACGCTGAGCGAACACCGAAACCGTAAACCGGCATTCGATTTGCTACAAACAGCCTATACGCTTGAAAGCCGTCACTGTTCTGGCCCATCTCCTGATTCGCTCAGAGGACTGAGTGTGGATCTGCTGACAGCTACCATTCCAGATACTGATGAACAGCCGCATGGCGATCGACCTGTGCATGCCGTGATGGCATTACAGAAAGACCCGCAGCAGCCGTTAAATCCTGGATTCGCCACGACCTTCATGGCGAGATGCTTGACTTGATGTGAGAACAACATGGCCGGGCTGATTCCCCAAGGCTTCATTGACGACCTTCTGAACCGCACCGACATCGTCGATGTCGTCAGCTCACGTCTGCAATTGAAGAAAACCGGGAAGAATTTCAGCGCCTGCTGCCCGTTCCACAAAGAAAAGACTCCCTCGTTCAGCGTCAGCCCCGATAAACAGTTCTATTACTGCTTTGGTTGCGGCGCGGGCGGCAATGCCCTGGGCTTCATCATGGACCACGACAATCTGGACTTCGTCCAGGCGGTTGAGGACCTGGCGAAAGCTGCGGGCATGGAAGTCCCACGGGAACAGGGTGTCAAAGGCAACAAACCTCGACAGCCGACCGATTCTCCGCTGTATCCGCTGCTCACCGCAGCCGCTGAGTATTACCGGCAGTCCTTGAAGAGCCACCCCTCGCGCAGAGCAGCAGTGGATTACCTCAAGGGTCGCGGGCTGTCAGGTGAAATCGCCCGAGACTTCGGCCTCGGCTTCGCACCACCCGGCTGGGACAACCTGCATAAGCACTTGAGCAGCGATACGCTTCAGCAGAAGGCCATGATTGATGCCGGCCTGCTGATTGAAAACGCTGAAACGGGCAAACGCTATGACCGCTTTCGCGACCGGGTAATGTTCCCGATCCGTGACAGCCGTGGCCGGGTGATTGCTTTCGGCGGACGCGTGCTCGGCGACGACAAGCCCAAGTACCTGAACTCACCGGAAACCCCGGTGTTTCACAAAGGTCAAGAGCTTTACGGGCTGTTCGAAGCACGCAAATTCAACCGCAGCCTCGATGAAATCATCGTGGTCGAAGGTTACATGGACGTTATTGCGCTGGCTCAACAAGGTCTACGCAATGCCGTCGCCACGCTGGGGACTGCAACCAGCGAAGAACACTTGAAGCGCCTGTTCAGGGTCGTGCCCAACGTGCTGTTTTGCTTCGATGGCGACCAGGCAGGCCGCAATGCAGCATGGCGCGCACTGGAAGCAACGCTCTCGAGCCTGCAGGACGGGCGACGGGCCAGGTTTCTGTTTCTGCCTGAAGGCGAGGACCCGGATACGCTGGTGCGCTCCGAGGGCACCGACGCCTTCAAAGCCCGCATCAATCAACACGCGCAACCGCTGGCTGATTATTTCTTCGAACAGCTGACCAAGGAGGCCGATCCGCGCTCCCTTGAAGGCAAGGCACACATGGCCACGCTGGCGGCGCCGCTGATCGACAAAGTGCCAGGGGCCAACCTTCGCATCCTGATGCGTCAGCGCCTGACCGAAATTACCGGCCTCAATAGCGAGACCGTCAGTCAGCTGGTGCAAAACGCACCTGCTGAAGCACCACCGAGCTACGACCCAGGGTTCGATTACGACGCAATGCCTGATTATGCTGACTTTCAGCAACAGGGCGGGTACGAGCCTCAGCAAGAGTGGACGCCGAAAAAGGCCGGCGCTCAAGGCCAGAAAAAGTGGGAAAAGAAGCCCTGGGACAAGAAAGGCAAGCGCCCTGACTTCGAACCACGTGCCCCGCGCACGCCAACGAGCGTCGAACCACCAACGCTGACCGCATTGAGAACACTGCTGCATCACCCGGAGCTCGCCGAGAAAGTCGAAGAAGCGAGTCACCTGGCAGCAGAAGACAATACTCAGGCGCAACTACTGGTTTCTTTGCTGGAAGCTCTGCAAAAGAATCCGAAGATGCGCTCGTTACAGTTAATCGCTCGCTGGCACGGCACTGAACAGGGCCGGTTACTTCGAGCATTAGCGGAAAAGGAATGGCTGATATCGGCCGATAACCTTGAACAACAGTTTTTCGACACTATAACTAGGTTATCCGCCCGCCAACGCGAGCGCAGCCTGGAGCAATTGATCAGGAAGGAACGCCAGACAGGTTTGGACGCAGATGAAAAACTTCTGCTGTTGAAGCTGTTAAATCGGAATGTTCCTGCACAAACCCCGACCTCAACTGGCGCGTGAGGTCATAGCTCGGGTATAATCCTCGGCTTGTTTTTTGCCCGCCAAGACCTTCAGTGGATAGGGTGTTATGTCCGGAAAAGCGCAACAGCAGTCTCGTATCAAAGAGTTGATTACCCTGGGTCGTGAGCAGAAGTATCTGACTTACGCAGAGGTCAACGACCACCTGCCTGAGGATATTTCAGATCCCGAGCAGGTGGAAGACATCATCCGCATGATTAACGACATGGGGATCCCGGTACACGAGAGTGCCCCGGATGCGGACGCCCTGATGCTGGCCGACGCCGATACCGATGAGGCAGCCGCAGAAGAAGCGGCCGCAGCGTTGGCAGCGGTTGAAACCGACATCGGTCGCACCACTGACCCCGTGCGCATGTACATGCGTGAAATGGGTACGGTCGAACTTCTGACCCGTGAAGGCGAAATCGAAATCGCCAAGCGTATCGAAGAAGGCATTCGTGAGGTGATGAGCGCTATCGCGCACTTCCCTGGCACGGTTGACCATATTCTTTCCGAGTACACACGTGTCACGACGGAAGGCGGTCGCCTCTCTGACGTCCTGAGCGGTTATATCGACCCGGATGACGGCATTGCGCCGCCAGCCGAAGTCCCGCCGCCTGTCGACCCGAAAACAGCCAAGGCTGCCGAAGGCGATGACGACGAGGAAGAGAAGGAAGAGTCCACTGACGACGAAGAAGAAGTCGAAAGCGGTCCGGACCCGATCATTGCCCAGCAGCGCTTCGGTGCGGTTTCCGATCAAATGGAAATCACCCGCAAAGCCCTGAAAAAGCATGGCCGCGACAGCAAGCAGGCAATTGCCGAGCTGGTCGCACTGGCCGAGCTGTTCATGCCGATCAAGCTGGTTCCTAAACAGTTTGAAGGTCTGGTTGAGCGTGTACGCGGTGCACTTGAGCGTCTTCGTGCTCAGGAGCGCGCAATCATGCAGCTGTGTGTGCGTGATGCCCGCATGCCGCGTGCCGACTTCCTTCGCCAGTTCCCAGGCAATGAAGTGGACGAAAGCTGGTCCGAAGCACTGGCCAAGGGCAAAGGCAAATACGCCGAAGCCATTGGTCGCCTGCAGCCGGACATCCAGCGTTGCCAGCAGAAGCTGATCGCGCTGCAGACCGAAACCGGCCTGACCGTTGCAGAAATCAAGGACATCAACCGTCGCATGTCGATCGGCGAGGCCAAGGCCCGTCGCGCGAAGAAAGAGATGGTTGAAGCCAACTTGCGTCTGGTGATCTCGATCGCCAAGAAGTACACCAACCGTGGCCTGCAATTCCTCGATCTGATCCAGGAAGGCAACATCGGTTTGATGAAAGCGGTCGACAAGTTCGAATACCGTCGTGGTTACAAGTTCTCGACATACGCCACATGGTGGATCCGTCAGGCGATCACTCGCTCGATTGCCGACCAGGCACGCACTATCCGTATTCCGGTGCACATGATCGAGACGATCAACAAACTCAACCGTATTTCCCGGCAGATGTTGCAGGAAATGGGTCGCGAACCGACCCCGGAAGAGTTGGGCGAACGCATGGAAATGCCTGAGGACAAGATCCGCAAGGTATTGAAGATCGCCAAAGAGCCGATCTCCATGGAAACCCCGATCGGTGATGACGAAGATTCGCACCTGGGTGACTTCATCGAAGACTCGACCATGCAGTCGCCAATCGATGTCGCCACTGTTGAAAGCTTGAAAGAAGCGACTCGCGAAGTGCTGTCGGGCCTTACCGCCCGTGAAGCCAAGGTCCTGCGTATGCGTTTCGGTATCGATATGAATACCGACCACACGCTGGAAGAAGTCGGCAAACAGTTTGACGTAACCCGTGAGCGGATCCGTCAGATCGAGGCCAAGGCGCTGCGCAAGCTGCGTCACCCGACCCGAAGCGAGCACCTGCGCTCGTTCCTGGACGAGTAAGCAAGCCTGCTACACCCAAAACCCCCGGTCCTGCCGGGGGTTTTGCGTTATAGGCCATAAGTTTTCAACCTGAGGGCCACGCTTTTCTCAGTACGGCTACACTCGTCCCATTGCCCCCGCAGTTGTGAGGCTGACATGACACTGCCGGCATTCTCCTCTTTGTATCTGGGCTCGCCGGTGGCCGCGCACCCAGTCGTATCTGCGTGGATGCTTCGGCCGTAAGGGCTCGCTTCAGGATCCCGAACAACGGCAGATGGTTTTATAGGCAGCGCCAGCGGTCTCACCCGCTTCGGTGGATGGCTCGTTGGCGGACAAAAGTCGGCTTGAGGGTTGATCAGGGCTGATACAACTGGAAGATCACGAGAGAGAACGGACAAGGATGTGGGAAAAATTTCTTTTTTACGGGCTGCCAGGGCTGTTACTGCTATCCACCGTTCTGCTGGTGCTGATACGCGTTAATCGACAATTGAGTTCGGAGATTACTCGCCGAGTCGAACTCGAACAGGAACTTCGCAGCAGCGAATATCACTATCGGGGCTTGATCGAAGGTCTCTCGGCCATTGCCTGGGAAGCCAATGCAGCGGACTTTTGCTACAACTACGTGTCGCCACAGGCTGAACATTTGCTGGGCTACCCCCTACGCCAATGGAAAGAAGCAGGCTTCTGGCGCAGCATCGTCCACCCACAAGACCTGCCCGCCACCGAGGCGTTTTGCGAGCGCGAAACGGCCAGCGGCAACGACCACAGCATCGATTATCGAGTGATCAGCGCTGACGGCCGCACGCTGTGGGTGCGCGATATCATCAGCTTGATACGCCAGGGTCGTCACCCGCTGATGCGCGGCCTGATGATTGATATCACCGAAACCAAACAAACCGAGGAAGCGCTGCGCCTGTCCGAAGGCAAGTTTGCTTCTGTCTTCGCCCAGTGCCCGGACATTCTGATCATTGCCAGCTTCGCGGAAGGCAGGTTACTGGAAGCCAACAAAGCCTTCGTTGAGCAAATTGGCCTGTCTGCCGAAGAAGTCATCGGCAGAACGCCTTCTGAACTCAACATCTGGGGCGTACCCGGCGTCGGCCCCGGCATACTGCTGCGCATGCAGGCGGGCAGTATCCGCAACCTTGAGATGCCTTTTCGACGCAAGGATGGTCGTACATTCGCCGGTCTGCTCTCTGCCGAACCTTTCGAGCTGGACTCAACCAAGGCAGTGCTGGTGGTGGTTCGCGACATCAGTCAGCTCAAGCAAGCCCAGCAACAATTGCAGTTATCTGAAGAGAAATTCGCCAAGTCCTTCCACTCCTCCCCCGATGGCATGCTGATCACCCGGCAGAGCGATGGATTGATGGTCGAGGTCAACGAAGGGTTCAGCCGACTGACCGGCTATGGCAACGAACTGTCCGAGGACAAGTCGACACTCTCTCTCGGCATCTGGGCGAACCCCAAAGAGCGCATGCAGCTGCTGGCTCAGTTGGAGCAGGATGGCTTCGTGCGCGACTTCCGCAGCCACCTGCGCCATAAGAACGGTCAGATCCGACTGTGCGAAATATCCTCGCGACCGCTGCTGATCGGGGGCGAACCCTGCATGCTGACCATCGCCCGGGATATCACCGAGCGGCATCAGATGCAGGAAAAACTACAGCTGGCCGCCACGGTTTTCGAAAGCACCGCCGAAGGCGTGCTGATCACCGACACCCGCCAGCGCATCACGGCCGTGAACCGCGCGTTCAGCGAAATAACCGGCTACAGCGAGCAGGAAGCCATGGCCGAAACGCCCAGATTGCTCGCTTCCGGCCTGCACGACAGCGCCTTTTACGCCGCCATGTGGTATCAGCTGACGGCCGAAGGCCATTGGCAGGGCGAGATCAGCAACCGTCGCAAGAACGGTGAGGTTTATCCTTGCTGGCTGACCATCAGCGCCGTGCGCAACCGAGACCAGTTCATCACCCATTTCGTGGCGGTGTTCGCCGATATTTCCAGCCTCAAGCATGCACAGGCGCGGCTCGACTATCAGGCACATCACGACCCACTCACCGGCCTGCCCAACCGCACCCTGTTCGAAAGTCGCCTGCAGGCTGCACTGATTCACAGCCAAGAGTCCAACAGCCTCGGCGCCGTTTTGTTTCTCGACCTTGATCGCTTCAAACACATCAACGACAGCCTCGGCCATCCCGTGGGCGACCTATTGCTCAAAGGCATCGCCCAACGCTTGAAAGAAAACCTGCGCGACATCGACACCGTCGCACGACTGGGTGGCGACGAGTTCATCATTCTACTGCCGGGGCTGCTTCATCCAGAGGATGCCGAGGCCATCGCCAACAAGCTGCTGGGTTCCTTTGCTGCGCCCTTCCAGGCGGGCGAACATGAGTTCTTCATCAGCTCCAGCATAGGCAGCTGCCTGTTCCCCACCGATGGCACAGACGTCGCCACGGTGGTCAAAAACGCTGACGCGGCGATGTACCGCTCCAAGGCCAAAGGCCGCAACCGCGTTGAAAGCTACACCGAGGACCTCACGTCACAGGCCACCGCCCGAATCGCCCTGGAACATGAACTGCGCCGTGCCATTGAGCGCAACGAATTCAGCCTCTGCTACCAGCCGAAGATCAGCCTGCTTGACCAACAACTGGTGGGCGCCGAAGCCTTGCTGCGCTGGACACACCCGACCCTGGGCGAGGTGCAGCCCGAGCTTTTCATCGGCCTGGCCGAAGAGAACGGCATGATTCTGGAAATCGGCGACTGGGTACTGGAGCAGGCCTGCCGACAGATGAACGAGTGGAACCAGCTCTATGAGCCATTCGGTGCCCTGTCGGTCAACCTGGCTGGGGCGCAGCTGCGCCAGCCGAAACTACTCGCCCGTATCGAACAGCTACTGGCCCATTACCACCTGGAGCCCGATTGCCTGCAGCTGGAAATCACTGAAAACTTCATCATGAGCCAGGCCGAAGAAGCCCTCGCCGTCCTTTACCGGCTCAAGCGCCTGGGCGTGCAACTGGCAATCGACGACTTCGGCACCGGCTACTCATCACTGAGTTACCTCAAACGCCTGCCGCTGGACATCCTCAAGATCGATCAGTCCTTCGTGCGCGGCCTGCCCGACGACACACACGACGCCGCCATCGTGCGAGCCATCATCGCCCTGGGCCGCAGCATGCAATTGACCGTCATTGCCGAAGGCGTCGAAACGCCGGAACAACAGCTGTTCCTGGCCGACGAAGGCTGCGAACAAATACAGGGTTACATCGTCAGCCTTCCCCAATGCCCAGAGGAATTCAGCGCGAAATTTCTTCGTACAACCCTTTCAGACTTTTCGGATAGCACCGCAGCCAAACCGCCGTTATAATCCGCGGCCTACTGAGGGCCTATAGCTCAGTTGGTTAGAGCAGGGGACTCATAATCCCTTGGTCCACGGTTCGAGTCCGTGTGGGCCCACCACTATTGAAAAACCGCGCATTGCGCGGTTTTTTTTCGTTTGGGGTTTAATGTCTTCACCTAACCGAAAAAACTTGATCGGTCCCATAAAGGGACTTATCGTTCCCTTTTGGGGACCGATGATATCACCATGCCCAGCCTTCTCTTGAGCGATGCGCTTTTCTCAACAACCCAGCAGAAGGTCTTGGGGTTGCTGTATGGCAAGCCTGACGAATCCTTTTACGCAAACGAAATTGCACGATGGGCGCAGGTCGGCAAAGGCAGCCTCATGCGGGAGCTTGAGCGCATGCATAAGTCGGGCATCCTGCTGATGACCAAACAAGGAAATCAGACTCACTACCAGGCGAACGCTGCGTGTCCAATTTATGCCGAGCTTCTCAGTATTGTGCGTAAAACGTTTGGAATCGCCGAGCAGCTGCGCACCGCATTGCTACCTGTCGCTGAAAAATTGGTCTGGGCTTTTGTCTATGGCTCGATTGCAAAAGGCAACGATCATGCAGGAAGCGATATCGATCTGATGCTCATAGGCGAAAACATCAGTTACATCGAAGCTATGGAGCTTCTCTTACCGGTAGAGGAACATCTAGGCCGCACCATTAATCCGACGCTCTACACCGTGAGCGATTGGCAGACAAAGAAAGCCAGCGGCAACAGCTTTGTAACGCGAGTAAACAAGCAGGAAAAAATCGATTTGTTTGGACGCAAGCCGGAAGAGATAACCGATGGGCAGTAAAGAAAATCTGGAAAACTTGATACGCACGGGTGGCCTCAAAGCAGAACCACCGGTGTGAGGGCTTATTGAACTCCGCTGTTGACCGCCTGAATGATGCTCACAGCTCCGCTCTTTCCTTTGCCAGCCGCTTTGACCTTGCCTATAACGCGGCACATGCGCTTGCTCTCACGGCTATGCGCCTGCGGGGTATCGCTCAGATCGACGCTATCTAGTGTTCCAGTGCCTGTCGCACACTCTCGATATTGGCACCACTCAAGTGCGCCTGTTCGCGCTCTGCCATGAGCGACGCAATTTGGCGGAATACGAAGGCTATATGGACGTTGATGAGAGGCTGCTATCTGAGCTGTTGTCAGCGACTGATGCGTTATTGCTACTTGTTCAACAGGCGATGAGCACTAACAAAATTTAGAGTCGGGACCACACGCCGAGCAAAAGCCATGAGTGAAGAAGCCGCGCATTGCGCGGTTTTTTTCGTTTGGTGTTTGTGGACCACTGGTTAGAAAAAGCTCATCGGCTTCATAAAGGCACGGATAGGTGCCGAAGCAAGCGACAGTAATGTCTGCAGCGACGTGGGTCGGTCCGCCGCGCTGGCTACACCAATCAATCCACAACCACATGCGGCAAGAACCGGCTGCTGTCCTTTGTGATCAAACTGTCGTCTTCCCGGATACCGATACCCGAGGCCAGGTCGCCCACAACCCATGAACCGATCAAGGTGTAGCTGTCGCCGAAACGTGGCAGTGGGGCGAACTGTTGGAGGATGTAGGGCGCATCGTTGTAGGGGCCGTCTTCGAAGATGACCCGGTCACTTGGGGTACGTATTTCAATGTTGGCGCCTTCCCGGGAGAAGTAGGGTTTACGCACCCAGCCTTTCGGGACGGGGGCTCGCGGGTCTTTGTCGACGAAGGACGGCAGCAGGTTGGGATGCCCTTCGTTGAATTTCCACAGCAGCGGCAGGATGCCTTTATTGGAAATGATGGACTTCCACGCAGGCTCGATGAATTGCGTATCGCAGTGCGGGACCGCCTGACCGTAGGGCTCATGGAACACGTGCTCCCAGGCGTGCAACTTGAAAATACGCTCGATCCAGCGCCCCTCAAGGTCGACGAACCGGCCGTGAGCGTTCAAGCCGATGTCTTCGATGTCGATGTGTCGGGTTTCGATGCCGACATGCTCGGCCATCTTGCGCAGGAATTCGGTGGTGCCTCGATCTTCTGCAGAGCCTGACATCGCGGAGAAGTAAAACGGCCCGCCTTCTTTGATTGCCGCGAAAGCTCGCACAAGGTCCTCGGCCATCGAGTTGAACTGCGAGGCATGCGCGGGCAATACACCTCGCGCGATCTGCTCTTCCAGCCAGATGAGCTGGAACGCACCGGCCTCATACGCGGAGGTCGGCGTATCCATGTTGCCTTCCAGCAGTTTCGCCGGATTGACGCCGTCATAGCTGAAGTCAAAGCGGCCGTACAAATGCGGGTGCCCTTCCTTCCAGGACGTGCGGACCAGATCGAAGAACGCTGGCGGGATTGCCAACTCGGTCAGCAACTCCTCGCTGTCCACCACTCTCTCGACGGCATCCAGGCACATGGCATGAAGCTCCTGCGTCGGAGCCTCGATGTCGCGAGTGATCTGAGCCTCGGTGAACTGGTAATAGGCGCGCTCATCCCAATACCGCTCGCCGTCGATGGTGTGAAAGTCGAAGCCTTCGCGGGCTGCGGTTTCGCGCCAGTCAGGCCGCTCTTCGATACTGATCTTTTTCATGCCCAGCGCTCCTGTCAGCCACCGAAGCCGCTGCTTTTACCGCCCCAACCACTGCGTGCAGTGGCCTGGCTACCAAAGCCGCCACGGGAAACCGATGACGACACTGACGAGTTGCGACCCAGCGTGCTCTTGGTGTAAGTACCGGTTGAGCTGGTCCGCGCCTGAGTCGAGTTGCCGAAGGTCTTGCCGCGCTCGATCTGACGCGACAGGGTCGACGACTGATAGCCACCGCGCGAATCACGCTCCTGATACACCGGCTGAGAATTGTAGCGACCGCCGCCGCCAATATTGTTGACCATGTTGCTGACCAGCATGCCCATCAGGAAGCCGTTGACGCCTGAGCTTGCGAAACCTGAACCACCCGACTGGCCAGCCTGTGCGTTGGCCGAATCGACCTGGGACTTGGGCAACTGACCAGACAGTTCCAACTGGAAGCCGCCGAGCTTGGGCGTGAACTTGCCGTCGGAATTCTGCTGGCAGTAATCCGGAACAAAGTCTGCCTCGCAAGAGGCCGCACTGTCATAGGTGGGCGCGATACGGCGGTGATCCGCCAGGGCTGTCATGTAGGCGTCCGAACAAACATCCACAGGAACCTTCTGGTCCACGCAGGCTTGTACCGTCGGGAATGTCTGTTGCGCGGTGACGTCCACCGTGTCGGACTTGCCGCAAGCACTCAGTGCCAGCGGAAGCGTGCTGGCCAGGACCAGCTTCAAGGAACTACGTCTCATCGAATACTCCTTTTTCGATCACGGGGATCAGGTCGACGGCGTCATGCAGGCCGAATTGAGGAAGCCGACACTGATCGAGACGCTGGCCGCGTAAATGGCAGCGGCCAATTCGCCCCGAGTGATGCGAGCCGAGAGGTCCTTGAGAACAAGACTGGTCGCCGTAAACGCCAGCAGTTGCACAACGGCGGCAATCACCGCCCAGATCACGACGTCCAGCACGCTGACGCTGTAGGTGATCACGTTGCTGGCAGGCAGGGCGAAACCGATCAATGCGCCGCCCAGGGCTACTGCGGCAGCGACGTTGCCTTCACGAATCTGGACGAACTCCTTGTGCGGCGTCAGGCGTGTGTAGGCCATCTGGAACAGGCCGAACAAGGCGCCTGCAACGACGATGTAGATCACGAAGCTCAGCACCGACTGAAGGCTGAGGGACATACTTAGCGCATCAAGCATTTTTACTTCCTTTTAGATGACAGTGAAGTCAGTGGACTGCAGCGTGACGCCAACCGAAGTCGTGAGAGAAACCACGCCCTCTTCATCCTCTTCGACAGACAGCAACAAAAACTCCCGGCGGTCGATCAGACCGGTGTCGCGGGCATACAGCATGCTCAGGTGCTCGATACGGTAACTGCCATCAGGGTTGGCAACGGCTTCGGTCATCGGGGTCAGTTCGGTTTGCCCCGCCTCCGTGCCCCACTGGCGTTCGTATTCCCAACCATCATGCTCGTAAAGCGGCAATCCGATTCTGGATTCCGGGCCAACCAGGCGCTTGAGTTCAGCCTCGCTATTGATGGTCACGACGTTGCTGTAGCCGAACAGAATAATGTCCTGGACGTCCTCTGCCGCAGGGCCATTCATCATGACCTGCATCCAGTAGTCTTCATCTTCGAAATAGAAGCGCACCAGCCGTATCGACTGTCCAAGATCGACATGGCCCACAGACCAGACCACCTCTTCGTTGGGCACGACCAGCTCCGAGTGACCGTCGAGCAACAACTTGAGCGAATCATCCAGGTCGAGCATACGCCCGGTGGCCAGGCCAAACGGTGTGAGCAAGCCCGCACCTATCAAGGGCTCGGAACCCGCAGGCGGCTTTGGCGGTGCCAGCCCTAAAGCGCGTTTGATCCAACTCATAATGCGTTTCCTTCCATTTCATTGTGTGTCGCAGGATTTGGAGAGCAGGCAGATGCGCAGCCCGGCAACCCTCATGCTGACGGATGTTCAATCAGCTTTTTCGAGTGCATCAGCCACGCCACCAGAATGCCGGCAAGTGCGCCCGCGAGGTGCGATTCAAAAGAAACGCCCGGCACGGGAACGAAGCCCAGAACCAACCCGCTATAGCCCACCAGCGTAACCAGTGCGACCGCGCAGCTGATCAGACTGCGTTGATACCACGCTCGTGCCAACAAATAAGCCCATAACCCGAAGATCAGGCCGCTGGCGCCCACATGAATACTCGGCCGCCCGACGACCCAGACCAGCATGCCACCGATCAACGCAACCAACACCGCCACCCGCACATAACGCTGCAGGCCTTCGGTTGCCACCAACCAGCTCAGCACGATAAACGGCAACAGATTGCTCAATAGATGACGCACCGAACCATGCAGGAATGGAGAAAACAAGATGCCCTGCAAGCCGGACAGTGTTCGTGGGATCAATCCATGATGTAACAGGCTATTAGCGGTCAGAGAGTTAACCACCTGAACCACGATCATTAAAGCGGCGAGGCCAAGAATAATGCGTAGTCCGTTTCCGACTTTCATGTAGGCCCCCGCAGTTAACAAAAAACCAGACAAAAAAGGGGCAAACGGATATCCGCCTGCCCCTTTGTCGACATCCTTTACTGACCTGCGCTACCACCCTGGCTTTGCGCCTTCAAGCGGGCCAGCACGTCGGCGGCGCCGCCAGTCTTCGCGCCGATGCCGGCATCTTGCAGGCGACGCTCAAGATCACCGCCGTTGGCAGCGTCCGACAGCTCTTCAGCTGCTTCGAGCTTGGCATCCTGCTCGTCCTGACGTTGCTTGATGCGCGCCAGCGAACCTACTGCAGTTTCCAGACGGCCGTTGGCACCACCGGTTGCAGCGGCCGCGTTGATTTGCGCCTTCTGCACGCTGTCACGGGCCTTGGCCATGTCGGCTTGCTGACGCAGGCCCTTGATCTGGCTCTCGGCCTTGGTGACCTGGGCAGTCAGTTTCGTGACCTGAATCCCGAACTGATCAGCCGCTGCCTTTTCCTGATCGCGCAGGGCAGTCAGCTCAGAGACCTTCTCGGCGCACTCCAGAGCCAGGCCTTCCTCGCCTTTGTTCATGGCGGCGATGGCTTTCTGTTCCCAGTTGGCGATGTTCTTGTCGTGTTCATCCACACGCTGCACGGACAGCTTGTGTTTGGCTTTGATCTGAATCAGTTGATTACGGGCGGCGAGCATTGAGGCATCGGCATCGCGAATCTCCTGGTCCAGGATACGCAGTGCTTGTGCGTCGACGATTGCCTCGCCCACTTCCGACGCTCCACCACGGAGCGCGGTAACCATTTTTTTCCAAAGGCTCATGTCTGTGTCTCCGATTACTGTGGGTCGATTGTCAGGAAATCTTCGTAGGCATCTGCTGCCCGAATCACGTTATCTGCCAGGGTGAATACCTCGTGGACGATGACGGTCAGCGAGGAAGCAGCGCTCAGTGCGCCGAACATGTTGTAGACGACCTCGCCGTTGGGCATGGTTTCGATGCCGATCGAGGACAGCGGGAAGATATCCCGGCTGCGCAACACGGTATCGTTGAAGGCCGCCGCGTCTTTGACCTGCGAGGCGTAAACCAGCACCGAATCAACCAGAATCTGGTCACCGGCAATCGCGATGATGATGGGCAGGCCACCGAAGTTGTGCATGGCCAGGCTCAAGCTTGGCTCGGCGCCCTGGACCAGCGTCAGTTCGATTTCATTGTTCTTCACAACGTCCAGTTCGATGAGCGCCGAATGCAGCGTATCGATGGTCCACTTGGTATTTTCAGTCATGAATCCCTCCAGTTTGATCCGGTTACCCAAATAGGGCTGGCGTAAAACCTTTTCGACATTTCTGAGTACTTCAGCATTTTCAGGGAGCACATAGAGCTCTCTTTTGACATACCCGGCGGCGGTCAGCCGTGCGCGCATCTCACGCATGTAGTCGGTGGAAGTTTTCCGAGCCATCTGACTGCCCTCCCAGACATCACATGTGATAAGTCCGTACGCTACGCCTAAACCTCGGCGTGCGCAATGCCTCACATGTGATGAAATAATTCGACATGTTCTGATCATTGCAGCCACAAATAGCCAACCCGCTGTGGCTTACTGCGCCCTTCCCGCGTCTCTTACGGGATCAAATCCCAACCCGCGCGGTCTTTTTACGCATGATGACTTCCCGCTCTCTCCGTTTGCCGTTCTGGTTGCGCCGCGTTTTGCGGCCGTTGCTGGACCCTTATCGACGTTTTCGCCACGCGCGGCTGATCCATGCGGCGCGGATTGCCGTGGGTTTGCTGGTGACGATCCTGCTGACCACCGGCCTGAATCTGCCGCACGGGGAATGGGCGTCGGTGACGATGTTGATCGTGATTGGCGGTTTGCAGCATCACGGCAACATTCGCAAGAAATCCGTCGAGCGCGCCTATGGCACGTTGATCGGAGCCGGGCTCGGGTTGTTGGTGGTGGTACAGCAGGGCTACCTGGGAATGCCGCTGCTGACCTACGCGATGATGTCGGTCATGTGTGGGTTCTTCGCGTATCACGCCATTGGCAAGGGTGGCTATACCGCGTTGTTGTCGGCGATCACTCTGTTCATCGTCGCGGGGCATGGCTATAACCCGATCAGCGATGGCCTGTGGCGCACCGTGGATATCCTGATCGGTATCGCCCTGGCGCTGGCGTTCTCGTTTGCCCTGCCGTTGTACGCGGTCTTTTCCTGGCGCTATAACCTGGCCAGTGGTCTGCGTGACTGCGCCAAGGTCTATGGGCGAATCATCCACGGCCAGGTGACCTCCGCCGATGATCATCGCAAGTTGATGTCGCGCCTCAACAACACCATGTTGCAGCTGCGCTCATTGATGCCATCGGTCTCTAAGGAAGTGCGCATTTCCATGGTTGAGCTGGACGCGATCCAGGGGCATTTCCGCATGTGCCTGAGCACGCTGGAAATCCTCGCCAATATTCGCCCCGCCGACATTGACGGCGTGGCTGGCGTTGAATGGAAGGAGCGCCTGGACGCCGAGTACCGCCAGACCCGCAGGCAACTGATCGGCATGGCCCGTGCCCTGCAGACCGGCGCAACCGAGCGGCTGCAACGCACCTCTGAAACAGCGCTGCCAACCCCAGCCGCCGCATTGCCTGCCGAGCTGACCGCTTATCATCTTTTGATGTCGCAATTGGCGATCAATATTGAAGGCTTGCAGCAGCGCCTGGCCAAGACTTCCCGACGCTGGAAGTTCTGAGCAAAAAACCTTCCCGATGCGGCGCTGGCGGCGGATGACAGATATTTAAATCTGCGTTAGCTTGCAGCAAAGCCGGGGCCATCAGGCAAGAGTGAGCTGACTTCAAGTTCAACTTTCCGCGCATCTCAAGAGGCAACTAATAGCCTCTTTTTATCTTTTTTTTGTCACATATTTGATGTGAAGGCTGCCGCGACTATAACTCTCTGAAGCAGAACAACATGATCGAACCGGAACGGATCGTCACCCTCTCACGGGAAGTGGAAGCGCTCGCCACACGCGGTGTCAGTGATATTCAAATGATCACGCGCCAGACTCGATTACTGGCGATCAATGCACTGATCGAAGCGGCGCACGCAGGCAAGGCAGGCCTGGGGTTTTCAGTAGTGGCCGAGGAAGTCAAAGACATCTCGGAGCGGATTTCAAAAATCGCCAGTGGCCTGACTCAGGATTTGCAGGCGTCGGTCAATGAACTGACCGAACTGGGCAAAAGCATGTGCTTCGACGTGCGCGGCCAGCGCCTGGCCGATTTGTCGCTGAACCTGATCGAAATCATCGACCGCAACCTGTATGAACGCACCTGTGACGTGCGCTGGTGGGCAACCGATGCGTCGCTGGTGGATGCACTGACAGACCAGACCCAGCAAACCGGTGCCCATGCCAGCGAACGCCTGGGGATCATTCTCGACAGCTACACCGTTTACCTGGACATCTGGGTGGCCGATAACTCCGGCCGCGTCATTGCTTCGGGCAGGCCGGACACCTTTGGCAAAGTCATCGGCGCCAACGTGGCGGATGCGCCCTGGTTCAAACAGGCACTGCGTCATCCATCGGGCGACCAGTATTTCGCCGGAGAAGTCGCCATAGAGCCCCTGCTTAACGGCTCACCCACCTGCGCCTTTAGCGCGGCAGTGCGCGCCAACGCAGGCAAGCAATCGGCGGTGATTGGGGTCATTGGTATTTTCTTCGACTGGCAAAGCCAGGCCGATTCGGTCATTAACGGCGTGCGCCTGAGCGACGAAGAGCGCTCGCGTACACGGGTGATGATGGTCGACTCAAATCACAAGATCATCGCCAGCTCCGATGGGCAAAGCCAGCTGGGGCAAAGCGTTGATCTGCAGACCAAAGCCGGACAGACCAGTGGCTACCGCACGTTACCCAATAGTCTGATCCAGGGCTATTCCATGACGCCGGGGTTCGAGACCTACCCAGGCATGGGCTGGCTGGGTGTGATCGAGCAGCAATTGCCGGCGACTGGGATGTAGCGCAATTACGAAGCCCCCCTGACCCTGTGGGAGTGCCCACGTCGTCCGGACGCTGCGCTTTCGCGCAGCAAACATAGGACCTGTGGGAGCGAGCTTGCTCGCGAATGAAGCGCTGCGGTGTTCCAGGCATCCCGCGTCATGCTCATAGCCAGCAAGCGCGCTTCTACAGGCGAGCACCTGAAAGAAACGCGCACCACAATGCATCCACTTGCTTCGTGTTAGCCCGCACCAAGCCATTTCCTTCGCCCACGGGTAAGATGCCCACAGCCCTGAAGGAGATGCTCTTGTCCGCCCCACGCCCGCCTGTTCTTGATGAAATCGATCGCCAGCTGATCGCCGCCTTGCAGCTCAATGCCCGGGAGAGTGTGGCCATGCTCGCCCGCCAACTCGGCATCGCCCGCACCACAGTCACCTCCCGGCTGGCGCGGCTGGAAAGTACAAAAGTGATCACCGGTTACGGCGTGCGCCTGAGTCAGCGGGTGGTCGATGGTGGTTTGCAGGCTTACGTGGGGATCACCGTTCAACCGCGCTCAGGCAAGGAAGTGCTGCGCCGCCTCAGCAGCCTGGCGCAGGTCCAGCAGCTGTGCGCTGTGAGCGGCGAGTTCGACTACGTGGCCTGGCTGCGCACTGATTCGCCCGAGCAGCTGGACCAGCTGCTGGATCTGATCGGCAGCGTGGAGGGCGTGGAGAAGACCACCACCTCAATTATTCTCAGCAGCAAGATTGATCGCGGGCAGCCAGTGTAGAGAGCTGTCGGGAGTATTCCTCGTGGGACCGGCTTTAGCCGGGAAGGCGGCATTTCAGACGATAAATATCGGGGGGATGTACTGGCCTCTTCCCGGCTAAAGCCGGTCCCACGGGTGCGCGCCAGTCAAGGCATAACATTGCCTCAGCAGGTCATAACGAGTTACAGCTTCGTCACATCGCACAAAACCACTGCACAACGACGACACTTTGCGTCTTATTAACGTCTTCACTCCTGTCTAGACTGTCCTCTTTCGCGCATCAGCCAGGTCAGTCATGAAAAACAATCGCCACCCCGCAGACGGCAAGAAGCCGATCACCTGTTTCGGCCCGGATTTTCCTTTTGCGTTTGACGACTGGATCGAGCATCCGGCCGGGCTGGGCAGCATTCCGGTCGAGAACCATGGTCAGGAAGTAGCGATTGTCGGCGCGGGCATTGCGGGCCTGGTGGCGGCGTATGAGCTGATGAAGCTTGGCCTCAAGCCGGTGATCTACGAAGCCTCGAAGATGGGTGGTCGTCTGCGCTCTCAAGCCTTTCAAGGCACCGATGGCATCGTCGCGGAACTGGGCGGGATGCGCTTTCCGGTGTCGTCCACAGCGTTTTATCACTACGTCGACAAACTAGGCCTGGAATCCAAACCCTTCCCGAACCCGCTGACTGGCGCCTCCGGCAGCACGGTGATTGACCTCGAAGGCGTCACCTACTACGCGCAGACACTGGCCGATTTGCCGGCGATGTTTCAGGAGGTCGCCGACGCCTGGGCGGACGCGCTGGAAGCGGGCTCCGGCTTCAAAGACATTCAGCAGGCCATTCGCGACCGCGACGTGCCGCGCCTCAAAGAACTGTGGAACACCCTGGTACCGCTGTGGGACGACCGCACGTTCTATGACTTCGTCGCCACCTCCAAGGCATTCGCCAAACTGTCGTTCTACCATCGAGAAGTGTTCGGCCAGGTCGGCTTCGGCACCGGCGGCTGGGATTCGGACTTCCCCAACTCGATGCTGGAAATTTTCCGGGTGGTGATGACCAACTGCGACGATCACCAGCACCTGATCGTCGGCGGCGTCGAGCAAGTGCCGCTGGGCATCTGGCGACACGTGCCGGAAAACTGCGCCCACTGGCCCGAAGGCACCAGCCTGGCGTCTTTGCATCATGGCGCTCCGCGCACCGGGGTCAAGCGCATTGCCCGCGCCGAAGACGGTCGCCTGGCCGTCACTGACAACTGGGGCGACACCCGCCACTACGCAGCCGTGCTGACCACCTGCCAGAGCTGGCTGCTGACCACTCAGATCGAGTGCGAAGAATCGCTGTTCTCACAGAAGATGTGGATGGCCCTGGACCGCACGCGCTACATGCAATCGTCGAAAACCTTCGTCATGGTCGACCGCCCGTTCTGGAAAGACAAAGACCCGGAAACCGGCCGCGACCTGATGAGCATGACCCTCACCGACCGCCTGACCCGTGGCACCTACCTGTTCGATAACGGCGACGACAAGCCCGGCGTGATCTGCCTGTCTTATTCGTGGATGAGCGACGCCTTGAAGATGCTGCCTCAGCCCATCGAAAAGCGCGTGAAGCTGGCGCTCGATGCCCTGAAAAAGATCTACCCTAAAGTCGACATCGCCGCGCGGATCATTGGCGACCCGATCACGGTGTCATGGGAATCGGACCCGCATTTCCTCGGCGCCTTCAAAGGCGCATTGCCCGGGCATTACCGTTACAACCAGCGTATGTATGCGCACTTCATGCAGCACAGCATGCCCGTGGAGCAGCGCGGCATCTTCATCGCCGGTGACGACGTTTCCTGGACGCCTGCCTGGGTCGAGGGCGCAGTGCAGACCTCATTGAACGCGGTTTGGGGCATCATGACCCACTTTGGCGGCAAGACTCACGCCAACAACCCTGGACCCGGTGATGTGTTCGACGAGATCGGACCCATCGCTTTGGCGGACTGATCGAGAGGCAAAACCATGCGCATCGCTCTGTACCAATGCCCGCCGCTGCCGCTGAATATCGGTGGCAATCTGCAGCGCCTGGAACAGCAGGCGCATGACGCTGCAGCTCAAGGCGCGCACCTGCTGGTATGCCCGGAAATGTTCCTCACCGGCTACAACATCGGCGCCGAGGCCGCTCGCGCCCTGGCGCAGCCCAATGATGGTTTTGCCGCGGGGGATATCGCGGCGATTGCCAAAGCCAACGGCATCGCGATCCTCTACGGATATCCCGAACTGAGCGTCGATGAACAGGTGTACAACTCGATCCAGCTGATCGACGCCCACGGTCAGACGTTATGCAATTACCGCAAGACGCATCTGTACGGCGACCTGGATAAAGCCATGTTCCGACCGGGCGAGGATCGCTTCCCTATCGTTGAATTGAACGGTTGGCGCCTGGGTTTCCTGATCTGCTACGACGTGGAATTCCCGGAGAACACCCGGCGTCTGGCGCTGGCCGGAGCTGAAGTAATTCTGGTACCAACCGCGAACATGGCGCCTTACGATTTTGTCGCCGACGTCACCATCCGGGCCCGGGCCTACGAAAACCAGTGCTACGTGGCCTACGCCAATTACTGCGGCAGTGAAGGCGATATTCACTACTGCGGCCTGAGCAGCCTCTGCGCCCCAGACGGCAGCCGTCTGGCTCTGGCGGCGCAAGATGAGGCCCTGATCATCGGCACCCTGGATCGGCAGTTGATGGAGCAGTCGCGGTCGATCAATACCTACTTCAATGACCGCAGGCCGGGGTTGTATGCCGGGCTAACCGACGACTGAGCCCTGTAGGAGCTGCCGAAGGCTGCGAATGGATTCATCTGATCGACCGCGATTCGCAGCCTTCGGCAGCTCCTACAGAAATAGTATTGGTCTCAAGAATTCCGCTAGCATGGCCCGATCCCTCCAATCGGAACGCTCATGTCCACCCAGCACCTGACCCTCGCCAATGGCCTGAACGTCGTGCTCTGCCACGCCCCACGCCTCAAGCGCTGTGCGGCGTCGTTGCGGGTGGCGGCGGGGAGTCATGATGTGGCGGCTGCGTGGCCGGGGTTGGCGCATTTTCTTGAGCATCTGTTTTTTCTTGGCACCGAGCGCTTCGCCGACGACGAAAAGCTGATGACCTTCGTCCAGCGTCACGGCGGGCAGGTCAACGCCAGCACTCGCGAACGGACCACTGACTTTTTCTTCGAGCTGCCACCGACCAGCTTCGCCCAAGGGCTGGAGCGGTTGTGCGACATGCTCGCTCATCCGCGTATGACGCTCGCCGATCAACTGCGCGAGCGTGAAGTGCTGCACGCCGAGTTCATCGCTTGGTCGCGTGATGCCGCGTCCCGTCAACAGACACTACTGCTTCAAGGCCTGTCCGCTCGCCACCCGTCGCGGGGCTTTCATGCGGGCAACCGCTACACGCTGCGCGTACCGGATCAGGCGTTTCAAGGCGCGCTGCAGGATTTCTACCGACGGTTTTATCAAGCCGGGCAAATGACCTTGTGCCTGGCCGGGCCGCAACCTCTGCAAGCGTTACAGGAGTTGGCGACGGCTTATGGCGGGTACTTCGCCAGCGCAGTGAAAGTTGAGCAAAGCTGCCCGCCGAGGCTGATTGAACAGGGGGCCATGCTGCCCTGCGAGCTTTTTGCAGTCGAGGACTTGCCGGAGGGTGCTGATGAGGCAGTGGCTTTTTTGTGTCATGCCCTCAATGGCAGCAGCGCAAAGGGTGTTGGGTCGCTGAAGGCCGAGGTGGTTTACCAGTTTGCGGGGCAGGCGTTGATCAGCATTGCGGGTGATGCCACGTTAACGGCTACCGAGAAGCTCCATTCCTGGCTCCCACTCTTCCACACCACATGGCCAACCCTGCGCGACGACTACAACCGCCTTTCGCAGCGACGTCTGCAAACCTGCGGCCCGCTGGAGCTGGCCCATCATCACGCGCGCCACAGGCCGCTGGGTTTGTCTGATCAAGGTTGCGTGGCGCTGATTGCACTGCTTGAGCAGTTACCACTCGAAACCCGGATCACAACCATTGACTGGCAATTGCCCGAACCCAACCCTTTTCTCGGTGACGTGAGCAGTGATGATGAAAGCGCGATCTACCTGCGCTGGGAGCTGCAATGCCCGCAACCCGCGCTGTGGCAGCGTTTTGAGCATCGTCTGCGCGGCCTGTCTGCCAACGCGAAACAAGCCGGGGTAGAGTTGGCGTTCACGGCTTACGGCGATTACTGGCAACTGAAGCTGAGCGGAATCACCGCCCCCATTCCGGCCATTCTTGAATGTGCATTCAGCCTGTTGAAAGCCCCGGACGATGAAACCCTCGATTCACTCCCTGAAGATCCGGCGCTTATCCCGATTCGCCAATTGGTCAAAGCGCTGCCGGATCGCTATCTGGATGCCAAAACCGGCGCAGTAATAACTGACATTCCACGTTTCTGGGCCTGCACCCGCTGGATAAGCTTCACCCACGGGGCGTTGGACTGTCATGCAGCGCTGACCAAGGCGCCAGGCCTGAAAGACACCACCCTGACGCACGTTAAAGCCCTTCCCGCAGGCAAACACTGGCAGACCGAACCCTCGGACTCGGCGGAAAGCGCCGTGCTGCTGTTCTGCCCCGTGCCGTCTTCATCCATCGCCGACGAAGCCGCCTGGCGGTTACTCACGCAGGTGATACAAGGCCCGTTCTATCAGCGCCTGCGGGTCGAGTTGCAGTTGGGCTACGCGGTGTTCAGCGGGTTGCGACAGATCGCCGGGAAGCCAGGCTTGTTGCTGGGCGTCCAGTCGCCCGGCGCGTCGGTTCAAGAGCTGGTTCGGCACATCGAAACATTCCTGATCGGTCTGAAAGCACCTGTGACCAACGCCGATCTCAGCGCGCAAACCGCAGCCCTCATCGCCCAGCTCGATCTCAGCGCCATGGACAACGCCAGCACCGCCGAACTGCTTTGGCAAGGGCACCTCGCCGGTCGGGATGCAGATTATCTGTCCACGCTACGTGAAGCCTTGCGCCACTTGAGCGCGGCCGATTTATCACAGGCCATTACCCGTCTCAACGAGGCTGCAGGCGGCTGGTTGTGGCTGAGCAATAGCTCCTCGGCGCCTGCGTTAGCGAGGTGATCATTACCAAAGCTGCAATAGCTTTGTTCCTGAATCCAACAGTCAGCAATTGTTAAATTAAGTAACATAGCCGCCTGACCATCGAACGTATCGCCTCTGTGGGGTACTAACGATTTACCACCCACCGCTGCAATCACCCAGAAGGAGTCTTTTATGTGGACCAAACCTGCTTACACTGATCTGCGTATCGGTTTCGAAGTCACCATGTACTTCGCAAGCCGTTGATGACAACGCGGTGCAAAGCCTCGGTTCGCCGGGGCTTTTTTTATGGTTATGGCACTTTTTATTTTTGAACACGCCTCCCACTGGAGCTGACATGTACATCCAGATTCTAGGTTCCGCTGCTGGCGGCGGTTTCCCGCAATGGAACTGCAACTGCGCGAACTGCGCCGGTTTCCGGGACGGCAGCCTGCGCGCCCATGCTCGCACCCAATCGTCTATCGCGATCTCCGACGATGGCGTCAACTGGGTGCTGTGCAACGCCTCGCCGGACATCCGCGCGCAACTTGCAGGCTTCGCTCCCATGCAGCCGGGCCGTGCACTGCGTGATACCGGGATCAGCGCGATCATCCTGATGGACAGCCAGATCGACCACACCACTGGCCTGCTCAGCCTGCGCGAAGGTTGCCCGCATCAGGTCTGGTGTACCGACATGGTCCACGAAGACCTGAGCACCGGCTTCCCGCTGTTCACCATGCTCAAGCACTGGAACGGCGGCCTGAGCTGGAACCGCATCGAACTCGAAGGCAGCTTTGTGATTCCCGCCTGCCCGAATCTGCGCTTCACGCCTTTCCCGCTGCGCAGCGCTGCCCCGCCCTACTCGCCCCACCGTTTCGATCCACATCCGGGCGACAACATCGGTTTGATGGTCGAAGACCTCAAGACCGGCGGCAAGCTGTTCTATGCGCCTGGGCTGGGCAAGGTCGATGACGCGCTGATGGAGAAGATGGTGGCAGCGGACTGTCTGCTGGTGGACGGCACGATGTGGGACGATGACGAAATGCAGCGCCGCGGCGTCGGCACCCGCACTGGTACGGAAATGGGCCACCTGGCGCAGAACGGCCCCGGCGGCATGCTCGAAGTGCTGGAGCGCTTGCCCAAGCAGCGCAAGGTGCTTATCCACATCAACAACACCAACCCGATCCTCGACGAAGACTCCCCAGAGCGCGCAGAACTGGCGCGACGTAACGTCGAAGTGGCGTTTGATGGGATGAGTATTGAGTTGTAGGAAGCTATGAGAACTAACTGTGGGAGCGAGCTTGCTCGCGAAGACGTAGTTTCAAGCACAGAAAATGTATCGAATGTACCGGCCCCTTCGCGAGCAAGCTCGCTCCCACAGGACCGTGCCATCTTGACTAGGAGCCGACATGAGCGAAGCAACGCCGCTGTCCCCCGCTGAATTCGAGCAGGCCTTGCGTGCCAAGGGCGCGTATTACCACATCTATCACCCGTACCACGTGGCGATGTATGAAGGCCGGGCAACCCGCGAGCAGATTCAGGGCTGGGTCGCCAACCGCTTCTACTATCAGGTGAACATCCCCCTCAAGGACGCAGCGATTCTGGCCAACTGCCCGGACCGTGAAATCCGTCGCGAGTGGATTCAGCGTCTGCTGGATCACGACGGCGCCCCCGGTGAAGACGGCGGCATCGAAGCCTGGTTGCGTCTGGGTCAGGCGGTAGGTCTGGACCCGGACCAACTGCGCTCCCAGGAACTGGTCCTGCCCGGCGTGCGCTTTGCCGTGGACGCCTACGTCAACTTCGCGCGCCGCGCCAACTGGCAGGAAGCGGCCAGCAGCTCGCTGACTGAGCTGTTCGCGCCGCAGATCCACCAGTCGCGTCTGGACAGCTGGCCGCAGCATTACCCGTGGATCGACCCCACCGGCTACGAATACTTCCGCACCCGCCTGGGCCAGGCTCGTCGCGATGTGGAGCATGGTCTGGCGATCACGTTGCAGCACTACACCACCTACGAAGGCCAGCAGCGCATGCTGGAGATCCTGCAGTTCAAACTCGACATTTTGTGGAGCATGCTGGACGCCATGAGCATGGCCTACGAGCTGAACCGCCCGCCTTATCACAGCGTGACCGACCAACGGGTCTGGCATAAGGGGATTGCCCTATGAGTTTTGATCGACATCAAACGCCGAGCTGGCGTCGCGGCTATCGCTTCCAGTTCGAACCGGCGCAGAACGGCCATGTGCTGCTCTACCCCGAAGGCATGATCAAACTCAACGAGAGCGCCAGCGCCATTGGCGGCCTGATCGATGGTCAGCGCAGCGTTGCCGCAATCATTGAGGCCTTGAGCGAGCAGTTTCCGGGCTTTCCCGAGCTCGGCGCCGACGTCGAGCAATTCATGGAGGTAGCCCGTGCCGAACACTGGATCGAGCTTGCCTGAGTCGAACCTCGCAGCGCCCACCATCAAGATGCCGCCCAAGCCCGAGGTCGGCCTGCCACTGTGGCTGCTGGCCGAGCTGACCTATCGCTGCCCGCTGCAATGCCCGTATTGCTCCAACCCGCTGGACTTTGCCAAGCAAGGTCAGGAATTGACCACCGAGCAGTGGTTCAAGGTGATGCGCGAAGCGCGGCAGATGGGTGCGGCGCAGATCGGCTTTTCCGGTGGCGAACCGCTGGTGCGTCAGGACCTGGCCGAATTGATCGCCGAAGCCCGGCGCCTGGGTTATTACACCAACCTGATCACCTCCGGCATCGGCCTGACCGAACAGAAAATCATCGACTTCAAGGAAGCCGGTCTCGATCACATCCAGATCAGTTTCCAGGCCAGCGACGAGCAAGTGAACAACATGCTCGCGGGCTCGAAAAAAGCCTTCGCCCAGAAGCTGGAAATGGCCCGCGCCGTGAAAAAGCACGGCTACCCGATGGTGCTGAACTTCGTCACCCACCGGCACAACATCGACAAGATCGATAAAATCATCGAGCTTTGTATCGCCCTCGAAGCGGACTTTGTGGAGCTGGCCACCTGTCAGTTCTATGGCTGGGCGCACCTGAACCGTGAAGGTTTGTTGCCGACCAAAGACCAGTTGGTGCGTGCTGAACGGGTCACCAACGAATACCGCGACAAGCTGGCCGCCGAAAACCACCCGTGCAAACTGATTTTCGTCACCCCTGATTATTACGAAGAACGCCCAAAAGCCTGCATGAACGGCTGGGGCAATATCTTCCTCACCGTGACACCGGATGGCACAGCCCTGCCCTGCCACGGCGCGCGGCAAATGCCGGTGGAATTTCCCAACGTGCGTGAGCACACGATGCAGCACATCTGGTATGACTCGTTCGGCTTCAACCGCTACCGGGGATACGACTGGATGCCCGAGCCGTGCCGCTCCTGCGACGAGAAGGAAAAGGACTTCGGCGGCTGCCGTTGCCAGGCGTTCATGCTCACCGGCGATGCCGCCAATGCCGATCCGGTGTGCAGCAAATCGCCTCATCACGGGATGATTGTTCAGGCGCGAGAAGAAGCCGAGTATGCTACTCAAACCATTGAGCAGCTGGCCTTTCGCAATGACCGAAACTCGCGCCTTATCGCCAAATCCTGACACCTTCACTGCTGCCCAGGCAGTCGCCGCCGGGGTTGATTTCGCCGAACTGGCGGTCAGCCCACTGGGGCTGTTCTGGAGTGAATACCGGCCCGAAGACGGCGCGAGCCGCATCTGGCGCTGGTTTGAAGATCAGCTGACCTGCCTGACACCTGAAGGCTTCAGCGTGCGCAGCCGGGTGTATGAATACGGCGGCGGTTCTTTCTGCCTGACCGACGATGCGCTGATGTTCGTCAACGAGACTGACCAGCAGCTTTATCGCCAGCCCTTGGTCTTCGATGAGTTCGAGGAAGAAGGCCTGCCTGAAGCCATCACCACGGGCAAGAAACGCTACGGCGATCTGGTGTTTGCCAACGGTCAGATCCTGGCCGTTGAAGAAGATAAAGACACGCATCAACTGGTCAGCATCGACGTCGCCAATGGCAAGCGCCTGGTCCTGGCCCGAGGGGCGGATTTCTACGCCTCGCCTACCCTGAGCCCGGATGGTCAGCGCCTGGCCTGGATCGAATGGCACAAGCCGCATCAACCCTGGACCAGCACGCTGTTGATGAGCAGCAAGCGCCAGGCTGCCGGTGGCTGGTCCGAGCCACGCTGCCTGGCGGGCGATCGGGAAGAAGAATCCATCCAGCAAGCCCGGTTTGATGCCAAGGGTCGCCTGTACTGCCTGAGCGACCAGGGCGGTTACTGGCAACCGTGCGTCGAGGGCTCGTTCGGGCTGACCCACCTCAAGGCCAGCGACGCCGACCATGCTCCCGCGCCTTGGCAGCTGGGCGGTCGCAGCTGGTTGCCACTGCAAAACGGCGCCTATCTGGCCACCTGGTCGGAAGAAGGCGTCGGCGTTCTGGGCATGCGCGACACTCACGGCACGCTGGAAAATTTCAGCGGCGAATACAGCCGGTTCCGAAGCCTGGCGGTGGACGATCAATACGTCTATTGCATCGCGGCTTCAGCGGTCAGCCCGTCGGCGGTGCTGGCGATCAGTCGCGAAGATCACAGCGTCAAGGTGCTGGCTGGCGGCGTGGCGCCCCTGCCCCCCGAGCAGATCAGCCGTCCGCAAACCCTGCGCTATAAAAGCGGCGACGGTGAAGCGCATGGCTATTTCTACCCGGCCATGAACGCCACCGAGACGCCGCCGCTGGTGGTGTTCATTCACGGTGGCCCGACATCGGCGTGTTACCCGGTGCTGGACCCGAAGATTCAGTACTGGACGCAACGGGGCTTTGCCGTCGCCGATCTCAACTATCGCGGCAGCAGCGGCTACGGTCGAGATTATCGGCAGAGCCTGCATTTGAATTGGGGTGTGGCCGATGTGGAGGATGCCTGTGCGGTGGTCCGGCATCTGGCAGAGCGCGGTTTGATCAACCCGGAGCAGGCATTCATTCGTGGCGGCAGCGCTGGCGGCTACACCACCTTGTGCGCCCTGGCTTTCCACACGGTATTTCGCGCCGGGGCCAGCCTGTATGGCGTCAGCGACCCAATTGCGCTGGCCAAGGCCACTCACAAGTTCGAGAGTGACTACCTGGACTGGCTGATTGGCGATCCGGAAGTAGATATCGAACGCTACCACGACCGCACGCCCTTGCTGCATGCCGGGAACATTCGCGTACCGGTGATTTTCTTCCAGGGCGAACTGGACGCAGTGGTCGTCCCGGAACAAACCCGCGCAATGCTCAACGCCCTGCAAGCCAAGGGCATCCCTGCCGAAGGCCACTTCTACGCAGACGAACGCCACGGCTTCCGCAAGGCTGTTAACCAAGCGGATGCACTGGAAAAGGAATGGGCGTTTTATCGCAAAGTGATTGATGGCGCGGGGTAACCCCGCCTCCCCTGTAGGAGCTGCCGAAGGCTGCGAACAGCGGTGTGTCAGGTGGACCGTTTTCGCCGCCTGCGGCGGCTCCTACAGATTCATGCGACAGGCAGCTGGTATCTGGCGCACGTGGGAGCGAATTCATTCGCGAATGCGGTTGTACCGACGATGCCTCTCTATCGAATGGACTGGCCCCTTCGCGAATGAATTCGCTCCCACCGGATTGATTGGCGCCACGGTCCTGTAGGAGCGAACTTGTTCGCGAGGCGGTATTACATCCGACCCATCATCTGCGCCTGAAACACCGCCTTCGCAAGCAAGCTTGCTCCCACAGATTCTGCGGTGATCCATCCCCTGTAGGAGCTGCCGAAGGCTGCGAAGGCGTTGTGTCAGGTAGACCGTTTTCGCAATCTGCGGCAGCTCCTGCATTTTCAAACCGAAGGCTGGGTCGCCTGCATCGATGGGCGGCTGCTGACTTCGAAGTACCAGTTCGCCAGGCGCGGGTAGCGGTTGCGCCAGGCGAGATCTGGCTGGCGGAAATCGATATAGCCCAGGGCTGCGGCAACGCTGATGGATGCCACATCAAACGCCGAGCTGAGTTCGGTGATCGCCTCCTGCTCAAAATAACCGAGCGAGCGCTCGATCTTTTCCTGCTGGTTATCCAGCCATACATCCCAGTGCTTTTCCTGCGGTCGCAGCGCCTGTTCATAGCGAATCAGCAACGCAGCATCCAGCAAGGCATCGGCCAGCGAGGCCAGGGTCAGGCGCCGCCAGCGGGCCGAACCGTCGCGTGGGATCAGGGGGATGCCCACGTGCTGGTGGTCGAGGTAGTCGAGGATCACCCGGCTGTCGTGGATGACATTGCCATCAGCCAGGCGCAAGGCAGGGATCTTGCCTGCAGGATTGTCGTCGATGAGCTCGGCTGCCGGATTGACGGGCGTCAACGCGGTCTGTTGCAGCGCGACTCTGTCCAGTTGCCCGGTTTCGTGCAGCAGGATGAGTACCTTGCGAGCGAAAGGCGAAGCTGGGTTGGTGTACAACGTCATGGTAGGCGCGGACATGGGTGCTCCTCGAATGAGACAGCCTCACAGACTAGCCAGCGCCCTGCGGGTCCGCAATCTTTGCTTGCGTCAGCGGCTGCGCACCAACAAGCCACGAATACTCAGCACAGCGGCGATACCCATCCCGAACCAGGCCAGCACATCCCACCAGCCATCGCCCAGTAACGCGGCAAACAGGCCTGTCGCAATCAACAGGCCGATCACGGTGGGCGCAGCAAACGTCTTCCAGAACGTTGAGCGTTTCACCGCGCAACCTCCGCCTGCACATCACCAACCGGCCGCGCTGCCCGTCTGCGCACCCACCATAAATACAAACCGCTGCCCAGAACGATGATGGTCAGCACATCCAGCGCCGCCCACAGGATTTTCATCGGCATGCCGCCGTAATCGCCAAAGTGCAGCGGTTGCGACATACCCAGCGCATCCATGTACCAGGGCCGCTCGACCACGGCTGTCAGATCAAGGGTTTTGGCGTCGATCAGCACCGGCGTGATCAAGTGCGCGGTCAGATGCGTATTGCCTTTGAGGAACACGGCGTAGTGGTGCTCACTGGAAAAGCGCGTGCCGGGGAAAGCAATGAAGTCGGTCTTCATGCCCGGCGCTGCGGACTCGGCAATCTCCACCAGCCGCGTAGCAGGCGCGCGCAAGGTCAGAGGTGGCGCATCCTGATAAGGCGCGATCATGGCGGCGAGGCTGTCATTGCGCCACGCGGCGATCAGCAGGTCGGCGCAGGCGCTGATCACACCAGTGACTCCCACCACCAGCGCCCAGGTCAGGGTCACCACACCGATCAGGTTATGCAGATCGAGCCAACGCATGCGCCGGGATTTATCAGCGCGCACAGTGGCAAATTTGAGTTTGCGCATGAACGGCGCATACAGCACCGTTCCGGAAATAATCGCCAGCACGAACATCAAACCCATGAACGCCAGCAGCAATTTACCAGGCAGGCCGGCGTACATGTCCACGTGCAGGCGCAGCATGACCATCATGAAGCCGCCATTGGCAGACGGCGTTTCAAAGGCCTGGCCGGTCCGGGAATCGAGCATGAAGGAGTGGGAATCGTTGGGATCGGTGCCCGCCGTTTTCGCCATGATCGCCCAGACGCCATTGGGCTCATCGTCTTCCCAACCGAAATACTGCATGACCTCGCCAGGGCGATGAGCCTCGGCGGCCTCCACCAATTGCTGCAGGTTCAAATGCGGCGTATTGGCGGGCATTTCCTTGAAGTCAGGGGAGTTGCCGAGCGCATGGTCGATTTCATGAATGAAGATCAACGGCAGGCCGGTCACGGCCAGCATCAGCAGAAATACGGTGCAAATCAGGCTGGTCCAGGTATGGATAAAAGACCAGCGGCGTACGGTTTGGCTTTTCATGTGCCTCGTCTCAAAAGCTTCATCTCAAAAAGCAAAAGGCCGCTGCATAGGCAGCGACCCTTTTTTTGCACCTATTATCAAACAACGCACAATTATCTGAATGGACCTGGACCCGCAGGGCCAATATCAGCTTTGCGACAGTGCGTGCCGCTCAACCCGCTGAAGCCGACCAGGTCAACACTTGTAGTTGACGCTGCCCAGCACGGTGCGACGGTCACCCTGATAGCAGTAGAAGCCGTCGCATGCCGAAATGGATCCCTTATCGAGAACGTTGTTGGCGTTAAGCCCATTAACTCGCTCTGAGGGCTTGGGGCTGACAACACGGAACGAACCTGGAAAAACGCATTAACTAACGAGAATTATTCGCGATTTTGTCAGAGCCAGGGAATGCTGGCAATTGGTGCTGGTCGGGTGATGGCACTGCGCTGCTCGTCAGCCATCCAACCCTGAGAAGGTCGCCGTTCACGTGCTGCCCAATGGATCGGGTCAGGCATTCATCCATAAATCCCCCCCTTCACATTCCTTCTCCCCTTTACAGGTGTAGAATCGACGCTATTCATCGCCAGTCATCCCCGGCGGGTTTATGAGCTCAGGCCGAGCGCACGGTGATCCCGTGGCGTGCAGGTTTCCCTCGCAGCATCCGGTCACTGCCGTTTGTCCGTGAAGTCACGATGGTCTGTACGAAAAGTCGGCGAGCGAAGGTCAGGCAAGGCAAAAACAGGCGAGGAAGCGGAGTTTAGGCACCTAAATGAGCATTCCGAGCCTGTTTTTAACGCAGCATGGCCGAGCGCAGCCACTTTACGTACAGAACAAGAAGCTCACTCCCTCTACTTATTACCTGATTAGCCGCCAGGAGTGCTCCATGCCTGATTACCGCTCGAAAACGTCCACCCACGGTCGCAACATGGCCGGCGCTCGTGCCTTGTGGCGCGCCACCGGGATGAAGGACGCAGACTTCAAAAAACCCATTATTGCCGTTGCCAACTCGTTCACCCAGTTCGTACCGGGCCACGTGCACCTCAAGGACATGGGCCAACTGGTTGCCCGTGAAATCGAGCGTGCCGGGGGCGTCGCGAAAGAATTCAACACCATCGCCGTGGACGACGGCATCGCCATGGGTCACGACGGCATGCTCTATTCCCTGCCGAGCCGCGAGATTATCGCCGACTCCGTGGAATACATGGTCAACGCTCACTGCGCCGACGCCATCGTCTGCATCTCCAACTGCGACAAGATCACCCCTGGCATGCTCATGGCCGCATTGCGCCTGAACATCCCGGTGATTTTCGTTTCTGGCGGCCCGATGGAAGCGGGCAAGACCAAACTGGCTGCTCACGGCCTGGATCTGGTCGATGCGATGGTGATCGCTGCTGACGATACCGCCAGCGACGAGAAGGTTGCCGAGTACGAGCGCAGCGCTTGCCCAACGTGCGGTTCGTGCTCCGGCATGTTCACCGCCAACTCGATGAACTGCCTGACTGAAGCGCTGGGTCTGGCATTGCCGGGCAACGGTTCGGCACTGGCGACCCACAGCGACCGCGAGCAGCTGTTCCTGCAGGCTGGCCGCACCATCGTCGATCTTTGCCGCCAGTACTACATCGAAAATAACGAAGCCGTACTGCCGCGCAACATTGCCAACTTCAAGGCCTTCGAAAACGCCATGACGCTGGACATCGCCATGGGCGGTTCGACCAACACCATCCTGCACTTGCTGGCCGCGGCTCAAGAAGCCGAAATCGATTTCGACCTGCGCGACATCGATCGCCTGTCCCGTGAAGTGCCGCAGCTGTGCAAAGTCGCGCCGAACATCCAGAAGTACCACATGGAAGACGTACACCGTGCGGGCGGGATCTTCAGCATCCTCGGCGAACTGGCGCGCGGCGGTCTGCTGCACACTGACCTGCCGACCGTACACAGCGCGACCATGGCTGAAGGCATCGCCAAATGGGACATCACCCAGACTGACGACGAAGCCGTTCATACGTTCTTCCGCGCAGGCCCGGCGGGCATTCCGACGCAAACTGCGTTCAGCCAGTCGACCCGCTGGGAAACCCTGGATGATGACCGTGAAAACGGCTGCATCCGCAGTGTCGAGCACGCTTACTCGCAACAAGGCGGCCTCGCCGTGTTGTACGGCAACATCGCGCTGGACGGCTGTGTGGTGAAAACCGCAGGCGTTGACGAGTCGATCCACGTATTCGAAGGCAACGCGAAGATCTTCGAAAGCCAGGACAGCGCCGTACGCGGCATCCTCGCTGACGAAGTCAAAGCGGGCGACATCGTGATCATCCGTTACGAAGGCCCGAAAGGCGGCCCGGGCATGCAGGAAATGCTTTACCCGACTTCGTACCTGAAATCCAAAGGTCTGGGCAAAGACTGCGCGCTGCTGACTGACGGCCGCTTCTCCGGCGGCACGTCGGGCCTGTCCATCGGCCACGCTTCACCTGAAGCTGCTGCTGGCGGGGCGATTGGCCTGGTGCGCGACGGCGACAAAGTGTTGATCGACATCCCGAATCGCTCGATCAACCTGATGATCGACGACGCGGAAATGGCAGAGCGCCGTGCCGAGCAAGACAAGAAAGGCTGGAAGCCGGTGGAATCCCGTCCACGTAAAGTGACCACCGCCCTGAAAGCCTACGCCCTGCTGGCCACCAGCGCCGACAAAGGCGCCGTGCGAGACAAGGCGTTGCTGGACAAGCTGGTGCCTTAAGCTTTTCAGCGAACACAAAAAACCCGGCAGCGATGCCGGTTTTTTTTGTTGTCGCAACATTCTCTAGTGGGACCGGCTTTAGCCGGGAAGACTGCATTCCTGTCGCAACATATGCATCGGATGTACCGACCTCTTCCCGGCTAAAGCCGGTCCCACGTCGAATGACGATCCCCCACAGGGGCCGTGCGAGACAAGGCGTTGCTGGACAAGCTGGTGCCTTAAGCTTTTCAGCGAACACAAAAAACCCGGCAGCGATGCCGGGTTTTTTTGTTGTCGCAACACTCTCTCGTGGGACCGGCTTTAGCCGGGAAGACTGCATTCCTGTCGCAACATATGCATCGGATGTGCTGGCCTCTTCCCGGCTAAAGCCGGTCCCACGGTTTGATCCAGTGCTCAGCGTTACTGAATCTCATCCGGCTTGACGATCACCCAGTTCTTGTCCGCCGTCACTGGCAAGCCTTCTTTGGCCTGGGCTTCGGCGTTGCTTTTCATCATACCGTTCAGCTGGGTCATGTATTTGTCTTTGCGGTTGATCCACAGATGCACGCCGCCTTTGCTGACGTCCACCCCGTGGAACAGCATGTAGCCGTCGCTGGTCGGGGTATCGCCTGCCACCAGAACCGGTTTTTTCCACTGGTCGATGTAGGTCAGGATCGCCGCCTGCTTGCCAGCCATCCAGGTCGCTGGGGTCCACAGGTAAGGTGTCAGCTCCAGGCCGAGGTTGGCCTTCTCGTCATATTTGCCAGCGGTGATCTGTTTACGCGCCGTGGTCAGCTCGCCGGTTTTCGGGTCTTTGAGCAGCATGCTGACGCCAATCACGTTTTGCGGCTTGACGTTGTAACCGTACTTCGGATCAGCCGCGACCATGCGCACCAGCTCTTCGGAGGCAGCGGTCATGACGTAGACCTCAATGCCATTTTCCATGAGCTTGTTGAACAGCTCTTTCTGGCCAGTGAAAATCCGAGGCGGCTCGACATCGAGCTTCTTGACGACATCGCCGTCGAAGTAGGTCGCCGGGACCGGTTTGCCCGATGCCATCAGCTCATCGACGTAACCCTTGAGCTCCTTGAGGGTGAACCCGGAGAACACTTGCGCGACCCACGGGTAGCAGACCATGTCGTCGACTTCACACAGGCGATAGTAGTAACTGAACAGGCTTTCCTTGTGCTCGGCCGTGTCTTTGAACGGCATCAGCTTCAACGAGGGATCAAGCTTTTCGCGAGTGATCAGGCCTTTGTTTTCCATGTACGGCAACAGTGACTCTTCGAGGTCGAAGCGGTAGCTGGTGTTGTCCATGTCGAACACCGCGTAATTGCCCTTGTTGGCATTGGCGGCAATCATGGCATCGAGCGCCTTGGCGGCAGGCTCAGGCCAGTGTTTCAACTCAGTGGCCGCATTAGCCTGACCGGCCAAACCGAGGCAGAGTGCAGCGGCAAGCAATCCCGACGCGAACTTCATAAGGGTGTCCCTCCGAAAACAAGAGGTCCGACCGTAACAAATTGTTGTGACCGATTGGGGATATCAGCGACTGCGCACGTTCTGAGGGCGTCATCTTGAGGACGATTCGCGACAGGGAATGCCGATTGCGACATTTTTGTGACAGCGCTGAATCGGCGCCGGCTTTACGGACGTCTTCGCGAATGAATTCGCTCCCACTTTGAAATGCGATCACCTGTGGGAGCGAATTCATTCGCGAAAGGGATTTACCTGCGTTCCCACACTTCGAAGGTGTACGCAGGCTTATCATCCACCGCCGGGTTCGCCACCTCGGACACCAGCGACCACTCGGCCTGATCAAACTCCGGGAACCATGCATCACCCTCGGGATTGAGCGCCACCCGCGTCAGGTACAAGCGATCAGCCTGAGCCAGCCCCTGTGCATATAACTGCGCGCCACCGATCAGCATGACCTCGGACACGCCCTGCTCCAGCGCCCATTCTTCAGCGCGTACGACAGCAGCCTCCAGCGACGTGAACACCTCAGCGCCCTCAAGCTGCAGGTCCGCCTGGCGAGTAACCACCAGGTTCAAGCGCCCTGGCAATGGCCGACCCAACGAGTCCCAGGTCTTGCGGCCCATGATGATGGGCTTGCCAAGGGTCGTGGCCTTGAAATATTTGAAATCCCCCGGCAAGTGCCAGGGCATGGAATTGTCGACGCCAATCACCCGGTTTTCACCCAGGGCAGCAATCAGGCTCAGCGGAAGTTGTTTTTTCATGGCGGCGAGAATAACAGCGCCGGGACTGAATTCGTACCGGGCTTGTTGCTCGAATAGAGGGCGCAGAGGTTATCCTCCCCCACTGATTCAATCATCGAGACACTGTGTGACTGCTCTGACTCCCCTCGACACCCTCTGGCTGACCGAAGCCGTGCGTCTGCGCGAAGAACAGGCTGGCCCACTGGAAGACCTTGAAGCCAATCGCCGCGCCACTGCAAGTGCGGGCGATTTGCCGAGCCGTATCAAAACCCGCGCACTGTGGCTGGCTGAACGCGATGGCATGCTGACCGCTTTGCGCCACTGGAAACAAGGCGCGCGCCTGGCCTTGATAGCCTTGGCGATTTTTTCCGTGATCAGCGGCGCAGGCCTTGCGTTTGCGGCGCTGGGCGATGGTCAGGCGCCAGTCAACGTGTTCTGGGCGCTGGGTAGCCTGCTGGGTCTGAACCTGATTTTGCTGTGCAGCTGGGCATTGAGCTTCAGCGTTTCCGGGCAGAGCACCGCGAGCCTTGGACGCATCTGGCTGTGGCTCAGCGAAAAACTCGCCCGCGACGCCCAGGCCGCGCAAATTGCCCCGGCGCTGTTGGTCTTGTTACAGCGCCAGCGCCTGAATCGTTGGGCGCTGGGTGCGCTGATTCATAGCATGTGGCTGCTGGCACTGGTCAGCGCGCTGGTGCTGTTATTGATGCTGATGGCTACCCGGCGTTACGGCTTTGTCTGGGAAACCACGATTCTGGGCAGCGATACCTTCGTCACCCTCACGCAGAATCTGGGGATAGTGCCAGGCCTGATCGGTTTCAGTGTGCCCAGCGAAACCATGATCCGCGCCAGCGGCGACAGCGCATTGCTCATCGAAAGCGGTCGTCAGGCCTGGGCCGCCTGGCTGGTGGGCGTGCTGCTGATCTACGGCATCGTGCCGCGCCTGCTGCTCGCCCTGCTCTGCCTGTGGCGCTGGCGCAGTGGCCGAGATGCATTGCGCCTCGACCTGACCCTGCCCGGTTACAGCCAGCTTCGTGAACGGCTGATGCCCAGCAGCGAGCGGCTGGGGGTCAGCGATACGGCGCCCGAGCACCTGCATCACGTGCACGCCAACTCTGGCGCGCTGGACAGTAATGGCGCCTTGCTGGTGGCCATCGAACTGGACGACGAGCAGCCATGGCCCCCGCAATTGCCGCCCACGGTGGTCGACGCAGGAATACTCGACAGCCGCGAGTCGCGACTCAAGTTGCTGGACCAACTGACCCGCTTCCCGCCTGCCCGGCTGCTGATTGCCTGCGATCCGCGACGCTCGCCGGACCGTGGCAGCCTCGCGTTGATTGCCGAGCTGATGCGCTGCGCGGGTGCGACCCGGGTCTGGTTACTGCCTGCGCCCACCGGGCAAAGCCTGGACGCAGCGCGCGTCAGCGACTGGCGCACCGCGCTGCAGCAGCTTGAATTGCCCCACAGCGAACAACCGCCATTGACCTGGCTGGAGAGCGGCAATGAGTGATTCGCAGAACATTCGCGCGCTGAAACTGGCAGTGGTTGGCCACACCAATGTCGGCAAGACCTCGCTGCTGCGCACCCTGACCCGGGATGTGGGGTTCGGTGAGGTGTCCCATCGTCCGAGCACCACTCGGCACGTTGAGGGCGCGCGGCTTTCGGTGGACGGCCAGGCGCTGCTTGAGCTGTACGACACACCCGGCCTGGAAGACGCGATTGCGTTGCTGGATTTTCTGGAGCGCCTGGACCGCCCTGGCGAACGGCTGGACGGACCGGCGCGGCTGGCACGCTTCCTTGAAGGCAGCGAGGCACGGCAACGCTTCGAGCAGGAAGCCAAAGTCATGCGTCAGTTGCTCGCGTCGGATGCGGGGCTGTACGTGATTGACGCCCGGGAGCCAGTGCTCGCCAAATACCGCGATGAGCTGTCGATCCTCGCCAGTTGCGGCAAACCGCTGCTGCCTGTGCTGAATTTCGTCAGCAGCGCCGACCATCGTGAGCCCGCCTGGCGTGAAGCCCTGGCGCGGCTGGGGCTGCATGCGCTGGTGCGCTTTGATAGCGTCGCGCCGCCAGAAGATGGTGAGCGGCGCCTGTATGAAAGCCTTGCCCTGTTGCTGGAAAACTCCCGAGGTCAGCTGGAGCGGCTGATCCTTGATCAGGAAGCACAACGCCAAATCCGTCTACAGAGCGCTGCCCGTTTGATCGCTCAACTGCTGATCGATTGCGCCGCGTGCAGACGCAGCGTTTCCACGGAACCTGCGCAGGAACAGCAGGCCATCGATGAATTGCGCAAAGCCGTGCGTCAACGTGAGCAACGCTGCGTTGAAGAGCTGCTCAAGCTGTATGCATTTCGCGCACAAGACGCTGCCGCCAGCGACCTGCCCTTGCTGGATGGCCGCTGGGGCGACGATCTGTTCAACCCGGAAACCCTCAAGCAGTTGGGTGTGCGGGTGGGTGGTGGCATTGCCGCCGGGGCCGCCGCGGGCGCGGGCGTGGATCTGCTGGTCGGCGGGATTACTCTCGGCGCTGCCGCGCTGGTCGGGGCGATTGCCGGTGGCGCCTTGCAGACCGCACGCAGCTATGGCGGCCGACTGATCGGCAAATTCAAAGGCCAGCGCGAGCTGACGGTCGATGATGCCGTTCTGCGCCTCCTGGCCTTGCGGCAACGTCATTTGCTACAAGCCCTCGGCGCCCGGGGCCATGCCGCCATGGAGAGCATCCGGCTCACCACGCCCCAGGATCAGACCTGGCGCGAAGGTAAACTGCCCGAAGCCCTGCACAAAGCCCGCGCCCATCCGCAATGGTCGTCGCTCAATAAGGGCGCGAAGCTGAACCAGCCTGAGCGGCAGGAGCAGATCGAGGAGCTGGCCAAAGCCCTGTAGGAGCTCCCGAAGGCTGCGAAAGCGGTGTGTCAGGCATAACGCTTTCGCTACAGGATTGCGGCGCTTCACGATTGTGGTGTCAGGCATCAACCTGGTGGGAGTGAATTCATTCGCGAAAGGGCCGGTGCAGCCGACAGAGATTCCGTGTGTGAACCACCGCATTCGCGAATGAATTCGCTCCCACGGGGTTTGGCACCAGCTCCCTGTCGCATGAATCTGTAGGAGCTGCCGAAGGCTGCGAAAGCGGTGTGTCAGGCATAACGGCTTCGCAGCCTTCGGCAGCTCCTACAGGATTGCGGCAGTGCACGATTGTGGTGTCAGGCATCAACCTGGTGGGAGCGAATTCATTCGCGAAAGGGCCGGTGCAGCCGACAGAGATTCCGTGTGTGAACCACCGCATTCGCGAATGAATTCGCTCCCACGGGGTTTGGCACCAGCTCCCTGTCGCATGAATCTGTAGGAGCTGCCGAAGGCTGCGAAAGCGGTGTGTCAGGCATAACGGCTTCGCAGCCTTCGGCAGCTCCTACAGGATTGCGGCAGTGCACGATTGTGGTGTCAGGCATCAACCTGGTGGGAGCGAATTCATTCGCGAAAGGGCCGGTGCAGCCAACAGAGATTCCGTGTGTGAACCACCGCATTCGCGAATGAATTCGCTCCCACGGGGTTTGGCACCAGCTTCCTGTCGCATGAATCTGTAAGAGCTGCCGAAGGCTGCGAAAGCGGTGTATCAGGCATAACGCCTTCGCAGCCTTCGGCAGCTCCTACGGGGCCTCGCCCGTCCACCACCAGTCGCTTCGACAATTTTTGATTACTCGATTCCCCCGTACACCGGTATCATCGCGCGCCCGATACACCCGGAACCGTATTCCCCATGAAACCGACCTTGATCGCCGCCGCAGAACTCGACCGTATCGATACCTGGGCCAAATACTCCAGCCATATGTGCGGAGGCTGTATCTCCAGCTGCTGCACGCTGCCTGTTGAAGTGAAGATCAAGGATCTGATCCGCATCGGCATCGTGGATGACTTCGAACGCGGTGAGCCCGCCAAGAACATCGCCAAGCGTTTGCAGAAGGAAGGCATCGTAGAGCGCTATAACCAGAAGTCCGAGATCTTCACGTTGCAGCGCATGAGCAACAACGACTGCCTGTATCTGGATCGTAAAAGCCGTATGTGCACCATCTACGACAAGCGTCCAGACACCTGCCGCAACCACCCCAAGATCGGCCCGCGCCCAGGCTACTGCGCCTACAAGCCCAAGGATGTGGTGCGCCAGGCCAGCGGTACATTGAAGAACAACACCAGCGTGCCGTTTCCAAAGTTTTAAATCATCCCGCACGCCCCCCCGTGGGAGCGAATTCATTCGCGAAGAGGCCGGTACAGTCAGCAGATTTCCGTCGGCCGAAATACCGTCTTCGCGAATGAATTCGCTCCCACAGGGGTGAACAGATCCTCATATTCCACACAAACAAAAACGCCCCCGATCTTGCGATCGGGGGCGTTTTGTTTTTAGCCGACTAACTGATCAATCAGTTGCCCGACTTCTTGGCAGCGCGAGTACGCTCGCTTTCGCCAAGGATTTTCTTACGCAGGCGAATCGACTTTGGAGTCACTTCGCACAATTCGTCTTCTTGAACGAATTCCAGCGCTTGTTCCAGGGTGAAACGGATAGGCGGAACCAGAGCGATGGTTTCGTCTTTACCGGAAGCACGCATGTTGTCGAGCTTCTTACCCTTGGTTGGGTTTACACCCAGGTCGTTGTCGCGGCTGTTGATGCCGACGATCTGACCTTCGTACACGTCTTCGCCGTGGCCCAGGAACAGCTTGCCACGTGCCTGCAGAGTTTCCAGGGAGTAGGTCAGCGCCTTGCCGGTCGCAACCGAAACCAGAACGCCGTTCTGACGGCCGGACATGTCGCCCGACTTCATCACGTCGTAACGGTCGAAGATCGAGGTCAGGATGCCAGCACCGGAAGTCAGAGTCAGGAACTCGTTACGGAAACCGATCAAGCCACGAGCCGGGATGTTGTACTCAAGGCGAACACGGCCTTTGCCATCCGGAACCATGTTGGTCAGGTCGCCCTTACGGATACCGATCTGTTCCATGATCGAGCCTTGGGACTCTTCCGGCAGGTCGATGGTGACGTTTTCGAACGGTTCGTGCTTAACGCCGTCAACCATACGGATGATCACTTCTGGACGACCAACACCCATTTCGAAGCCTTCGCGACGCATGGTTTCGATCAGTACCGAGAGGTGAAGCTCGCCACGGCCCGAGACCTTGAACTTGTCAGCGGTGTCGCCTTCTTCAACGCGCAGTGCAACGTTGTACAGCAGCTCTTTATCCAGACGTTCCTTGATGTTACGGGAAGTCACGAACTTGCCTTCTTTACCGCAGAAAGGCGAGTCGTTTACCTGGAAAGTCATGGAAACGGTAGGTTCGTCAACGGTCAGCGGCTTCATCGCTTCAACGTTCTGTGGGTCGCACAGGGTGTCGGAGATGAACAGCTCTTCGAAGCCGCTGATGCAGACGATGTCGCCGGCAGCAGCTTCTTCAACGTCTACACGGTGCAGACCGTGGTGACCCATCAACTTCAGAATACGACCATTACGGCGCTTGCCGTTGGCGTCGATAGCCACTACCTGAGTGTTTGGCTTGACCTTGCCGCGAGCGATACGGCCAACGCCGATGATGCCCAGGAAGCTGTTGTAGTCCAGTGCCGAGATTTGCATCTGGAACGGACCGTCGCGGTCAACGGCAGGTGCTGGAACGTTGTCGACGATGGACTGATACAGCGGAGTCATGTCTTCAGCCATGTCGCTGTGATCCAGACCGGCAATACCGTTCAGCGCGGAGGCGTAAACGACTTTGAAGTCCAGTTGTTCTTCGGTAGCACCCAGGTTGTCGAACAGGTCGAAGATCTGATCCAGAACCCAGTCCGGGCGCGCGCCTGGACGGTCAACCTTGTTGATGACCACGATTGGACGCAGGCCGGCTTCGAAAGCCTTCTTGGTCACGAAACGGGTTTGCGGCATAGGGCCGTCTTGAGCGTCGACCAGCAGCAGCACGGAGTCAACCATCGACATTACGCGCTCAACTTCACCACCGAAGTCGGCGTGGCCCGGGGTGTCCACGATGTTAATGTGGTAGCCGTTCCAGTTGATGGCGGTGTTTTTCGCCAGAATGGTAATACCGCGCTCTTTCTCCTGGTCGTTGGAGTCCATCACGCGCTCGTCGTTGAGCTCGCCGCGTTCCAGGGTGCCGGATTGACGCAAGAGTTTGTCTACCAGGGTGGTTTTACCATGGTCAACGTGAGCAATGATGGCGATGTTGCGTAGATTTTCGATCACTTGTGTATCTCGATCAGAGGATTCGGTCAGCTGAATACTTCTAGTCAGCTATTTATAACGTCAGAGTCGGCTAAAAGCCGTTACGGCTAGACGACTGGCGTCGGGGGGCCGGTGACGCAAGCCACAGGCAAACAGCCCCGGGCACTTAGCTCGGTCTATAAACGCGCACATTGGCATACCCCTCACTGAGCAAATGGTGAGCATGCAGGCGACTCATGACGCCTTTGTCGCAATACAACAGGTACTGGCGCGTGTTATCCAGTTCCTTGAAGCGGCTGTTCAATGCATAGAACGGCAACGCCTGTACTTCTACGCCAGGCAGTACGAGCGGGTGATCTTCCTGAGCATCCGGGTGACGGATGTCCACGATGACCTGCCCGGCCAGGGCCTGACTGACTTCTTCTATCTCGACACTGCGGCTCAGATCGTCGATAACCCGATCGATTGATACCAGCTTGGCGTTTTCGAGCGCTCGCTCGAGAACCGCCATGTCGAACTGCTGTTCTTCGTACTCAACGCGGTTACGCTTGGCGTTGGTTTTCGGGTTGATCGAAATCACCCCGCAATACTCAGGCATGTGCTTGGCGAAATCGGCAGTGCCAATCTCGACCGCCTGATCAACGATGTCCTGCTTGTGGCTGGTGATCAGCGGACGCAAAACCAGTTTGTCGGTCGCGCTGTCAATCAGCGAAAGGTTGGGCAGCGTCTGGCTGGCCACCTGAGAAATCGCTTCGCCGGTCACCAACACATCGATTTCAAGACGATCAGCGATAGAGGATGCAGCGCGCAACATCATACGCTTCAAAACTACACCCATATGACTGTTATCGACTTTCTGCAGAATTTCTCCGAGAACTTCCTCGAAAGGCACGCTCACAAACAGCACTCGCTGGGAGCTGCCGTACTTCTTCCAGATGAAATGCGCGACTTCCATCACACCCAGCTCATGCGCCCGGCCACCCAGATTAAAGAAGCAGAAGTGCGCCATAAGCCCGCGGCGCATGACCTGATAGGCCGCGACCGTCGAATCGAAACCGCCGGACATCAGGACCAGGGTCTGCTCAAGAGCGCCCAGCGGATAACCGCCGATGCTGTTGTGCTGGCTGTGAATCACAAACAACCGTTTGTCGCGAATTTCCATCCGCACCACGATTTGCGGCTTTTTCAGCTCGATACCGGCCGCACCGCACTGCTGACGCAACTGGCTGCCGACATATTTTTCGACATCCATGGAGCTGAACGTGTGCTTGCCTGCCCGTTTGCAGCGCACGGAAAACATCTTGCCCGGCAGCAGATCACCGTAGTGCAGCTTGCACTTGGCGACGATGTCGTCCATGTCTCCCAGCGGATACTCGGCCACTTGCAGGAAGTTGGAGATGCCCGGCATGCAGCTCAGGCGCTCGGTCATTTCCTGCAGGATCTTCGGATCGGTCAGCCGGGTCTGCACCTCGAGGTTGTCCCACACGCCGTCCACCACCAGTGCCGGGTCCAGGTCGCGGAGCACGGTACGGATGTTCTTGCCCAGCTGACGGATGAATTGCTTACGCACCGGCGGGCTTTTGATAGTGATCTCGGGGAAGACTTTTACGATTAGTTTCATGAAAACAGCGCGCGAGGTGCCAGCCGAAAAAGAGGGGGCGGGATTATAGCGGAAATTGTTCAAGGTTTAACCAGTTATCGTGCAACCAATCATCAGCGCACCAAAAAGGGTCTCTCGCACCACGACGAGCTACATTAAGGTGCACGCCGAATTCCAAATCCGGCATAAATGCCCTGTTTTGTTAATCTTTGGCGCAATAAACCCATCTCGGGGCACTGGCATGCAATTTGCTCCCTTGTGAGGCAGGTTGCCATGGCAGAGTATTCGCGCCGGCATCACCCAAATTTCGAAGGGCCTAAACTACAAAATGGCCCTAAGCCACCCGGAGGACACCATGTCGAAGTCGGTTCAACTCATCAAAGATCATGACGTAAAGTGGATTGATCTGCGCTTCACGGACACCAAAGGTACTCAGCACCACGTGACCATGCCGGCTCGTGATGCACTGGATGATGAATTCTTCGAAGTCGGCAAAATGTTCGACGGCTCGTCCATCTCCGGCTGGAAAGGCATCGAAGCTTCCGACATGATCCTGCTGCCGGACGACGAAACTGCCGTTCTCGACCCGTTCACCGAAGAGCCGACCCTGATCCTGGTTTGCGACATCATCGAACCATCGACTATGCAAGGCTACGATCGCGACCCGCGCGCCATCGCTCACCGTGCTGAGGAATACCTGAAGTCCACCGGTATCGGTGACACCGTATTCGTGGGTCCAGAACCAGAATTCTTCATCTTCGACGAAGTGAAGTTCAAGTCCGACATCTCCGGCTCCATGTTCAAGATTTTCTCCGAGCAAGGCTCGTGGATGTCTGACCAGGACGTAGAAGGCGGCAACAAAGGCCACCGTCCAGGCGTCAAAGGCGGCTACTTCCCGGTTCCTCCGTTCGACCATGACCACGAAATCCGTACCTCCATGTGTAATGCCATGGAAGAAATGGGCCTGGTCATCGAAGTTCACCACCACGAAGTGGCGACTGCCGGCCAGAACGAAATCGGTGTGAAGTTCAACACCCTGGTCAAGAAAGCTGACGAAGTTCAAACCCTGAAATACTGCGTACACAACGTAGCTGACGCATACGGCCGCACTGCGACCTTCATGCCTAAGCCTCTGTACGGCGATAACGGTTCGGGTATGCACGTTCACATGTCCATCTCCAAAGATGGCAAGAACACCTTCGCAGGCGAAGGCTATGCCGGTCTGTCCGACACCGCTCTGTTCTTCATCGGCGGCATCATCAAACACGGTAAGGCCCTGAACGGCTTCACCAACCCGTCGACCAACTCCTACAAGCGTCTGGTCCCAGGTTTCGAAGCTCCAGTCATGCTGGCCTACTCGGCTCGCAACCGTTCCGCTTCGATCCGTATTCCTTACGTGTCGAGCCCTAAAGCCCGCCGTATCGAAGCCCGCTTCCCGGATCCAGCAGCCAACCCGTACCTGGGCTTCGCTGCACTGTTGATGGCTGGCCTGGACGGCATCCAGAACAAGATCCACCCTGGCGACGCAGCTGACAAAAACCTGTATGACCTGCCGCCTGAAGAGGCTAAAGAGATCCCACAAGTTTGCGGCAGCCTGAAAGAAGCCTTGGAAGAGCTGGACAAAGGTCGTGCGTTCCTGACCAAAGGCGGCGTTTTCAGCGACGACTTCATCGACGCTTACATCGCCCTGAAAAGCGAAGAAGAAATCAAAGTACGTACCTTCGTACACCCACTGGAATACGAGCTGTACTACAGCTGCTGATCCAGTCGCGTCAGCCACGTTGACGCACTGAAAGAGGCCTCCTTCGGGAGGCCTTTTTTGTGGGCGGGGGTTTGTATCGGATACATATTTACTACCCATAGCTGTTGCATCAGAGGCAAGCTTAGATGAAGACCTGTAGGAGCTGCCGAAGGCTGCGAACCGGTTGCCATGACAGACCGCAATTCGCAGCCTTCGGCAGCTCCTGCAGAAATGCATTTCAGCTCGGATATTTACGCGCTAGAGGCGAGACTCAACCATGCCCAATTCAAGACATCTGCTTGCCCTGATCATCCCGCTCGCCCTCACTGCTGGCTGTACCACCGCAACCGTCACCCCACCCGCCCCACCTCAACTGACCCCGCTCCTGGCAACCATCGCCGAGCGCCTGAGCGTGGCCGATCAGGTGGCGCTGACCAAGTGGGACAGCGGCAAACCTATTCAGGACAGCGCTCGGGAAGTTCAGGTGATTGCCGCTGCCGCCAGGCTTGCCCCCACCTACAAGCTGAACGCCGAAGAGGTCAGTCAATTTCTGGCCGCACAGATAGAAGCCAACAAGCTGGTGCAGTACGCATTGCTGGCAAAGTGGACCGCTGCGGGCAGCGCACCGACTACTGCGCGACCCGATCTGGTTGGGCAGATCCGCCCCCAGCTGGATCAGCTGCAAACCCGACTGCTGCAAAACTACGCAGCATTCGCACCCTATCGTCAGGACCCGCACTGCCCCGCATGGCTCAACCAGCAGCGCCAACGCCAGGCCACTGACTCGATCCACGATCTGGCGCTGATACGTGCCACAGGGGAATTGTGTGTCATCCAAAAATGAAGCCTGAGCATTTCAACTGATGTGTTCTATGCTGCCTCACATCGCCAGCCGTCTTATCGCACCGGAGTCTGCATGCTTCATCGCCTCACTTGCCTGCTGCTGATCATGGTCGCGCTTCCCGCTGCTGCGCAGATTTATCGCTACACCGATGCCAACGGCAATACCGCGTTCAGCAATCAGCCGCCCGATGGCGTAAAGGCTCAGGTTGTCGAATTACCGCCCCTGAACAGCGTTGACCCACAGAAACTGCCCGCCCCAACAGCGCCTCCGCAGACCCAGGCATCCCCGACCCCATTGGCCGAAGTCTACGAAAAGCTTGAGCTCATCGACCTGCCCGATGGCGGAGCGCTGCGTGCCAACAACGGCACGTTCACGATTGGGGTTGCGATCCAGCCGCGCCTGGCCCCCGGGCATCAGCTGCAGTTACTGGTCGATGGCAGCCAATATGGGCAACCGGGTAACGTCCCGCGCCTGCAAGTGGTCAATCTGCCTCGCGGCGAGCACAGCTTCGCCGTGGTAGTACTGGATGACGGGCGCATCATCCAGCAAAGTCCGACCCTTACTTTTACTGTGCAGCGCGTCCATGTCGGCAACCGTTAATTTCACCTTACTGCGCAGCGCCTTGCTCTGCGGGCTGATGCTGTCAGCCATCCCCGCCATGGCGGATGTGTACACCTACATCGACGCCGCGGGAAATCGGGTCTTTACCGATCAGCCGCACAAGAACGCCAAGCGCGTGGACATCCCGCCCAGCAACAGCACCACAGGCACCCCGCCCAAACGCACGGTAAAAAGCAGCCCGGTGATCCCGACATACAAGGCCATGTTTCGCTACCAGTTACTCCGGGTGCTGGTGCCAGAGCCCGACGCCACGGTACGCAGCACGCCGGGTGACCTGATCGTCACCGTCACCAGCGACCCGGCGCTGCAGCCGGGCCACAGCTACCAGCTGTTAGTCGATGGCGCGCCGTCCGCTGCCCCTGGCCGTAGCCCGGTGTTCCCGCTGCAGAATGTCGATCGCGGCACGCATCAGCTTTCGGTGGTGATCCTGGACGAGAACGGCAGAGTGCTGGAAAGAACGCCCAACCAGCCATTTCACATGCAGCGCATCTCACTGGCGCAGAAGCGCGTGGCCAACCCGTGCCAATTGCCCGAGTACGGCGTGCGCCCGGAATGCCCCATCAAAGACAAGCCCGAAGAAAAAAGCAGCTTCCTGCCCTTCTTTTGAAGCCATGCGTGCCGATTCGCAGCCAAGCGCTATATTGGTGCAAGATATTGCGCCCCCTGCGTCACGGCATCCCATTTTGGTTCGAAAATGCCCGTAACTCATGAACCAATGCAACGCACTGTCCAATAAAAGCCCGGTTTTGCGAATTAAACGCTTCTTTTCGGAGCCTTGGTTTGTTTTTTGCAACTTGGCATTAACAGCCCTTTATCTGCACGGGATACGACTGTATCCGTGGCGTTACCCAAGCTGGGGAAGACCAACCAGCGCCTGCGAACCAAGGCTCGCCTGGGTCTGCAATGTGCCAAAAGAGGTCAACGACTTTAATGACTATCAGCGACGCGCTGCACCGTTTGTTACTCGACAACCTCACCACTGCCACCATTCTGCTCAATGCCGACCTGCGACTTGAGTACATGAACCCCGCAGCGGAAATGCTGCTGGCCATCAGCGGCCAGCGCAGCCATGGGCAGTTCATCAGCGAGCTGTTCACTGAATCGGCCGAAGCCCTGAGTTCGTTGCGTCAGGCGGTCGAACAAGCGCATCCGTTTACCAAGCGTGAAGCCATGCTCACCGCATTGGCCGGCCAGACCCTCACGGTGGATTACGCCGTGACGCCCATCCTCAGCCAGGGCCAGACCATGCTCCTGCTGGAGGTCCATCCTCGTGACCGCTTGCTGCGCATCACCAAGGAAGAGGCCCAGCTCTCCAAGCAGGAAACCACCAAAATGCTGGTGCGTGGCCTGGCTCACGAAATAAAGAATCCATTGGGCGGTATCCGGGGCGCAGCGCAATTGCTGGCCCGTGAGCTGCCTGAAGAAAGCCTCAAGGACTACACCAACGTCATCATCGAGGAAGCCGACCGCCTGCGTAACCTGGTGGACCGGATGCTCGGCTCCAACAAGCTGCCTTCGCTGGCCATGACCAACGTGCATGAAGTGCTGGAGCGCGTGTGCAGTCTGGTCGAAGCAGAAAGCCAAGGCCGCATCACGCTGGTGCGCGATTACGACCCGAGCATTCCCGATGTATTGATCGATCGCGAGCAGATGATTCAGGCCGTGCTCAATATTGTGCGCAACGCCATGCAGGCCATCAGCGGCCAGAACGAGATGCGCCTGGGCCGAATCAGCCTGCGCACCCGCGCCATGCGCCAATTCACCATCGGCCACGTGCGGCACAGGCTGGTGAGCAAAATCGAAATCATCGACAACGGCCCCGGTATTCCGGCCGAGCTACAGGAAACCATTTTCTACCCCATGGTCAGCGGCCGTCCGGACGGTACCGGGCTTGGGCTTGCGATTACGCAGAACATAATTAGTCAGCATCAGGGACTGATCGAGTGTGACAGCCATCCTGGCCACACCACGTTTTCGATCTTCCTGCCGCTGGAACAAGGAGCAGCTTCGACATGAGCCGTAGTGAAACTGTCTGGATCGTAGATGACGACCGTTCCATCCGCTGGGTGCTGGAAAAAGCCCTGCAACAGGAAGGCATGACCACGCAAAGCTTCGACAGCGCCGACGGCGTGATGAGCCGTCTGGCCCGTCAGCAGCCGGACGTGATCATCTCCGACATCCGCATGCCCGGCGCCAGTGGCCTGGACCTGTTGGCACGCATTCGCGAGCAACATCCGCGTTTGCCGGTAATCATCATGACCGCTCATTCAGACCTGGACAGCGCCGTTGCGTCCTATCAGGGCGGCGCTTTCGAATACCTGCCCAAGCCGTTTGACGTCGACGAAGCGGTCTCTCTGGTCAAGCGCGCCAACCAGCACGCTCAGGAGCAGCAAGGCCTCGACATCCCGCCAACATTGACGCGCACCCCGGAAATCATTGGCGAAGCGCCAGCGATGCAGGAAGTGTTTCGCGCCATTGGCCGTCTCAGCCACTCCAACATCACCGTCCTGATCAACGGTGAGTCCGGTACCGGTAAAGAGCTGGTCGCCCACGCCCTGCACCGTCACAGCCCGCGTTCGGCGTCGCCGTTCATTGCGCTGAACATGGCTGCGATTCCGAAAGACTTGATGGAATCGGAACTGTTCGGCCACGAGAAAGGCGCGTTCACCGGCGCTGCGAACTTGCGTCGCGGTAGGTTTGAACAGGCTGACGGCGGCACGCTGTTCCTTGATGAAATCGGCGACATGCCTGCCGACACTCAGACCCGCCTGCTGCGCGTACTGGCCGATGGCGAGTTCTATCGTGTCGGCGGCCACACGCCGGTCAAGGTCGACGTGCGCATCATCGCCGCGACTCACCAGAATCTGGAAACCCTGGTGCAAGCGGGCAAATTCCGTGAAGACTTGTTCCACCGTCTGAACGTGATCCGCATTCACATCCCGCGCATGTCGGATCGTCGCGAAGACATTCCGACCCTGGCCAAACACTTCCTCAGCCGTGCCGCGCAAGAGCTGGCGGTTGAGCCGAAACTGCTCAAGGCGGAAACCGAGGAATACCTCAAGCACCTGCCATGGCCGGGTAACGTACGTCAGCTGGAAAACACCTGCCGCTGGATCACGGTCATGGCCTCGGGCCGTGAAGTGCATATCAGCGACTTGCCACCTGAGCTGCTGAGCCTGCCGCAAGACGCTGCCCCCGTCACCAACTGGGAACAAGCGTTGCGTCAATGGGCCGATCAAGCCCTGGCACGCGGTCAGTCGAGCCTGCTGGACAGCGCCGTGCCGACCTTCGAGCGCATCATGATCGAAACCGCCCTCAAGCACACCGCTGGCCGCCGTCGCGATGCCGCCGTGCTGCTGGGCTGGGGCCGCAACACCTTGACTCGCAAGATCAAAGAACTGGGCATGAAGATTGATGGTGGCGACGATGACGAGGGTGACGAAGGCTGATTAACGGCCTCACACCAAAAAGCCCAGGGCTGCTCGCGCAGCCCTGGGCTTTTTTGATTGCGCTGCCTGTAGCGATGAAAACCTGTGGGAGCGAATTCATTCGCTAAAGGGCCAGTACAAACGATACATATCCGTCGCCTGGAACACCGCATTCGCGAATGAATTCGCTCCCACAGGTCCGAGGTCAGCCAACGCTTCTATGTGTTTTCAGAAGCCTTGCAGGCAGACATAGAATCTCCCACAGGGAGACCGCGGCGTTAACCAACCCCTGCCTCTAACGCACCAAATGCAAAAACTGCATATGACGTTCGTACTGATCAAGAATGTCGTTGATGACCTGCTCCTTGGTGTAACCCACCAAGTCGTAATCCTGACTGCCTTCGCTGAGGTGAACCTCGGCGCGGTAGTAACGACGATTGTTCAGCTGTTTTGAGCCCATGCCGCCCCGAGCAAACGACGGCGTGAAGAAGCCCTTCATCATCACCTGATAAATGAACGGTCGCTCTTCGCCATGGCCGATTTCCAGCGTCACGCTGTCATTGGCCGCGTCAGGCTGAGTAATGACATGCAGGCCTTTTTCAGCGAACACCGCAGTGACTTCCTCGGTCGCCGGGCGAACCGTCTGCTCAAGGAAGCGATACACCTCGTCTCGCGACGGATAATGCACAGCCTGGCTCAAACGCTGACGCCAACCACCACGCCGCGCGCCAGAAACGGGAGCCAGCGAGTATAGCTGGGCGATCTGACGCTGGGATTCCATAATGAACGCCTTGTGCAGGCCCCACATCATCAGCAACAGAATCAACGAGAACGGCAGCGAGGTCAGCACCACTGCGGATTTCAGCGCATCGATACTGCCGGAGAACAGCAGGCCGCTGGTGATCAGCGCCGTCGCCACACCCCAGAACACGCGCAGCCATTTCGGGCCGTCTTCATCCGGGTTACCGCCTTTGGCAGACAGCGTCGAAAGCACCACCGTGCCCGAATCCGCCGAGGTCACGAAGAACACAAAGCTGATGAACACCGTCACACCGATGACCGTTTTGCTCCATGGATAGGTTTCCAGCAGCAGGTAAAGCGTGCGCGATGGATCATCAATCGCCGATTGCCCCAGCGCCACCATCCCGTGGTTGAGCACTTGATCAATGGCGCTGTTGCCGAAGATCGACATCCAGGCCAGGGTGAAACCCAGCGGGATCAACAGCACACCAAAGACGAACTCGCGGATGGTCCGGCCACGGGAAATCCGCGCAATGAACAACCCTACAAACGGCGACCAGGCAATCCACCAGGCCCAATAAAACACCGTCCAACCGCCCAGCCAATCGCTGGGTTTATCGTAGGCGTATACATCGAAACTCTTGGTCGGCAAGGCGCCCAGATAATCACCGATGTTCTGCACCAGCGTATTGAGCAGGTGCTGCGTGGGACCTGCGAACAACACGAACAACAACAGCGCACAGGCCAGCAGCATGTTGATGTCAGACATGACGCGCACGCCCTTATCGACACCGGCAATGGCTACCAGAATCGCCGCGCCCATCATCAGCGTGATCAGCCCGACCTGAATCCATTGGGTATGCGGCATACCGAACAGATAATCCAACCCGGAATTGAGGTGCAACACCCCAAAGCCCATGTCGGCACCCAGCCCGAAAATCGTCGCAATGATGCCGAAGCCATCCACTGCGTAGCCGATAGGCCCATTGATGCGCTTGCCGATCAGCGGATACAGCGCCGAACGCAAAGCCAATGGCAGATTGTGCCGATACGCAAAGTAAGCCAGCGCCATGCCGACAAAGGCAAACACGCCCCAGCCATGCAGACCCCAATGCAGGAACAGCAACTGCATCGCCTGGCGCGCGGACTCCGTCGTACCACCCTCGCCTTGGGGCGGCGCCAGCATGTGGGTCAGCGGCTCGGAGACACAGAAGAAAAACAGCGTGATGCTAATCCCGGCGGCAAACAGCATGCCCGCCCAGGACAGATAACTGAATTCGGGCTCGTCGTGGTCGGCACCGAGCTTGATCTTGCCGTAGCCAGACAAGGCGGTGACCACCACGAAGACCAGATAGATCGTCATGGCCAGCATGTAATACCAGCCGACCGTATTGGCCGCCCAGTTCTGCGCCGCCAGCAACCATTGACCGGACGCTTCGGGGAAGGCAATGACCGTCACACCGAACAGCAAAATAAACGTCGCCGCGAAGTAAAAAACCGGCGGATTCATGCGGACAGAACCGCTGGATGAAGCAGCAGATGCACTCATGAAATGTGCACCTCCGACTCGAAGGAAAAGACAGCAACAAACGGGTTAGACAAGGGTAAGCCTCCTGAAATGAGCGGGCAGCGAACCACCGGTTTTAATTGAACGAGCGTTCAATTAAAACATGGAAGCGCCCGCGAGGCCTAATCGCAGGCCAGTGGGTGCAGGCTCAAGCGAGGTTATGACGCGTGTTTCACGGGGTTCGTTCCCGACGTTGGGAGGGTCTGTTGCGAGGGATGTGGAAGGGTCACCATTCCCACTTGGCTTCTCGGAATTCGGCGTTTGGGATGACGGTTTTCAAGAAGGCGACGAACATTTTGCGTTTGCGGTCGATGAAGACGAGGTCGTAGCGAGTCCAGTCAGTGTAGTGATGCTCGACGGGGTTTTCCCAATTGAGCAGCCTGACAGCAGCAATCGCTACAATGGTTGCAGCGCCAAATCCGAAAAAGATCAAACTTGGGTCTCTAGCGATCATGGCAACGAGATTGAGTAGAGCGTATTTCGTATATACGACTCTGGCACTTAAAAATAAGATTCTTTTTGAATTCTAATACCCACCATCACCCTCTTCGAAATCGACCGTAGAAGGGGCGTATTGCTTACAAAGTTCCAGAAACTCCTCAAGCCGATATTTAGGTAAAAAAACCTGAAAGCACATGTAATTTTGTTCAAAAGGTATATCGGGATCGTATCGTCGCTCAAGGATCACAAGGTTTCTCTTTCGATCCGTCAATATCAACTGCACTCTATCCCACTCAAAACTATCGCTATCGACTTCGTTCTCCCAAGCCAGTAGCTTCAACGCAGCCGGGATGGTGATAGCGCCAACGCCAACTAAAGCGAAAATCATCATCGGCATGATCGCGATTATGGCCAGTACGGTGACTAATGCAAAAATCGCAATGCCTTTAAATATCCACCCGGAACATTTTGGAAAGTGCAACCAGTACTTGACCTCGCCCCCCTTTTCGGTGACGCGGTAAGAATAAAAGGTTTTTTGTCGGGCGATTCCTATCCACATGATAAAGACCAGCATCATGCCGAATATGGGTATATCCGTGAATATATATCTAGTATTTTCATTTTCATGAAAAAAACACCCATAGAGAAAAAACATTAATGGTATTAAGCCAAGCACCGCCATTCCGGCATCCATAAGTATGACCGGGTGCGCATGGGCTTTTATCTCCCATTGCATTAACTCTTGACGGCCATTAAGATCACCATTTTGGGTTTGTTTGTCAGAACTCGACATTATTAACAATACGCATACCTCCTTGACTAAAGACACACGCAAGTTGAGCATGCGCATATAGGAAAGGTCGATTACTCAAGGAAATCACCTTCTTCATACTCCACATCACTGGGCGCATATTTTTTGCAAAGGGCCAGAAACTCATCAATCTGATCTTTCGACAGGAACACTTGAACATACAAGTAGTTCTCCCAAAATGGTTCGTCCGGATCATAGTTACGCTCAAGGACCACCATGCCTCGCTTACGGTCAGCAAATATGCGTTGCGGCCGATCCCAAGTGAAACGCTGCCATTCGATTTCGTTTTCCCAGGTCATTAGTCTTATCGCAGCAAGTATTACCATGCCGCCGATACCTGCTATTGCCCATACCATTTCTGGGGCGATTGAAATCATAATGAAGATGCACACGATTGCAAATAATGCAATTCCTCTGAAGAAATACTTAGTGTTCTCGAAATAATCCTCCCACCACTCGACAAAGCCTCCTACGCTGGAAATCTTGTAATTCCAGACGGTTTTTTTTCGGGCCACCCACCAAAAAAAACCCATTTGTAAAGGGGCAATGGCTGTTGTAACCTTGAAAAAATCACGCGCGGATGAGTCCTCCATAAAAAAGAGAATCCATAAATATACGGCCGATGCAATTGCCGTCATAGATCCGAGGCCCACATCAACCGAAAATGTTCGATGAGGGTGGGCCTTAATTCTCCAGTCCATGATTAGTGGTGATTTGACAATTAAAGAAATTGCCGCATCCTTCAGAGCTGACTTATCTGCAGCTGAGATAAATTTTCTCTCCATATGTCACTCTTACCAAGGTACCCACAACATGGCTGCATTGCCACGACCGCCCAATTTTTCAACTGGCAACGAGCCGCTTGCAGCCCTAGGCATGCGGCTTTCCTTATTATCGTAAGTACCACCAGATACTAATTCCACCTGAAAACGGTACCCCTTGTCATCTTCTCTTGCTGTCAAAGCCTCTTGGGAGTACCACACTTGCAACTCCAGATACTTTGCTTTGTCATCGATCGGAACCCATGCTTGCCAAATAATATCTTCCTCAGAATCGGGCAACACCTTACAAACTTCAACATCATAAATTCTCTGGGCCTTTTTATCGGAAGTCCGACCCCAATTATCGATCGACTCCGGAGACCCATGATCAATCAAATACTCATGAATACCACCATCCAAAGCCGTAACAGGCATGATTTGCGAAGGGCGATAACTGGTGACCGAATTTACGTATATCGTTTCGCCCCGTAAAGTTGCAGGTATCCTCAACTGGAGCCAAGCTCCAGAGGGGAGCTCCCGAACCTGATAGCCTATATCTCCGACATTGACTAACTTCATCTCCATTGTTGGTTTTACGAACAACGCCGGACTTAATTGGATCTCCTGAAAGGTCACATTCTCCTCACGCTGGCTTTTAAAACGCTCGGCTGGATACCGTGTCCAAATACACTTACGAAGCCAATCAGCAATCACATCCCGCTTAAGGTAATTAAGGGCGAGCACCGCAAAAAGATATAACAATCCGACAATAACAACCGCACCTGCGAACCACGGACTCATAACAAATGACAGGTACGAGCTATCTCCGACAAGGGCCATGGTACCTGCAACAATTTGCGCCAGACCAAATCCTATCATCGCTGACACCGCAGAACCTTTAACCCAGAGCATCGACCGATCCAGGCCAGTCGCTCCTTGCAGATCATCCCAGATGTCCCAGAGTTCGAGCGAAGCAGCCACCACCGAAAATCCACCCAAGCCAACCAATCTCGGCCCAAATCCCTTTATCAACTTCCCAAATTCAGGCCTGCCCGAGCGTCGCCATTGAGCAGCAGATTTTTGAGTGATTTTTTTGTACTCCCCCTTTTCATCGAGGGCTCCTAAATCCTTCATCGCTAACCACCCAGTCTCAACAAACACCGCCATCAGCGCATTCCCCGTATACGCAGCAGCAGATGTCACCTTCGCCCAATCCTTCTTGCTCAGCTCTCCATCCCGGCTGGCGATTTCGTAGGTGATCATGGTGTTGAACAGGTTGATGGCCGCAATGCCCCAGGTAATTGCGGCAGCGTTGAGGCCGTGTTCGGCGCTCCAGGCTTTGGCCTGGAGGGTCCATTCCTGGGTTAATTGGCCGTTGCGGGCGAAGAAGCTGGATATCTTGTTTTGCATCGCCTCGGCGTAGCGTTTGCTGTGGTAGTCAAACGGTTTGGGTTCGTTGAGCAGGTGGAGTTTCTGCTCGCGCTGTATGTCTTGCATCAGCTTGGCGGTGGCGCGGCGGTCGTACTCATTTGCCTGATAAAGCCAGCGGTGTTGGGCGGTTTGGTAGAGGTCGCGGCCCTTCTTCAAGTCGGCTCGCCAAGCAGCGTGGCGCTTGGCGAAGTCTTCGTTGATCTGCATTTTCTCGGGGTGGCTGAGCAGCACGTGGCCCATGACCAAGTTGCGCAGCATCAGGGCGGCGCTGTCACCCACGGCACCTTTGGACAGGCGGCTATCGACGGGAAGGAAAGCCAGCTGGATATTTTCCAGCGCTGTTCTGCCCGCCCCCTTGGCCAATTCCTCTAAAGCGCTCAGCGTCAACCGCGCCGGTCCAGTCAGGGTTTTTATCCAGGATTTTTCCGCAAGTGCCTGGTGGTTCAGAAATCCATTCAGTTCGCCTGCTCGACCGGCCAACGCAGTGAAGTCAGAGACGCCTTGCATGATCCGATTGGCTTCGCCGGTCAGGGCCTCTTTGATGGCCTGCGAGAATCCGAAGCGGGTCAGACCCAGCAGGGTTTTGCTCTTTTCTTCCTCCTTTTGCAGCCAGCTTGAAAAGCTCAGATCCTGGCTAAGGTTGCACAGCAGGTCAGACATCACGTCCAGCAGGCAAAGCAGCGACGCAGGATGGGTGGTGTCGACGAACAATCGCATCGGTTTGGTGCCGGTCCATTCAGCGATGACCTTGATGTCTTCCTGAGTGTCGGTAATCCGGGCACGCAAGGTTTTAAGCTGAGCTTGCTGGGCTGCCGAATAATCTCGGGCGGCGTCCAGATCGACTTCGCGCCGCCACTTCCGACGGCTCTGCCAACTTGTGCGCAGCTCAGGATTCGGCAGTGCCCCGTAACGAGCTTTTATCTCTTCACCAAGCGCCGCCGATGGAGCCTCGATCAGCCCAAGGGCCTGGCCGTCCGCACTGTCCTTGAGGTCGTGCTCAACCTGCAGCTGCTCGAAATACGCCTCGATGTCGTGAATGTATTGCCGAGTCTTCACCTCATCATCGCGCACCGAGGCAGGCAATAAGGCCTTGTCTCCCCCCACCCCACACAGATTCTCGACGACACCCGCGATATTCAGCGCGTGTTCATGCTCCGCCTGAAACTCAAAGAGCGCAGCCTGATCCGCCGCCAGCTGCATACCCAGGTCTTCAAGCATCGCGACGGGGTCATCCAGCGCGATCAGCACCGCGCTTTCTTTATCGGGAACGGTCCCCGTCCAGAGCACATCGGCGGCCAGCGCAACGGAGGGGTACTTATCCTCTTCGTCCGCCACTGGTGGGTGGGCAGAGTCAGTAAAGCGTCCGTCGTGGTTAATCGGGTAAGGATCGACATCCGCCACCACCCGATTGCTCAGTCGGGTCAAGGGCAGGCCGTGACGTGTGGATTTTTTTCGGCTGTATTCGCGCAGGTCCAGCTCCCGCATCCACGACATGCGATTGACGCCGCTGCTGCTCATCAACTGGCACATGCGGCAGGTCCACTGCCAGGGCGAAAATGCGATGCGCAGCTTGTGCGTGAGTCGGTACAGCAGATGCGTACGACGCTCGCCCTCGGCTGGGCGGATGTCGAGCGTCGGCAGGGCTTCAGCCCAGTCGACACGCGTCAGGCTGGCGTCTTTAGCGTCGTAGCGGTACTCGTGAAGGACCTCAGCTGTTTCGTCATAGACGTATACAAAGCCATCACGCAGTTGGCGCAAGGTATGGCCCCGGCTTTGCAGCGGTTTGAAGTACTCCCACTGGGTTTCGGCACTCAGCGGCGTGAGTTGGGCGGGGTCGATGTCATAGCGCGAGCGATCCAGTGCGTAGCGCATCGGGACGATGGCGATGTCCGGGCCTTTGAACGGGCAAGTGCCGGTACCGGACAGCGGCTTATCGGGAAACCGAGCATCGCGACGCTGCGTCAAGGTGCCGTTTTTATCAGTCATGTGCAGTGTCCTTTTGCGACTGGCGATACTCATCAAACGCCTTGATCCGAATATCGGGTGGCAAGGGGGGATTCAACTCATTGCTCAGCCAGTTTTGATACACACTTTGGGAGATGAAGTTTTGGCCTAGATCCACACAAGCCTCGGCCCAGAGAATCAAGGCTCGCTCAGTGACAAGCCCCCAAGCGAGGCCGCTTTGCAGGGTTGAGCTCAGCCATTCGCTGATCTGCTCACTGCTCATCGCAGCAAAGAACTGAGGATTTAGCTCATCGAGCCACTCGTGGACGCGCGCGATAAACCGCACATGCTGCGCCCGATCAAGCGCAACCAACTGTCCCTCACCCAGCAGAGCATTTCGCTCATCCCAAGTCGTTTGAGAGGTTGGGCCGTTGAATACCTGCCACGGGATCTCCGCCTTGGGCTCCCAGTGCTGCCTGGGCTTGGCTACCCACCAGTGTTCGATAGGCCCAAGGTGCGCGTCTGAACTGGCCGGGTAACTCGACAGCCAGAAATGCGCGACCAGAGGGTCCGCAAAACGCAGCAAGCCACTTCCGCCTCGAGAGTCCGGCGGGTTGATGAAGTGGCGCAGATGGTCGGCAACCTGCTGGATGGGGGCCTGGCTGTAGATGAGCGTTGAATCGCCCCACAGCGACTCCTCTGCCAGCCAGCCTGACAGCAGTGCACTGTCCGGCAGAGGCTTGACCAGAATCGGTCCCAGGTCATAAAGGTCCTTCCAGCGAGTGTCCATATACAGCGGCTCAATCTCGAACAGTTCATGTCGTAGATAAAGCCCAACCAGCGCGTCCGGCCTCAGGGCGCCGTCAATCAACAAGTAATTGGCTTGAGAGGGATATGTCATCACTTAGGCTCCGGCAGCCAGTTCGGCAGCCGCCGCTTCGCACGCTTCACAACGCGGTGGGAATAACTTGTGCTCATCACGAAGGGCTTGCACGGCAACGTCAGAAACCGGCGTGGACGGGGCGCCCGCTGGGGCGACTTTTTGGGTAAGCGCCACAGGTGGTATTGGCACAGCAGGCGTTCCCGTGACTGGAGCACCACCAGGCAGAATCAACGTGCTGCTGAAAATCCCGGCCGAGGAAATAGACAACCAGTGTCCACCCGCTTTGATCGTTGTACTGAGCGTGCCGTTGACTACCATGTGCCTTCCGGCATTTAGATGAATTTCGTCGGTCGCATTCACCAAATGACTCGCCACTTCAATATGCTGACTCCCCACCACCTTCAGCGAGTCATCAGCACCAATCCTGGTATTGCGCGCCCCATGGGTCAGGTGATGTTCATCGGCCTTTAGCTCATGGCTGGAAAGCCCGGTCACCAGCACGCTGCGCTGGTTGTCGACCTGAATCGACTGGTCGTTAAGCACCAGCTCTGACCAGTCCCGCTGCGCACGGATGGCGATTTCTTCGCGGCCTTTGGCGTCCTCGATGCGCAGCTCGTTGTAGCCGGCGCCACCTGGGCTGCTTTGGGTTTTGAGCAGGGTCTGGGTCTTTTGGGCGGGCAGGTTCAGCGGCACACGGGTGGTCGCGTTGGGCAAACAGGCTTGAACGTAGGGCTGATCCGGATCGGATTCGAAATAGCCGACCACCACTTCCATGCCGACCCGGGGGATCATCGCCGCGCCGTATTGATCATGGGCCCAGCCGGTGGCGACCCGCAGCCAGCAGCTGGAATGCTCATTAAGCCCGCCCTCGCGGTCCCAGAAGAACTTGACCTTGACCCGTCCGTATTCGTCGCAATGCACCTCTTCGCCGAGCGGGCCGGTGACCAGCGCGTGCTGGCTGCCCAGCAGTCGGGGTTTGGGATGTTTGAACGGTGGACGGTAGGGTGTCAGCCCCGGAACCGCCTGGAAGCTGTTGCGATAGCCTTGATCAAATTGCCCTGACGCAGCGCTGCTGTGGGCGAATTCTTCCAGCACTTGCGGCTGTTTGCCGGTGTGGACCACAGAGGTCAGCAGCCACTGGGCATTCCAGTCCGGGTTGGGGTGTTCGAGCTGAAACAGATGGCCGCTGATCAGTGCCGGTTGGTCACTTTCGCCACTGGCCTGACGGTAATCGCTGCGGTGGCGCTCCAGGGCTTTTCGGGCCTGACGACCACCCGTGTCGCCGTCGGTATATGCCGCCGGATAAGCGTAATCTTCGAGGTCCTTGCGCCCTTCGCCATCGGCGGAGTTGAGCAGGTCCACCTTAGGTTGCTCGAAGTGATAGTTCTGCCGCGCGACTTTGCCCGTTCGGGTGGCAAGGCGCAGCCTGAAGCTGCTGATGACCGGTGCCTCGCCGACCAGCCCACTGCCCTGCTTGTACAGAACCGGCGTCTGCACGATGGGCAGCTGAATTGGATCATCGGCGAACACCAGCAGGTGTTTTTCAGGGCTGTGCTGGAAGTGAAAGTGCAGGCCCTCTTCTTCGCACAGGCGTCGCAGAAAATGCAGGTCGGTTTCGTGGTATTGGGTGCAGTACTCACGAGCTTTGCACGGCTGGCGCAGCTTGAAGGCGTACTCGTCGGCCAGGATGCCGTGGTCCTTGAGCAGGTGGCCGATGATGTCGGGCACGCTGCGGTTCTGGAAGATTCGGTGATTGCTGCGGTACTCAAGCCGTTTGAGGCTGGGCACCAGTTGAATGAAGTAATGGGTAAAGCGCTTGCCGGAGTCGCCCTGGCTGATTTCGCCGATCTGGCCGTGCAGGCCGTTGCCCCCGCCGTTGAGAGAGCCATCAAAGCGTAAATAGGCCTGACGATGCAGCAGCGCTTCCAAATCAAGATTGGCCCGCTCACTGACCAGCTCAATCCGCGCACTGAACGGCCGGCTGATTGCCTCCTGGGCGTGGAATTCCAGCACACGAAGATCGTGCTCAACCCCGGCGATATCCAGCGTAAACGAGGCGTGATTGGCGGGGGTCGACATGGGGCAAGTCCTTGGCCGGAAAAGGCAGGACTTTGCACCAAAGCGTCACAACAAAAAGCCGGATGCTGACACCAGCACCCGTAGGACGTTTCCTAATTCACCATCGGCATCGGCT